>JACCRC010000096.1 GCA_013813765.1 Deltaproteobacteria bacterium | reverse complement strand
TCCTGATGGCCGAGGACTATGCGGGACGCGATCCGCTCGTCGCTGTCGGCACGATCACGATGCCCTCCCAGGTCGATCCCAGCCTCGCGCCGTCTGCGCCGTCGAACCCGCCGACGCTCGCGGTCGTGACAGCGCCGCCCACCGTAACCACGCCTGTCGTCACGGCAGGAGGGATGAACCCGAGCGGACTCGGCGGCCCCATCAACCCCTACGGCGACTGCGTCTGTCGCGCCTGAACGGAGACAAACCCATGAACAAAGGAAACGCACTTCTGATCGGCGCCGCGCTCGGCTTCGGCTTCTACGTCTGGCACCACGGCGGGCGCGTGCCGAAAGCAGCGCCTCCCGCGGCAACACCTCCGTCTCTTGGACTGGCATCGCTGCACGAACTCTCGCACCTGCGCGCAGTGCTCGCGCGCAACGCGAAGCGCGGCGATCTCGTGCCGGTCGCCGCACATCATCGCTCGTGGCCGGGCACGTCGCTGCGCCACCGCTAACTCTCAGCAAAGGAACACAGCCATGGAACACCTGATCGAAACCATTCGGGGCGCGATTGCGCACGACGCATCCGATGAAACGCGCGCCGCGGGCGCGAATGCATGTCGCGAGATCCTCCGCTCACTGGAGCCCGAGCCGGCGCCGGTGCCGGCCGTCGCGAGCGCACCGGCGCTGACCCAAGTCGCGCAGCTCGTGACCGCTTTCCGCGGCGTGCCGATCGACCAGCTGCTCGATCTCGCGATCGTGAAGCTTCGCTCGGTCGTGCCCGCGGACACCGCTCCGACGCGGCCCGGCTTCGCCGTTCCACTCGTGCCGGTGCCACGGTCATGAAGGAGCCGACGTTGACGCTCGTACCCGCGGCGCCTGGCGTGGAGCTGCCCGCCCGCCGTGATTTGGTTGGGGAACTCGAACTCGCAAGCCACCTCGGTGTATCGCGATCTACTCTGCAGAGCTGGCGCTACTCGGGTCGCGGGCCGCGCTTTATCAAGATCGGCCGGCTTGTGCGTTACCGCAACGCTGACGTCGAATCGTTTCTCGCCGCGTGCGTTCAAGAGCAACGCGGGTGAGGTACCCGGCTACGCGACCGCCTTGAAGCGCCGCTTGTCCGGCGCCGGCTTCATCTTGGCCATGAGGAACTGCGTAACGCGCTCCTGACAGTCGGCCAGATGATCGGTCGAGAGATCGATGTAGCCTGCCGTGACCGAGCCCCGGGGTGGACGATGGTTGGTCAGTACGTCGATCACGTACGGCGAGAGCGGCGGATCGTTGATCTCGGCGAGTGCGCTCGTATAGGTGTCGCGCAGTCGGTGGGGAGCGACGAGGTGCTTGAAATGACCCTTCGGCTCGGCGATGTGCGTGAGCGTGCCCTTGACGTGCTCCGGCAGTCCGAGGTCGCGGCACAGGTAACAGCGATGCTTCCTCGTCGCATCGTCCTTGAGTGCGCGCACCGGGAAGATCCAGCCCTTGTCATCGTCGAACAGGCTCGCGTTGTCCGCTTGCCTTCGCTTGAGGATCTTGACCATTTCGCTCGACAGCGGAGTCGAAAACGACCGCTTCGCTCCCCCCTTCGGCGATGGGCGCAGCAAGATGCGCGGCGCAAGTTCGATTTCCTCCCACGCCTGTTTGCTGGTGTTCCACACACGCGTTTGCATCGGGTCGTCGGTGAGGTTGGCGTGTTCCCATCGCATCGTCGCAGCGTCGTTGCGCCGGAGTCCCGTCAGCAGTGCGATCAGGTTGTAGTCGCGTCGCACGGGGTTCTCCAGACTCATCACCTCTCCGCGCCACGTGGGGAGGCGACTCCACGGAACTGGCTCGCGCCGTCGCTCTACGTACGCGGTCGTTCCGTTCTCCTTGTTCCACAAGACGGCGATCGTGGGATTCCCCGGGAACACGGTTCCAGCGGCAACGCCATCGATCATCCCTGCGCTCGCCTCCTTCGCAATGTAGTTCCATACGGCTCGCAGCTCTCGCATCACGCGATTCGCAACATGAGGACCGTGGTCGCTCGTGATCGCCTCGTGACGTGCCCGGCAGTCCTTGCCGGTGATCGCGGTAAGCGGCCGGGTGACCCATGCCTTGAGGTAGCGACCGCGCTCGCTGATCTCGCGCTCGACCGTCGCGATGGCCGACGGGCGGCAGCCGTCCTTGCGCATCCAGTCCATGTACAGAGCGCACGCCTCGGCGAGCGTCGGACCGCTGCGGCTGGCACGTTTCGCGGCGCCCGGCGTGCTTTCCTTGTTCTCGATCTTTCCGAGGCGGATGAGCGCCTCCTTGCGAGCGCTGCGTGCATCCAACTCCCCACCGCGCCCCTTCCATCCTCCAAGCGCCTCGCGGCAGAGCTTTCCCTCGATGCGGCGGTTGATGATGAACGTGGTGGTACGCTGACCGACGACGACGCCGAACCCGGTGAGCTTTGTGTCGAACGCGATGAGTTGCGGCTTGTCCTCGGGCGCCCTGAGCGCCCGCAGCGTCTCGTCGCTGACATGAATTTTCATGTGTCTAGTCAACACAAATCCCCGCGTCTAGTCAACAACGAGCGGCTTCTAGTCAATCGCCTAGTCAACGATCCCGCTGAGACTCGCTGTGGACGGATCCGACTTCTCCGACGACGAACGTCGAGCCAATGCGAATCGGTGGGCCGCTAAGTTATGAAAACGTGGGGCAACCCGGGCTGAGCAAGCCCAGTGCGTTTACCATTCCGCCACCGCTGCATAAGGAAAGGTGCAGCAGCAAGGAGTCGAACCTTGATACCCCGGTCTCGTCAGGACTCACTTGCCCCCGGAACTGCGTTGTGAAGGCGGAGCAAGCCTTCCGAACACGCCCGCGTGACGACCTTGCCTGGTCGACCGAGCGTGCGAACCGCAGCCGGTTTGGCCTGGGCGCATGAAAACGCCCCGACGAGGCGCACACAACTAAGGCATCTCGCCGCGCGCGTCAAACACTTTTTCGTAACTGCTCAGAACCGAAGACCGAGCTCCGGTCCCCACAGTGGTGGGCCGACGTTGAAGTCGAGAAGGCGCAGCGTCGCTTCGAGTGGTCCGATGCGAACGCCCGCGCGCAGCGAGGTCGCGGTGACGTTGTCCTCGAACAGCATGACCTCCGCGGTGCCGACGAGCGCCGCGAGATCGCTGGAGGGCACCACGACACGAACACCGCCGGTGACTCCGACGAACGAGCTGTCCATCACCTGATCGTGCTTCGTCTTCGCACCGACGAGCCCGGCGGTGATGTAGATCTTCGAGCCTGGCCCGTCGTAGAGCCGCACGCCGCCGGTGATCTTCGGCATCGACAGCGTCAGCGTGTTCATGCCGGGCTGCGCCTCGTAGTAGCGCGTGTACGAGCCATCGACGCGGAACCAGTCATCGACGACGCCGAGCTCCGCCGACAGCGAGCCGTCGGAGTCGTGGACCTTCGATGCGCCCACGTAGCCCTCGATGTGTGCCGGCGGTGGAGGCAACAGCGGCTTCTGTCGTCGGCGAATGATGACGCCGCCGTTCGCGTGGATCGGGACCGGAGCGTCGACGTAGACCGGCTCGCGTCGTCGCTCCTCTCTCGACTCCGTCGACGACGAACCGCCGCCACCGCGCGAGGCGCTTCCGAGTCCCGAGCTGACCTTGCCCAGCGCCCCACCTCCTCCGTGATGGCCACCGCCACGACCACCTGCGAGCACCGACGCGGGACAGAAGAGGAGCACGGCTGTGATGAGCGGACGCATGAAGATGCGCAGCAGCACGAGACGTGCCGCGACCTCGCGTGAATCTTCGCGCGGACCTAGCGTCTCACTCGATCGCGCGCTCTGCAGGAACCGCAGGACGTGTGGCGCGCGCGCAACAGATCAGTTGTACAGGTGCAGCATGAACACGACCGTCGGATCGAAGATGACGCCGAACGTCGTGTCGGTCGTGATCGTGACCGTGTCGAGACCCTGCTCCTGCCGGTCCTTCACGAACGTCAGGAGCCCGTTCGTCGCCGACATGCTGGCCTGTAACGACGGCGTGATCCAGGCGCCCACCGCGACGCCGTAGCGGATGCTCGCGGTCGTGACGCTCCGTACGTCGTCGGCTTGATCCGCGTCGGGGTCGGTGCTGAGGTTGTCGACGTCGACCGCGGCTAGCAGCTCGAGGTCGGTGCGGCCGCGGCGGACCAGCGGGAACCGCGCGAGCGCTCCGACACCGAGCTGGGTGTTCTTGACCGTGCGGGCGGTGCCCATATCCTCGCTGTGCGACGTGGTCGCGAACACCACCGTCGGCTCGAGCGTTAAGCCGGAGGGGAAGCGAAACCGAACGCTGGAGGTGTTCGGCGTCGTGAGGGACGTGGGGAACCGGTACCCGACACCGATGCCGAGCGCGAACCCTTCCGGTCGCCGCTGCGCCGGCGCCGCCATCGGCTCCGGAGGTCCTTCATCCCTCACCGTACGCGGCTGCGGAGGCTGCGGAGGGCGCGGTGGTTGCGGCGGCTGTGGCTCTTGCGGCGGTTGCGGCTCGGCCGGTGCCACCGGAGCATCGGTGGGTTGCGCCACCGCGCTTCCGCCTGCGAGGAGGCACGTCGCCACGAATAAGCTCTTCATCGTCATAGCGGTCTTGGTCCTGCGTCCACGAAGGGATCGGGTTCCGGCTGCGGCTGACAGATCGGTCGGCACACCTGCTCCAGCGTCGAGCAGCGATCGCTGTTGCCGGAGACACACGCGAGGCACTGCTCGCTGATGTCCCCGGGATCGATCTCTTCTCGGCACTCGGCGATGCACAGCTCCTGAAGTCGCGGGAGCGGAGGTGCCTCGCACGCGCAGAGCGCCGTGCACGCAGAAGCGGCTCGCTCATCCGGTGTGGTCTCGCAGCCAGCCGACATCACTGTCAGCGCCGAAAGCCACCCGGCGAGGAGCCGCCACCGCATGCTCATCAACCGAATCTATCTCGGTTCAGAGCGATTCGAGGTACGCGACGAGATCCTTCAGCTGGTCGGCTGAAAGTTTCGACGTGTCACCGTGCGCGCCCGGGCCGCCCGAGCAGTTGATGAAGCGATCCATCAGCGTCTGCGCGCAGCCGTTGTGGAGGAACGGTGCGCGGTCACCCACGCCGAGGAGGCTCGGCACCTTGAACGTGCCGCCGGTACCGACGTTGAACATCAGGTTGTTCGTGAGCAGGGCGCCGTTGTGGCAGGACACGCAGCCGACAGCCGGCGCCTCGAAGATCGCCGCTCCGCGCGCGGCCGCTGCGGGGTCAGCGACGGTCGGCGCGGGCGCCGGGATCCGGTTGAGCCACGGGCCGAGCGCGTTCTTCTGCCGGTCGTTGAGGATGCCGCCGCTCATGCGCTTCGCGAACACGTCGTCGAGGAGCACGGGGAGCGAGGCCTCGTCACCGGCCCAGTGGTACGGCGCGCGGTCGAGGATGTTGCCGGCGAGGCTCTGCGTGCGACGCACGCCGAGCGACGCGAAGTTCCAGACCATGCCGTCGTCGCGGCCTTCCGGGTGGCACGAGGCGCAGGAGACGCCGATCGCGGTCTGCCGGTGGAACACGTTCCGGCCGGCGTCGTTGCGCGCGCCGCCCGGCAGGTCGATGCGGTGCGAGAGGCCCGTGCCCTGCGTGCGAACGATCAGCGCGGGCGCCTCGGGATAGAAGATCACGAGGTCACCGCTCGGCGTCCAGCCGAGGGACGTCGGCGGGCCGAGGCGCTCGCTGTCGCCGTCCTCGTCCTCGTCGTCGTCATCGTCGCAGCTGCCGTCGCGATCCTTGTCCTCGCAGCACTCGCCCATCTTCGGGTCCGGCTCCGAGCTCGGCGGGGCCGTGCCGCCGCTGCCGCCGCCGGTCATGCCGCTGCCGCCGTCGTCGCCACCGGGGAAGTCACCGCACGGCGTGGGGTTCGGCGGCTCGCACGTGTCCTCGTCGGGCGAGGACAGCGCGATCGACGAGACGACGATCACCTCGCGGCTGCCAGCGACGGCGACCGCGATCTTGTCACCGCTGCGCGAGGCAGCGATATCGACGGGCAGCGCGCCGCGGCCGATCCGCGCGACCGCCTGCGGGGTCTGGCCCGGGGTCACGACCGTGACGGCGTCCTCGAGAGGACCGCCGCCGCAGCTGCCGCCGTAACCACCCGGCGTTTCGGTGTCGAGCACGTTCTTCACGCGCCGCTGGTGAGACATCACGAGGCGGCCGTCGGGCATCGCGATCGTGCGCCACGCCGTGGAGGCCGGAGCTTCGAACGAGCCGCCGCCCGGTGCACCACCGCTGCCGGTATCGGGGCCGAGGTCGGTGGGGCCGCCGAAGTCGAAGCGGGGCACCGTCGGCGGAAGGACGCGACCGACGATCGCGCCGGTCGGGTCGATGGTCAGCATCTCCGCGTTGCGGAATCGCGTGACGATCAGGTTCGCGCCGTTCACGACGACGTCGCGGAGGTCGCGCTCGAGGCGGAGGCTGCGCGTCGGAGCGCCACCCGCGGCGCGGAACGTGACGAGCTCGCCGCCGGAGCATGCGACGTGAACGAGGTCGGTGGTGGTGTCGTAGGCGAGGCCGCGCGGCTCGGGGCACACGCTGCGTCGCTCGACGATCGCACCCGCGGTATCGAGCGTCGCAAGCGCGCCGCCACGCCGAAGCGCGACGTGCATGCGGCCAGCGGCGTCCTCGACGACGCGACCGGGCTCATCGCCCACATCGAGCGGGGTCTCCGAGATGACCTGCTCGCTGGCGAGGTCGACCTGGAGGATCCGATCGCGGTCGGGATCGGAGATGACGGCACGAGTGCCGTCGCGGGACACCGTCATGGTGCCGCCGGTGATGGGTACCCCGAATGGCTCGGGGGTCTTTCCGTGCTCGCTACATCCGAGAAGGAGAACGAGTGGCAACAGCGTCATCTTCGACATGAATCCCTCCAGCAAGGCGGCCTTCCGCTGATCCGAAGCCCGCACGACCTGCATCGAGTGTGCCTGAGGTAGCGGCCCAGAAGACAGTCACTTCCACCGGCAGAACACGGGATTGCGTGGATCCGCATGCCCCCCAACCCTCAGAAATCTGGGGCAGCTAGCCGACGCGAGGCAAGGAGCCGAAGCCGGTGGCATCACCTGCCGCCAGATCCATATCGGCCGGGTCGAGCTCGAAGGCGCGCTGGATCAAGGTGAAGAACGGGCTCGTTCGCCAGTGGGACGCCGTGACGGTGTCCGCGCACATCAAGTACACGGTCGCCCAGTAGCGATCGACCGGACCTGGCATCGAGCTGGCGACCTTCTGGACCTCCGCCTCGAGATCCATCGAGAAGTGCACGCGCTCGTAGGCTTTCTCGGCGAGCGTGGCGAGGTCCTGCTCGCGAAGCTGGAGGTCGGGAATGGCGGCGAGCAGCTCGACGATCTGTAGGCGATGAGGTGGCGTCAAGTTGCCGACGGCCAGCGATCGCAGCGCGAAGAGCGCGACGACCGTGGGCACGAGCGCGCGAAGGTGCGCCACGCGAACATCGAGGTCGCGCGTGCTTCGCTTCTCCTGCGCCGCGAGGAACATCTCCTCGAAGTCCTCTCGCCCGATGCGCAGCGCGCGCCGCAGCGTCTTCAGAAAGATCACTTCTTTCTGATCGACCTCGGTATCGGCGACGACGACCTCGCACGCCATCGCGAGTGCGGTGAGCTTGTGAAGCCGGCTGGGCAGGCCTTTCGCGATCGCAGGGATGCGCGCGATCGGGGTGTCGGCGAACGCGATCGCATCGCGAGCGATGTCGATAAGCACGGTGTGATGGCGCTCCGAGAGCCCGTCGAACATCTCGTGCTCTTCGATGTGCCGCTGCATGGAAGCGAGCTCCTGCTCGTGGATCTTCCCGTCGGCCCCCATCGCGCAAAGCATTGCCTCCACCAGGAACCGCCGTGGGTCGTTGGTTCGTAGTGTCCCGGTGAAGGTGTCCCGCGCCCGTCTCGTCATTGCAGCGCGTTTGTTATCGCGGATCAGCTGTCGATGTGAAGGTCGATCGTGACGGTGCCGTCGGCGTTTCGGGTCCACCGGGCTGCCCGCATCACGAGCTTCTCGAGGTCGTAGCCCCAGATCCCGTAGACCCCGTCGGTCCGGTTGCGGTGCGCACCGATGGTACGCTCCCCGGGCGGGATTGTCTTGGTATGTGCCGTGGCCTCCTCGGCCTCGTAGACGTTCGCGTACTCCTCGCAGACCGTCTTCACGAGCTCGGAGCGGGTGAACCCGATCGGGAAGGCGGCGTCGATCGCGATCGTCGCGGGAGTGGAGAGCGGATAGGTGATCACCAGGACCGCGTGCTCGAAGGGCACCACGATCTCCTCGGGGTTCGACAGCTTCGCGACGGACCCTGCGCAGTCGTTCAGGCGGACGCCCCCATCCGGAAACGCGATCCGGGTGGTCATCATCGCCATCATCGTGCGCGACACCCGTAGCTTGGCGATCAGCCACCAGGCCGCGGCGACAACGATGGCGATCAGCACGAACGAGACGGGCCACACGGGCTGGAATCTATCACCGGCCGAGGAGCTTTACGAAGTACACGGCCGCCACGGCCACGCCGATCAGCACCACCGTCCAGCGGAGCACGGCCGGCGGGATGCGGGTCGACAGCGCACCGCCGAGCACGCCGCCCGCGAGCGCCGCTCCCGCCATCACCGCGGTCACCGTCCAGTCGACATCCGCGACGATCACGAACACGATCGCCGCGGCGAGGTTCACCGAGAGCGACACCGTCTGCTTGAGCGCGTTGATCCGGAGCAGCGAGTCATCGACCATCACGCCGAGCACGGCGAGGATCATGACGCCCATGCCGGCTCCGAAGTAGCCGCCGTAGATCGCCGCGAGACCGAGTGGGAGCGCGGCGAGCACTTCACCGCGGGCGCGTCCCGCCGCCGTGCGGGCGAGGAGCTTAGCGCGCAGCCGCTCCTGCGTGCCGATCAGGATCGCCGCGAGGAGGATCAAGAACGGGACGATCACGTCGAACGTGCGCGGATCCGTGTGGAGCAAGAGCAGCGCGCCGCCGACTCCGCCGAGCGCGGCGACCGGCAAGAGCATCGCAGCGCGCTTGCCCTGCCCCGTCAGGTGCTTGCGTTGCGCGAGCGTCGCGCCGAGATAACCCGGGCACAGCGCGACGGTGTTCGTCACGCTCGCGAGCACGGGCGACAGTCCCGCAGCGACCAGCGTCGGGAACGTGATCAGCGAGCCGCCGCCGGCGATCGCGTTGACGGCGCCACCGGCGAGCGCGGCGCCCGCGATCATCACGATCTCGGCGGCGTCCATCACCCCTTGAACGTCGAGGGCCCGGCGTCGCCGAACGGCTCGTCGCGATCCTTCACCGCCTGGCGGAACCCGGCCTCCGCAGCACGGCGCGCGAAGCCGAAGCCCTCGGGCGTGTGGCGAGCGATGCCGTCGAAGACGGTGCCGAGCAGCTGGCTCTGCGCGAGCCCCTGCGCGTACACGCTCTGGTTCAGCATCAGCTTCATCATCACGAGCTGGTTGATCGGCATGCGCGAGATCCGGCCGAGCAGATTCTCGAAGCGCGCGTCCAGCTCGGCGCGCGGTGCCGCTTCGATCGCGAGCCCCCACGCGACGGCCTCGGTGCCCGACAGGCAGTCGCCCGTGAACATCAGCCGCTTCGCCTTCTCGAGGCCGATGCGGTGTACCCACAGCGCCGTCGTCGGTACGCCCCACACGCGCGCCGGCGGGTAGCCGATCTTCGCGGTGTCCTCGATCACGAGGAGGTCAGAGCACAGCGCGAGGTCGGTGCCGCCGGCGACGCAGAAGCCGTGGACCTTGCAGACCACCGGCTTGTCGCTGTGGAACAGGCTCATGAAGCCGCGGACGTTGCGGCTCATCATCTGGTAGTCGACCATCGGATCCCAGCTCGCGCTCGGATCGTGGTTCTCGCGCTGGATCACCGGATCGAGGGGCGACCCCTGCGGACCGACGGTGGGCTGGCCCGCCATCCCCTTCTCCGCGCTCGCCTCGAGATCGTAGCCGCCGCAGAAGCCCTTGCCGTTACCGGCGAGCGCGATCACGTGCACGCGCGGATCGAGGTTCGCTTCCTCGACGCAGGCGGCGAGATCGCGTGGTGTCTGCAGGGTCAGCCCATTGCCGCGCTGCGGGCGGTCCAGCGTGATGCGCGCGATCCTGCCGTCGACCGCGTAGGTCATCGTCGAAAGGCCGTCCATCCGCGGGACGTTACTTCGTCGGCTGCTCGACGTCGACGAGCGGCGGCATGTCGTGCGCCGCGACGCGGATCTCCTGACCGAGGTCCGGGCGGCGGCGGGTCGGGATGGGCTCGACCGGAACCGCTCGCCCGAACCGCGCCGACGACTGGATCGCCTGGATGATCCTCACGTCGGCGAGTCCCTCCCAGCCGCTCGGCTCGGGATCGACGTTGTCGCGGATGCACTTCGCGAAGTACGAGATCTCGGCGGCGATCTGATCGCGCTTCGTGAACGTCCGCGTCTTCGTCCCGTGCACACCCTCGACGCGAAGCCTCATCTCCGCCGCGTAGTCGTAGGCGTTGTCGAGCGTAAGGAAGCCCTTGGTGCCGACGACCTGATAGCTCGCGCGATCCGCCGCGCCGAAGCTGCAGGTGAACTGCGCGACTCGCTCCTGGGGGAACCGCAGCGTCGCGGCAAAGGCCTCGTCCACCGCAGCGAACCGCGCGTCGCGGCCCGACAGCTTCGTCGCGAGCACCTCGACCGGCTCGGATCGGAACAGATAGCGAGCGGCGTTGATGCAGTACACGCCGATGTCGTAGATCGGGCCGGCACCGCGCCGCGGCTGCGTGCGGATGTTGCCCTCGCGCACCTGCATCGAGAACACCGAGCTGAAGATCCGCGGCTCGCCGATATCACCACCGCGCGCGACCTCGATGGCGACGAGGTTCGCAGCCTCGAAGTGGAGGCGGTACGCGATCATCAGCCGGCTGTGGTGCGACTCGCATGCACGGATCATCTGCATGCACTCGGCTTCCGTCGGCGCCATCGGCTTCTCGCAGATCACGTGCACGCCGTGGCGCGCCGCGATCAAGCACATCTCCGCGTGCAGATCGTTTGGCACCGCGATGTAGACGGCGTCGATCTTCCCCGAGGCGAGCAGCTGGTCGAGCTTGTCGTAACCACACAGCGTGCGAACGCCGTAGTGATCGCCGAGCTCCGTGAGCTTGTGCTCGGATCCGGAGACCAGCGCCGTGAGCTCGACATCATCGAGCTGTTCGATCGCCGGGAGTACCGCGGCCTGTGCGAAGTGTCCCTGCCCGATCACCGCCATCCTCAGACGAGATGAAGCTCTGCTCATCGTCACAGGTGGAGCAAGGCGCATGCCTTGCAGAACAGTTCGCACATGAAGAAATGCGAGTGCTGCGGCAATCCCTATGACAAGGCGTTCGAGATCCACATCGGAGGAACAGTCCACGTGTTCGACTCGTTCCAGTGTGCAATCCAGACGCTCGCTCCACGCTGCGCGCACTGCAAGGTGCCGATCATCGGGCAGGGCATGGAGGCGCGCGGGCAGTACTTCTGCTGCGCACACTGCGCGCGTATGGCAGGCGTCACCGAGCTCGCCGATCGCGCAGACGATGGGGGCGCCGCGCACCCCTGACACGGCGTGACGTTGGCGCTCAGGTCCAGTACGGCGTCGCGCCCCACTGGCGATAGACACCACTCGCGTACTCGAGGTCGTTGAGATCAGGCCAGTGCTCCTTGTCAAAGCCCGGCATGCGCTCGAGGGTCTCGCGCGTCACGTTCACGACGAAGCGCTTCTTCGCCTCGTCGACGGTGATCGCGGACCACGGCAGAGCGAACAGCTTGCTACCGATGCCGAGGAATCCACCGAACGACATCACGACGTAGGCAACGCGGCCGGTCGTCACGTCGACCATGAGCTCCTCGACGCGACCGACGTGCTCGCCCGAGAGGTTCACCACCTTGTCGTGGGTCAGCGTCGATGCTCCGAGCGTTCTGCGAAACTTGTTCATGACGTGTCTCCTGACGCTGTGGAGAGCAAGGCGCGTTCCATGCATTCCAACTCCGCAAAAGGAGGCGTCCCATGGCCCGAGGCAGCAAGAAGAGCTACACGAGCAAGCAGAAGCGTATGGCGCGGCACATCGAGGAGAGCGAGAAAACATCCGGCAAGTCGTCGAAGCGCGCGGCGTCGATCGCCTACGCGACCGTCAACAAGAAGGACGGCGGCGGCAAGCAGAACGGCAGCGGTCGCAAGAAGAGCTCGCGCTCTCGCAGCAAGAAGTAGCTAGCGACGCCACTTCGGCGCGATCAGGCGGCGCTTGCCGTCGCTCGCGATCGTCACATCCGGTGCGTCGAGCGCCTCGCGATCCCATAGCTTGCACGTCACCTGCTTGTGCTGCTGGTCGAGCGCCTCGCAGTAGTTCGTGAACTCGCAGCGACGGATCTCGCCGCCGCGGCCCTCGCGGATCTTGAGGAACCAGTCCGGATCCGCGAGGCTCTGCCGCGCCGATGCGACGAGGTCGGCCTCGCCACGCTCGAGCACGGATTCCGCCTGCGCGAACTCGCAGATTCCACCCGCGCCGACGACGGGCGTCTGCATCCCGGCCGCACGAACCGCCGCACGGATCTGAGCAGACAGACTGACGTTGCGCGCGAACGGCCCGCGCTCGTCGGAGTAGATCGTCGGCATGCACTCGTAACCGGAACGGCCGGTGTACGGATACGACGACCAGCCTACCTTCGGCTGCTTCGCATCCTCGAACTTGCCACCCTTGGAGATCGACAGGAAGTCGAGACCAGCCTTCGCGAGCTCGACGCCGAACCATGCGGCGTCGTCGACGCGGTTGCCGCCCTCGATCACGTCGTCGCCGAGGTAGCGGCAGCCGACCACTATGTCGTTCGCGATCCGCTGGCGCACGGCACCGATCACCTCGACCGGGAGCCGCACGCGGTGCGGACGCTTGCCGCCGTAGCCGTCGTCACGTGTGTTCAGCGCCGAGAGGAACGACGCCATCGTGTACGCGTGCGCGAAGTGGAGCTCGACGCCGTCGAAGCCCGCGGTGCGCGCGCGCTCCGCCGCATCCGCGAACAGGCCCGGCAGCACCTGCGGCAGCTCCTTGATGTGCGGCAAGTGCGTATCGGTCACGCGGTCGCGATAGCCGCGCTCCATATCCTCGATCTCGCGGGCCGTGAGCACGTACGGCAGCTCGCTGTCGGGCAGAGCAGCGAGCCGCGTGCGCACGGCTTCCTCGGTCTCGAACCGCTCGTCGGAGTTGCCGCCGAGCGCGCGCAGGGCCTCGCGGTGGCGCTCGGTGATCGCGAGGAAGCGTCCGAAGAACTTGTCGCGCGGCGGTCGTCGGCGGATCTGCAGGAAGTCGATCAGCTGGATGAACAGCAGCGTCTCGCCGCCGGAGGCCTCGCGAACGGCCGCGGTCAGCTGCTTCAGCCCCTCGAGGAAGCGGTCGTGCCCGATCCGGAGCAGTGGCCCAGAGGGCACGTCGCGGATGCCCGTGGCCTCCACGACGAGCACGCCCGGCTTGCCCTCGGCGAACCGGCGATACCAGTCGATCACATCCGGAGTGACGAAGCCGTCCTCGCTCGCGCGCCACGGCACCATCGCGGGGAGCCAGGTCCGCACGCGGCAGGTGCGCGGACCGATCGCGATCGGCTGGAACAGGCGCGCGGACGCCGCCTGCTCCGCGGTCGGCCACGAGACCGCTGGTAGCTCGTGCTTGATGCGCTCCGGCGGTTGCCACATGGCCGGCGATTCGTACCACACTGCGCACGTGGAGCCCTACGAGACACATCTCGGCGTCGCGACGGCGCTGGCGGTCGGCCTGTTGGTCGGCCTCGAGCGCGAGCAGACAAAGGGGACGCGCGGCGGCCAGATCGGCGGCGTGCGCACGTTCGCGGTCGTAGCGCTGGTCGGCGCGCTCGCGACGCTGCTCGGCCCCGCATCGCTCTGGGTGCCGCTGATCGCGTTGCTCGGCGTGATCTCGCTCGTCGCGATCTCGTACGCGGCCGACGTCAAGAAGGACACCGACCGCGGCATGACCACCGAGATCACGGTGATCGGCGTGTACCTGCTCGCCGCGCTCGCGGTGAGCCGCGGCGTGATCGAGCCGATGGAGGATCGCCTGCTGCTCGTCGCGGCGATCGGCGTCGCGATGACGTTCCTGTTGTCGTCGAAGGAGTTCTTCCACAACTTCGCGCAGCGTGTCTCGCGTGACGACTTCTACGCGACCGTGAAGTTCCTGATCGTCGCGGTGATCGCGTTGCCGCTCCTGCCGAACCGTGACATGGGTCCGCTCGGCGCGATCAACCCGCGCACGCTCGGGATGCTGGTCGTCATGATCTCCGGCCTGTCGTTCCTCGGCTATGTCGCGATGCGGCTGTGGGGCGCCCGCCGCGGCCTGATCCTCAGTGCGGCGCTCGGCGGCCTCGTGTCATCGACCGCGGTGACGCTGTCGTTCTCGCGTCGCGCGAAGGACCACCCAGACCTCGCGCCGATGGCGGCGGGCGCGATCGCGATCGCATGGCTGATCATGCTGGGCCGCGTCGCGATCGTGGTCGCGCTGATCGATGCACCGCTGATGCGCACGCTCGGGATCCCCCTCGGTGCGATGTTTCTCGGCGGTCTGATCGGCTTCGTGCTGACGTTCCGTCGCAGTGGCGAGATGCCGAAGATGGAGCTGAAGAACCCGTTCGAGCTCGGCAGCGCGATCAAGGTGACGTTCATGTTCGCCGTGGTGCTGCTCGCGAGCCGGGCCGCGGTCGAGTACGTCGGCGACGGTGGCCTCTATCTCGCCGCGGCGCTCGGCGGCAGCACCGATGTCGACGCCATCACGGTGTCGACGGCGAAGCTCGCCCAGTCGACGATCTCGCACGACGTCGCGACGATCACGATCTGCATCGGCATCGCGGTCAACACGATCGTGAAGGCCGGTCTCGCGATCGGCCTCGGCGGGAGTGCCCTCGGAAAGCGAGTCAGCCTCACGGGCCTACTCGTTCTGCTGGGCGGCGGCGTCGGGATCGCCGTTGTCACGCTGCTATGATCGCCGCATGCCCGAGCTACGCGTCGGCGATGCCATGCCCGCGACCACGCTGATCGGCAAGGACGGTCCTGTCGATCTGCGCACACGCGTCGGCAAGCCGCTCGTCGTCTACTTCTATCCGAAGGACGAGACCTACGGCTGCACGATCGAAGCGTGCGGCTTTCGCGATTCGTATGAGGACTTCACGGCCGCCGGGGCCGAGGTCATCGGTGTCTCGCGGGACGACGCCGCGTCGCACGAGGCGTTCATCGGCAAGCACCGCCTCCCGTTCACCCTGCTTTCGGATCCGGGCGGCAAGGTCGCGGAGTCCTGGGGGCTGCGGTCCACGCTCGGCATCCCCCCACGCGTCACGTTCGTGTTCGACAAGGCCGGCGTGGTCCGCCACAAGTTCGATTCGAAGATCCGCTTCGGCAAGCACGTCGACGAGGCGCTCGAGGTCGTGAAGAAGCTCCCGCGTTGACCTTCTCCACACCCGTGGCGGAACCCCACACCGCCGCCGCGGATGTGGACCTCCCCGTTCACGCTTCGGCTCCAGCCAGTCACGTGACGGCACGGAACGGGACGTGCTCGACGGCAGGGCATGCGCCTTCCGACCCTCGCCCTCGTACTCCTGACCCCTGCGGTCGCGCTCGCCGAGCCCGCCGAGACCCTGACGAAGTCCGCCCCGAAGCCCGGCTACGAGCTCGGCATCCGGGTCGGCGGCTATGGCTTTCGCCGGGAGGGAGACAACCGACCGGGCGAGGGCTGGACCGAGTGCCGCATGAACGGCCTCGGCCTGTTCGGCGGTCGGACCCTCAGCGGGCCGTTGTTCATCGAGGCCGGCCTCGACATGTACAGCTCCGCGGACGGGCCGCTCGGTGCCGAGCCCACCGACCTGCCCGTCGATCGAACGAGTGGTCTCGTCAGCGCGGCGATCGGCGCGCGCACGAACCTGACGTCGTGGCTGCGCGGCTACGTGCAGCTCGGCGGCGGCCTCGAGCTCACGCGCGTCTCGGTGCCCTACGGCGAGGAGCGCATCCGCGACTCGAAGGTGATGCCCGAGGGCTTCTTCGGTGCCGGCCTCGACCTGAAGATCATGAAGGGCACCTACGTCGGCGCGTCGTTCCGCACGCTCGTGATGGGCAACTTCGACTACGACGCGAACCGCCTCGATCCGAACATGGGCTGGGTCGCGCCGCCGCCGGCGAGTGACGTGTTCGACGCATCTCCCGACGTCGCCGCGCAGGGTCAGTTCTACGTGCGGCACGACCTGTGAAGATCGTCGCGCTCATCGCGGCTCTCGGTGCGTGCGCGACGACGCCCGCCACCGAACCGTACGCGTGGGACTTGCCGCCCGGCTTTCCCACGCCGCGCGTGCCCGCCGACAACCCGATGAGCGACGACAAGGTCACGCTCGGTCGCGCGCTGTTCAACGACACCAGGCTCTCCGGTAACGGAACACAGTCCTGCGCGTCGTGCCACCTCGCCGAGCTCGCGTTCACTGACGGGCGCACCACCGCCATCGGCTCGACCGGCGCGATCGGCCGGCACAACAGCATGAGCCTGACGAACGTCGCCTACAACAGCAGTCAGACCTGGGCCGATCCGACGGTGATCGATCTGGAAGCGCAGGCGCTCGTGCCGCTGTTCGGGATCTCGCCCGTCGAGCTCGGCATCACCGAGGACGTGCTGCTCTCACGCATGCGCGCCTCGTACGCGGATGATCTGGCGGCGGCATTCCCCGACGACGCCGACCCGATCACGGTGACCAACGTCGCGCGCGCGATCGCGAGCTTCGAGCGCACGCTGATCTCCGGCTCGTCGCGCTTCGATCGTCACCAGCTCGCGCCGCAGGAACAGCGCGGCCTGTCGCTGTTCGAGTCCGAGCGCCTCGGCTGCCGCAGCTGCCACGGCGGCTTCAACTTCACGGTCGCCACTGGCGATCGGATCCAGATGTTCAACACCGCGCTCTACGATCCGTATCCCGCGCACGATCGTGGTCTCGCCGAGATCACGCAGATCACCGCCGACATCGGCCGGTTCAAACCGCCAACGCTGCGCAACATCGCGCTCACCGCGCCGTACATGCACGACGGCAGCCTCGCGACCCTCGACGAGGTGATCGACACCTACGCAAGCGGTGGCCGCGCCTCGACGAGCCCGTACCGCTCGCCGCTCGTCACCGGGTTCATGCTCACGCCGGACGAGAAGGCCGACCTCGTCGCGTTTCTCGGCGCGCTCACCAACGAGTGAGCCTGCGACAACGCGCCCCGATCCGATTCCGCAGCTCGCGCCATCACACGAGATGGAGCTCGACAACACGCGCCTCCTCCTCTCGCAGATCGGGCTCAGCATCATCGCGTGGACGACCGTCGCCGTCGTGTTCGTGCGGCCTCGCCTCGCGCGGCTCGATCCGCGCAAGTCCTCGCCGATGTAGACCGTCTTGCGATCGGGCATCACGTACGCGAACTCGACGGAGTGCCGGCCCATCGCGTAGTGCCGCTTCACCGTCGTCGTACCGCCGGTGCCGACCACCACCTCGACCACGTGGCCGTAGCGATACGGCTCGAACGCTGCCTTCGCGGTCGCGACCGTGGCGGTCGCCGGATCGAGCGCCGAACACCCCGGTGCCGAACATGTCGCCGCTGCGCGCGACGGTCGTGTATCCCATCGTGACGACCTCGTCGTCGATCATCGCCTCGGGGGACACCAGCACCTTGCGCTTGTCGGCGTCGGTCACCGGCGCGGTCACCGGCGCGAAGCTCAGCAAGCGAACCGGCGCGTCGCTCCCATTGCTGCCATTCGAGCCGTTGCTGCCGTTGCTGCCGTTTGTACCGTTGGTTCCGTTCGTTCCATCGGTCCCGGCACATCCGGTGAGCAGCATCGCGGCGAGCAGTGCTCGCGCGGTCGTTTGGTTGTTCATGAGCGCACGCTAGCCGTCGCAGATGGCGACCTTGCCGCGACGACGCGACGTCACGCGAACTAGTTTGCGGCGCGGCGATCTCGCGTGCGCTTCAGTGAAGTGACAACACCGCGGCGTGTCGCGCTCGGCCAAGAATCACGGTCTCACCTCGATCGCCAAGCGATGGTATGCCGCGACCCGCGCCGCCGTGTGGAGCTGAAGATCGAGCACGCTGCCAAACTCGCGAGCGAGCAGCCGGTCGAGGCCGCCCACGAGGGTTTTCGGTTCGAACCCGGGCCCCGTGTACAGGAACGGAGCCAGCCCGAATACGGGCAGGAACACCATCTGTTCGCCGAGCACCCGCTCCACGTCGTCCCACGACATATCCGAGGTCTCGAGCGAGCGGATCTCCGGAACCATGTCGTGGTTGAATAAGCGGCGCGACCCGATTTCGCCGGCCGTGCACTCGAGCAGCAGATAGCTACCCTCGGTGCCGAGCGGCAGCGCCATCTGCTCGCAGCCGCCCTTTTTCATCAGCGGGTGCCACCGTTCGGCGCTCTGCTCGTCGCTCTCGAACACGATGCCCCAGGACCGTCCCATCGTGGCTCCTCTCAGCTCCGGACCGCGCAGACGACGAACCCATGCACCGCGCATAGTGTCAGCATCGCGATCACTTCCGCAGACTCGTCTCCTTGATGCGCGAGCGCGCGCACCGCATCACGGACTACGCGGGGACACGAGACGGTGGCAGGGCCCAGCGGGCTGGTCTTCGGGACCTCGATCGCGGGGAAGAATTCGGGCACGAGGATGCTCCGGTCCGCGAGGTCGAACTTGCTCGGCTGGGCCGCCACGGTCGCGCTCTTCGGAGCTCGCGTCCATTTCCGCAGTAGGTGCTCGGCGATCTCGGGACGTAGCGGACCTCCCACACCCGGACGTGCAACGACAACGAGCTCCCCCACCTCACCCTCGGATCCCGACGCCATCGGAAGGTCGGCGCTCAAGACCTCGCGCAGCTCGTAATAGGGCTTCTGAACCTTGCCGTAGTCGAGGAGCGAGAACAGCAGTTCGTCGCGGCAGTAGCCTCCCGGCTTTTCGTCGTCGGGGTTCGAGAGCAAGGCCCCAAGGCCGAGACTGAATGTCGTGCTCATCGTTCGTTTCACGCCTTCAACGCAGCAACGACTTTTTCGACGGCATCCTTCGCGTCGCCAAACAGCATCTTCGTCACCGGCTTGTAGAAGAGCGGGTTATCGATGCCAGCGTAGCCTGCAGCGCGGCCGCGCTTGTTCACGATGACGAGCTTGGCCTTCCAGACCTGGAGCACCGGCATGCCGGCGATCGGAGAGGTCGGGTCGTCCTCGGCGGCGGGATTCACGATGTCGTTCGCGCCGATCACCATCACCACGTCGGTCTCGGGCAGGTCACTGTTGATCTCGTCCATCTCGAGGACGATGTCGTAGGGCACGTTCGCCTCGGCGAGCAGCACGTTCATGTGACCCGGGAGGCGCCCGGCGACGGGGTGGATCGCAAAGCGAACGTTGACGCCGCGGTTGCGGAGCACCTCGGTCATCTCGCGCACCGCGTGCTGCGCGCGGCCGACGGCCATGCCGTAGCCCGGAACGATCACGACGGACTTCGCTTCCTTGAGGCGCTCGGCGAGGCCGGCGGCGTCGATCTCCTGCACCTCGCCCGCGGGCTGCGCCGGACCGCCGGCGGCTGCCTTGGGCGGAGCGGCGCCGAAGCCGCCGAAGATCACGTTCCAGATCGAGCGATTCATCGCCCGGCACATGATGTAGGAGAGGATCGCTCCGGAGGATCCGACGAGCGCGCCGGTGATGATCAGGAGGTCGTTGCCGAGCATGAAGCCGGCGGCAGCGGCGGTCCATCCCGAGTAGCTGTTGAGCATCGAGACGACGACCGGCATGTCGGCGCCACCGATCGCAGCGACGAGGTGCACGCCGAGGACCGCGGCGATCGCGGCGCCGACCTGCAGGCCGATCTGGTTACCGTCCTTCGCGTAGATGTACGCGCAGACGATCGAGCCGACGAGCATCGAGAGGTTGAGCATGTGGCGCGCGGGCAGGAGCAGCGGCGTGCCGCTGACCTTTGCGCCGAACAGCTTGCCGCGCAGCTTCGCGAACGCGAGCACCGAGCCGGTGGTGGTGATGGCGCCGATCCACACGTCGATGAAGATCTCGACGCGGTGGATGAGGTGCGGCGGTCCGCCCGAGCCATCGCCGAACAGATCGAGCGAGAAGCCCACGAGCACCGCGGCGAGGCCGACGAAGCTGTGCAGCAGCGCGACGAGCTCCGGCATCTGCGTCATGCCGACGCGTGCTGCCATGAACGCACCGACCACGCCGCCGCCGAAGACGGCGAGCATCCAGCCCTCGTGGAACTTGCCGCCGAGCACGGAGTTCGTGGTGATGGTCGCGGCGATCGCGATCACCATACCGATCACGCCGTACAGGTTGCCGCGTCGCGCGGTCTCCTGGCTCGACAGCCCGCGGAGGCTGAGGATGAACAGGACAGCCGCGACGAGGTACGCCGCGTTGATCAGAGCCTGCGAGTTCCAGAAGTAGCTCATCGCATCACTTCCGGAACATCGCGAGCATGCGGCGGGTCACGAGGAACCCGCCGGCGATGTTGATGGTGGCGAACAGCGTCGCGGCGATCGCGACGATGGTCGAGCTATGGAGCACACCGTCGGTACGTGTGCCGAGCAGGCCGCCGACGACGATGATGCCGCTGATCGCGTTCGTCACGGACATCAGCGGGGTGTGGAGCGCGGGTGCCACGTTCCAGACGACCTGGAACCCGACGAAGATCGCCATCACGAACACGGTGAGGTGCTGCAGCAGCTCGCGCGTGGATTCGCTTGCGAGCGCGTCGGCCTTGCCGTAGCGCAGCGCGACGAACGCGATCGCAGCCACGATGCCAATGCCGGCCATCACCATACCGACGGTCTTCGACGGTGGCTTCGCCGCCGCGCCATGGCCGTGCGACTTCGCCTTCGTGGCGACCGGGACGGGCGCGGGCGCGAGAGCCGGAGCCGCCGAGGGTCTGATCGACGGCGCGACCGGCGCTTCGGCCTTCTTCATCGGCGGCGGCGGCCAGCTCTTCACGCCCTTCTCGAGCACGAGCGCGGGACGCACCGCATCGTTCTCGTGATCGATCTTGTGGCCGGCAGCGCCGCCCATCTCGTCGAGGAAGTGCAGGAGGTTCGTGCCGTACAGATCGCTCGCGACGTGCGGCATTCGGCTCGCGAGATCGGTGTAGCCGACGATCGTGACGCCCTTGTGCTCGATCACCTCACCGGGCTTCGTGAGCTCGCAGTTGCCGCCCTTCTCCGCCGCGAGATCGACGATCACGGAGCCAGGCTTCATCAGCTCGACCATGTCGGCGAACCACAGCTTCGGTGCCGGCTTGCCGGGGATCAGCGCGGTGGTGATGACGATGTCGACATCCTTGGCCTGCTCGCGGAACAGCGCGTACTCGGCCTCGAGGAACTCCTTCGACATCTCCTTCGCGTAACCGCCCTGCCCTTCGCCGGACTCGGCGATCTTGACGGTGAGGAACTCGCCGCCGAGCGACTTCACTTGATCCTCGACGGACGGCCGCACGTCGAACGCGCGGACGATCGCGCCCATGCCCTTCGCGCAGCCGAGCGCAGCGAGCCCGGCGACGCCACCGCCGATGATCAGCACCTTCGCGGGGCGGACCTTACCGGCCGCGGTGATCTGGCCGGTGAAGAAGCTGCCGAACCGGTTCGCGGCCTCGATGACCGAGCGATAGCCGGCGATGTTCGCCATCGACGACAGCGCATCCATCTTCTGCGCGCGGCTGATGCGCGGCACCTGATCCATCGCGAGCACGGTCACCTTCTTGACCGCGAGGCGCTCGAGCAGCGCCGGGCTCTCCGCGGGGAAGATGTACGAGATCAGCGTCGCGCCCTCGCGCATCTGATCGGCCTCGCACGTGCCGTCGGGGTGCATCACCGGCGGACGCAGCTTGACGACGATGTCAGCCCCCCACGCGACCTGCCGGTCGACGACGGCGGCGCCGGCGGCCTCGTACTGGCTGTCGGGATACGAGGCGCTGTCGCCCGCACCGCGCTCGATCGCGACCTCCCAGCCACCCTTCACCCACTTCGCGACGACGGTTGGAGACGCGGCGACCCGTCGCTCCTCGGGCCGCGTCTCCTTCACGATGCCCAACTGCATGACCGGGCGGGACATTACAGCGGCTGGTACCTTCCTGGAAACCGTGCCAGACCCCGAGTTTCGACCTGCCGGTGAACATCCCGTCCTCGGGCCCGTGGACGCGATCATCTGGGAGGGCGCCGCGGTCACGGTGATGACCCGGATCGACTGGAGCCGGCCTCAGCGGATCCCGGCGATCGAGGCACCCGCACGGCTGCCCGCGGGTCTCGGCGCTTCAATCATGAACCTACTTGCGGAGCGGGCGCGCGATGCGGGCATCCCGGCGCTCCGCTACGCGGGGCCGTATCCGACCAGTGCGCTGTACCAGGCGCTCCTTCGTTCGTTCCGCACGACGGCCACGGAAGAAGAGTTCACGCGGGACGCACTCGACCGCGCGGTCCGCGGCGCAGTCGACGAGCTCCCGTATGACTTCGTTCCCGCACCGCACGCGCGCCGCTCGATCACCGGCGGGCACGTCGAGCTTCGTGATGGGCTCGAGCGCGCCGTCATTCACGGCGTCGCCTTCGCCCGCGGCCAAGGCATCACGCGACTCGCTCACGACAACGGTGGCGTATTCGTCCACGGCGCCGTCGACGACCACGTCGACGACAACGTTGACGTCGACGTCGACGTCGTCGTGCACGCCGAGGTCTGGTTCGGTGACCGGCCCTGGGCGCGTGTCGCCACGCTGTCGCCGGGTGGGGAGCTCGTCGACGGGCCGCATCCTCTGCCGCGCTGCGAGAGCGCCGTCATCGGCAAGACGTTCCCGCCCGCATTGCGCGACGCCATTGCCGACCTCGTCACCGAAGCAGTCCCCGCACCCCTCGCCACCGACGCGCGCGCTCTGCTCATCGCCAGCCAGATCTCCTGGGCCGACCTCGGAGCCCGCGCGGCTCGCCGCACCGCGGATGGCTTCGAGGTCCATGCCGCGCTCTGGGAACGCCTGGCTCCCGTAGGGTTAGCGCGCGTCGCCCTGGCGCTCGCGGAGGCGCTGGCGCCGGTTGTTGCCGCCGCGATCATCGCCGATGTCGCGCTACGATGAGCTCATGACGAAGACCCTGCTTGTGGCCGCGCTCCTGTCGATGTCCTCTGTCGCTGCCGCCGACGTCACCGTCACCGACAACAAGCAGACGGTCGATATCGATTGCGCCAAGGACAAGCTGGTCAACATCATCGGCAACCACGCCACGATCACCCTGAAGGGTACGTGCACGAAGGTCAGCATCAGCGGCAACCACGCGAACCTCACCGGCTCCGCGAACACCGTGTGGATCGCCGGCAACAACAACAACGTCACGCTCCCGGGCGTCGACTCGTTGACGATCGCCGGCAACAGCAACAACGTGACCTACAAGGGACCGATCACGGCGAAGACGACGAAGGTCTCGAACCCCGGCAGCAAGAACAACGTCACGCAGCAGAGGTGACTTCGCCGCCCGAGGCCGCGAAGGCCTCGGTGTCGAGCTCGAACGTCCACTTGCCGCGCCGCGTGTCCTCGTCGAGCGCGATCTTGAGCAGCTCGAGGTAGCGCAGCCGTGGCACCTCGTACGCACCGAACCGCTCGAGGTGATCGGTGTGCACCTGGCAATCGATGAGCCCGATGCCCCACGCGTCGAGCTGGCGCACGCACGCCACGTACGCGACCTTCGAGGCATCGGGTGCGCGCGCGAACATCGACTCTCCGAAGAACGCCGCGCCGAGACTCACACCGTAGAGCCCGCCGGCGAGCGTGCCGTCCTCGTTCCACGCCTCGATCGAGTGCGCGAAGCCGAGGTCGTGCAGGCGCGTGTATGCGTCGACCATCTCGGGGATCAGCCACGTCCCGGTCTGTCCCGGGCGAGGCACGCTCGCGCAGCCCTCGAGCACCTGGAGGAACGCGGTGTCCATCCTCAGCACGTAGGGCCGGCGGCGGATCACCTTCTTCAGCGTCTTCTGCACGACGAGGTCGCGCGTCGTCATGATCATCCGCGGATCCGGCGAGTGCCACAGGATCGGCAGGTTCTCCGCGTACCAGGGGAAGATGCCCTGCGTGTAAGCGAGCAGCAGGCGCTCGGGCCGCAGGTCTCCGCCGAGCGCGAGTAGCCCGTCCTCGGCGAGATGGACCGGCGGAAACACGAGGCGATCGTCGAGCCGGAAGACCGGCATGCCCGGAGTGTAGCCGGTCAGCGGCGGCGGCGGCGCAGCACGACGAGCGCCGGCGCGAGCAGCATCAACCAGCTGGCGTTCCCACTTGCATTGCAGCCGCCGCTCACTTCAGGCGCGTCATCATGCGTGTCGTCGCCTTCGTTCGAGATGTCGTCATCGCCGTTCGGCGTGATCGTCACCGACAGGTTGATCGAGCCGAACATCGTCGTGCCGTCGGAGAACACCAGCTCGGTCTGCGCGGCGGTCTCCTCGGTGACCACCGGCGCCGCGACCTCGACGTCGATCACGCCCTTCTCGCCGGCCTTGATCGCGTTCTTGATCGGACCGACCTCGGTCCGCGACGTCCAGCTCGAGCTGTCGTAGAGCTCGCTCTCCGCCGAGTTCATCACCATCAGACGAGTCGTGGCGGGCCAGTCGACCGTGCCGTTATTCTGAACCGTGATCGAGAACGTCGTGTGGCCGCCGGCCGCGATGCGATCCGGACCGTCGACGGAGAGCACGTCCGCGCCGGTGGTCTCGCGCGCGTTCGCGCACACCGCACCGGTCGTGAAGCCGGTCGCCGGCGCCTGCTTGAGGCGCGCCTCGGTCTGCGGACCGTAGGAGCCGTCCTCCGAGATCTTGTCGTTCGGGTTGTTGCGGTTCCACAGCCGCTGGAACGCCTTCACGTCCATGCCGCGGATGTCGGGCGAACCGCCGTGATCGAAGTGGACCGGATCGCCCGGCACGCTGTGCGACCAGCCCTGGTTCCGCATCGGGGTGATCCGCGACGAGTAGTTCGCGAGATCGAGCGCGCGGCCGCTCTGGTGGTTCGAGCGGCCCGGCGACGCTGCCGCGGTGATGCCGCAACGACCCTGCTGGTACCAGCGATACAGGAGGTACTGCTGCGCCACGGTGCGGAACGCGCTGTTGATCTGCACGGAGTAGCCGGCGCCGACCTTGCCGAGCGCCGTCTTCGCAGGCGCACCGAGGTAGGGCAGCACCGCGTTGCTCGTGAACACGATGTTCGCGCTCGGCGAGAACCGCTGCAAGCTCGACGGGCTCATGCATGCGATCTCGTCCGCGATCTGCTTCGACAGACCGATGACGACCGAGGTCGAGCAACCGGACGACTGATACGCGGAGACCGAGACCTCGGAGGCGATGATGCTCGTGTCGTCGTCGGTGGGGGACGTGCAGCCTGAGGCGAGCAGGCCTACCACCAGGATGTGCAACCCGTGCTTTGCACCGTGGGGGATCAAGTCCTGGGCTTTCGCGTCATTGCTACGGCTGGTCATCGTTCCGGGTCCTTCACGCAGGAAGCGGGCCGGTAGTCGAAACGAACAAGCGTTGCGCGAGTCGTGCAACGCGGTGCACGTCGATCACCGAATGGTGATCACCACGTGCTGTCCACCGGGGCGATCGCGTGCGCGGGCGCCACGTTCGCCGGCGACTACCCGAGGGTGGAGCCACCATGAACGGGGCCCAGCACCTCACCGGTCGAGTTCGGGGTCCCGGCGTTGCTCGGTTCGTGTAGTTCGGGGATGTTCGCGCGCGACCATGCCACCGCCCGCGGCATCAGAGTCACGGAGTTTCATATGACCTGGCTGGTCCGCTACGCCCGCTCGTCGATCGGCGCGAAGCACATCATGGCCGTCACCGGCCTGCTGTTGTTCCTGTTCGCGGTCGTCCACATGATCGGCCACCTGCAGATGTTCGGCGGCCGCGACATGTACAACACCTACGCGCACTTCCTGCAGAGCCTGTGGGAGGTGAAGTGGCCGGTGCGGGCCGGGCTCCTCGTCCTTCTGATCGTCCACATCATCGTGGCGCTGGGGCTGGTCGCGAAGAACCGCGCCGCGCGTCCGGAGCGCTACGCGAAGTTCAAGCCGGTCGTGTCCTCGGCCGCCGGCCGCACGATGGCGTTCACCGGGCTCGCGGTGTTCGCATTCATCGCGTTCCACATCATCCACTTCACGGTCGGCTGGGTGCAGCCCGAGGCGTTCCACACGCTCGACGCAGAGAAGCGATGGGACGCGTACTCGATGTTCGTCATCGGCTTCCAGAACCCCGCGATCTACGGCGTGTACTTCGCTGGGATGGTGCTGCTCGCGCTGCACCTCGGCCACGGCGCGGCGAGCTGGCTGCAGTCGCTCGGCCTGCGCCACCCGAAGTACCCGGTCGATCGGCTCGGGCCGCTGATCGCCTTCGGTCTGTTCGTTGGCTACATGGCACCGCCGACCGCGGTGCTCGTTGGCCTGATCCGCATGAACGGAGTCGGCTGATGTTGAAGCTCGATGCGCGCGTGCCCGGCGGACCGATCGAGCAGAAGTGGGCGAACGCCCGCTTCGAGATGAAGCTCGTCAACCCGGCGAACAAGCGGAAGTACAAGGTCATCGTCGTCGGTTCGGGTCTCGCGGGCGGCGCCGCGGCGGCCACGCTCGCCGAGCTCGGCTATGACGTCGCTTGCTTCTGTTTTCAGGACTCGCCGCGCCGCGCGCACTCGATCGCCGCGCAGGGCGGCATCAACGCGGCGAAGAACTACCAGAACGACGGCGACTCGGTTCACCGCCTGTTCTACGACACGGTGAAGGGCGGCGACTTCCGCGCGCGCGAGGCAAACGTCCACCGCCTCGCCGAGGTGTCGGTCGACATCATCGACCAGTGCGCCGCGATGGGCGTGCCGTTCGCGCGCGAGTACGGCGGCACGCTCGCGAACCGCAGCTTCGGTGGCGCGCAGGTGTCGCGCACGTTCTACGCGCGCGGTCAGACCGGTCAGCAGCTGCTGCTCGGCGTGTACTCCGCGCTCGAGAGGCAGATCGGCGCCGGCAAGGTCACGATGTTCTCGCGCACCGAGATGCTCGACCTCGTCGTCGACAACGGGCGAGCCGTGGGAATCGTGGCGAGAGACCTCGTCACCGGCGCGATCACCTCGCACGCGGCGCACGCCGTCGTCCTCGCGACCGGCGGCTACGGCAACGTCTACTACCTCTCCACGAACGCGAAGGGCTGCAACGTCACCGCGACGTATCGCGCATACAAGCGCGGCGCGGGCTTTGGCAACCCGTGCTTCACGCAGATCCACCCGACCTGCATTCCGGTCTCCGGCGACTTCCAGTCGAAGCTCACGCTGATGTCGGAGTCGCTACGCAACGACGGCCGCGTCTGGGTGCCGAAGAGCAAGACCGACACCGCGAAGCACCCCGACCAGATCGCCGAAGACGCGCGTGACTACTACCTCGAGCGCAAGTACCCCGCGTTCGGAAACCTGTCGCCGCGAGACATCGCCTCGCGCGCCGCGAAGGAAGTCTGCGACGAGGGCCGCGGCGTCGGTCCCGGCGGGCGCGGCGTGTACCTCGACTTCCGCGACGCGATCGCGCGCGACACCGAGGAGCGCATCCGCGAGAGGTACGGAAATCTGTTCGACATGTACGAGCGGATCACGGGAGAGAATCCGTACCGCCTGCCGATGCGCATCTACCCGGCGGTCCACTACACGATGGGCGGGCTGTGGGTCGACTACCAGCTGCAGACCACGATCCCCGGCCTGTTCTGCCTCGGCGAGGCGAACTTCTCGGATCACGGCGCGAACCGCCTCGGTGCCTCCGCGCTGATGCAGGGCCTCGCCGACGGCTACTTCATCATCCCCTACACGCTCGGCGATTATCTCGCCCGACTGGCCGGCGTGAATTCCGCGATCGCATCACCCACATCGAGTGCGTTCGCGGCGAGCGAAGACCTCGTGCGCGCGCGCCTCGATCGTCTGATGAACGTCCGAGGTTCGCGCTCGATCGACAGCTTCCACAAGGAGCTCGGCCACATCATGTGGGAGCACTGCGGCATGGCCCGCTCCGCGGAGTCGCTGAAGACGGCGCTCGAGGCGATCCCGAAGCTGCGCGAGGAGTTCTGGCGCGACGTCACCGTGCTCGGTGATCGCGACTCGTTCAACCAGTCGCTCGAGAAGGCCGGCCGCGTCGCCGACTTCCTCGAGTTCGCCGAGCTGATGTGCAAGGACGCGCTGATCCGCGAGGAGAGCTGCGGCGGTCACTTCCGCGTCGAGCACCAGATCGACGGCGAGGCCAAGCGCGACGACGATCGGTTCTGCCACGCCGCGGTCTGGGAGTACGCCGGCGAAGGCAAGGAGCCCGTGCGCCACGTCGAGCCATTGGCGTTCGAGAACGTGAAGCTCGCGACCCGGAGCTACAAGTAGATGTCGGACCTGAACCTCACCCTCCACGTCTGGCGGCAGCGAAACGCGAAGTCGCCGGGGAAGATGGTCACGTACAAGGTCACCGGCGTCTCGACGCATGCGTCGTTCCTCGAGATGCTCGACATCCTCAACGAGCAGCTGACCGCGAAGGGCGAGGAGCCGATCGCGTTCGATCACGACTGCCGCGAGGGCATCTGCGGCATGTGCTCGCTGATGATCAACGGCCGGCCGCACGGCGGTCAGCGCGCGACGACCACGTGCCAGCTGCACATGCGGCACTTCAAGAACGGCGACGAGATCTGGATCGAGCCGTGGCGCGCCGAGGCGTTCCCCGTGATCAAGGACCTCTGCGTCGATCGCACGCCGTTCGATCGCGTGATCGCCGCCGGCGGCTTCATCACCGCGAACTGCGGCTCGGCGCCCGACGCGAACGACATCCTCATTCCGAAGGAGTCCGCCGACGACTCGATGGACGCGGCCGCATGCATTGCGTGCGGCGCATGCGTCGCCGCGTGCCCCAACGGCTCGGCCATGCTGTTCGTCGCCGCGAAGCTCGCGCACCTCCACCGCCTCCCGCAGGGCCAGCCCGAGCGCATGCACCGTACGCAGGCGATGGTGACCGCGATGGACGCCGCCGGGTTCGGCAACTGCTCGAATCACTACGAGTGCGAGGCCGCGTGCCCGAAGGACATCAAGCGCGACGTGATGGCGCTGATGAACCGTGACTACGCGAAGGCCGCGCTCGCTTCGCGCGACCGCGAGACGAAGTCCGACGGCTCGGGCTAGAGACTCCGAGCGCTACCGCCAGCTCACCGTGGTGCGCAGCCCGACGACGTACGTGCTCGTGATCGAATCCACGCAGCCGATGTCGTGCCTCGCCGGCTTCATGTCACCGATCCGCTCGCCATCGTACGAGTCGCTGTAGCAGCCGAACGTCCAGCTCACGTATCCCTCGAAGCTCATCTGTGGCATCGCGGGAGCCATCTTCCAGCTCGCGAGCACACCGCTCATGTCGAGGCGGATGAGGTCGTAGCCCTGGATCGCCTTGCCGTCACGCGGGGTCAGCAGCCGGATGCCCGCGCCGACGCCGAACCGGAACCTTCGATCGTCGCCCGCCCAGCGGAACATTCCGTCGGCCTTGATCTCCTCGGCATCCTCGAACCTCGGCGTCAACCGCCCCACCGCCTCGACCGACGCGCCGATGCCCGCGTTGCCGTTGGTGTTGATGTACTCGACGATCATCCCTGCCTCCATCACACCGTCGGGGCGCACCGCTTTCACGATACGCGCGCCGCCGCCGCCCTCCATCCCGCCACCGACGTGCACACTCCAGTTGAGGTCGGCGTGCGCGCTCCCCGAGAGGACGGCGAGGATCGCGATCGCGCTGCGCATGGCCCGGGACATCGCAAGCGGTGAACCACCCGGGGAGGTGCAGATCCGGGCAGTTCCGGGGCGCGCGCCGTCACGCAGCGCGGGATCCACGACACGGCTGTCTCAGTCGACGCGCGCGATCGAACCAGGAGCAGCGACGTGATCGATCGTGTGCAGGAGCAGCTGCAGCGAATCGGTGGGCCGCAGGTTGACCCGCGTCTTGCCGGCGTCGGAGAGCCAGTACACCCTGCGCTCCCACGGATACTGCGGAGCGCGCGCGACGACGGCGACCTTCGTCGCGCCACCCTTCTTCGCATCGGCGACGATGCCCTTCACCTGCGCGAGCGACAGCTCGGGGCGAAGGTGCAGCGCGATCGTGTCGCTGTCGGACCGCAGATCGCGCAGCGCTTCGATCCGCGCCTCGCCGGTGTAGCGCTGGCCGCCGATCACGACCTCGCCGACCGCATTGATCTGGGCTTCGCGCCAGAGCGCGGTCGGATCTTCCATCGCAGCGCCGGTCTCCGCCGCTGGGCCCGCGATCGGCCAGTTCTCCGGCGCGCCCTTGCGCTCGACGTCGTGCTCCTTGGCTGCGGCGATCCGATCGAGCGACTCCCACGCCCGAACCGCCTCGTGCCAGCCCGGCTCCGCGCCGCACATCACGCAGCTCGAGACCGCGTTGCGTGCACGCTCCGTCGCGCGACGCGTGGCGATCGCCGCGATGATCTCGGCTTGATACTCGGGAACGATCTGCTTGCAGTCACCGGCGAGCGGGCCACCGCACAGGCGCTGGATGTACTGGCGCGGATCCTCGCCGGTCTGCGGCAGCAGCAGCGCGGCTTTGGGATCGCGCTTGATCAGCACGCCGTCTGCGGTGATCCGCGGCGCGAGCAGCGTGGGCCACACGGTCAGCGCGAGCGTCTCGACCTGCTCTGCCATCGCCTTGGACTGCACCGCCTGCATCGGCTGCAGCGCGAGCACGATCAGCTTCAGCTCCGCTTGATCGGCGACGGTGCGATCCATCCCGGGGCGGAGCGCGAGCGTTTGCTTCGCGAGATCCGCGAACGCCTGCGCCGAACGGCCGTTGGCAACGAACTCGTCGATCGCGGTCTGCAGCGCGTCCTGGTTGTAGTCGTTGGTCGGATCGCCCTTGGCCACGTCGACCTGCTCACGGCCGCAGGCAGCGGCCACGAGGGACATGCAAAGGACGATGCGCTTCATCATCGAGGGGTGTACGGCTCAGCAAGCAAGTCGGATGCCTTACTCGCGATCGCTGCGCCGACACACGCGGCCAGCGCCTCGGCGTCAACGTCGGGTCCGAGCGCAACGATGCGACCTTCCTCGTGGTCTTGCGCGGAGAGCGGTTCACTCGAGACCCGCGGACCCACGCGGTGCACGACGCTCCAGCCGATGACGTCGGTTCCGGTACGGCCGTCGATCGAGCGTACGATCCCCTTGATCCTCACGTAGTTGGCGGGCAACGCGGCGAGCTGATCCTCGAGCTCTTCGAGATCCACGACGCCCGGCACGCGCACCGAAACGCTGTCGATTCCGTGTGCGGTGTACGCGTCCACGTTGTCGGGATGCCGACAGTTCTCGTCGTGAACATGGCTACTTGCCTGGCCATTCAGGTGGGGTCGCGTGGGATCAGCGAGGAGGTCGTCGAGCCACGCGGCCTCCTCGTCCGTGGTGCCCCGGCGGACGAGCGCCCGTGGTGCGAGCTCTGCGATGGCGGCGATCGCGGCAGCGGCGTCATGGTGGCTCGCGATTTCTGTCTTCGTCACGAGCGCGACGTCAGCATTTGCCACCTGCGCGTCGACCGATGCCGACAGCGGCCGCGAGGCGCGAAAGTTCGCGGCATCCACGAGCGTGACGATCGCGGTCAGGCGTACGCGCTGATCGACCGGCGCACGCTCGAGCGCCCACGCGATCGGCAGCGGCTCCGCGACGCCCGTCGTCTCGAGCACGATCGCTGCGAGACCGGGCGTGCTGTCGACCAGCTCGATCAGCGTGCGGTCGAGGTCATCGCCGAGCACGCAGCACACGCAGCCACCAGGCAGCTCGATTTGTCGCGTGGTCCCGCCAGCGAGCAGAGCGCCGTCGATCCCGATCTCGCCGAGCTCGTTGACGATGATGCCGAGCTTGTCCGCGGTCTCCCCACGCGCGGCACGCCTCGCGAGCAGCCGGTTGACGAGCGTCGTCTTCCCGCTGCCGAGGAATCCCGTGACGATGACGAGCGGCACTCGCACGCCGCGAGTCTACTCCCGTCCTACGCCGCTGGCTTCTCGACGATGACGACCTTGCGCTTGCCGGCGGCCGTGAGCGGGATGTCCTCGACGTACTCGATACCGAACGTCGTTCCAGGGAGGTACTTCGCCGCGAACTCGTGGATCTGCCGCGACTCCTTCTCGGGGAGCTTCGGCGTTCCGTTGGGAACGACCTTCATCACGACACTGCCGTCGAGCTTCTGGACCACCTGGAACTTCAGCGCGACGTGGTTCATCACGCCGAACAGGATGTTGAACACGAGGCCGTTGACCGGGTTGCCGTTGCCATCGCGCAGCGTCTCGGTGACGCGCCCTTCGATCGGTCCGATCCGCTCGAGGCCGCGGCCGCACGCGCACGGCGTCGGCGCGCGTTGCACGGCGAGATCGCCGGTGATGTAGCGGACCATGGGGCACGCGAGGTTGTGCAGATCGGTGATCGCGATCTCGCCGGTCTCGCCGGGCTTCGCAGCCCGCACGCGACCATCGGGCTCGCGGACGACGATCTCGGTGATCATCGTCTCCATCGAGGTGTGCATGCCGTCGTGTGCTTCGCACTCGGAGCTGATGAGCATCACCTCGCGGCAGCCGTACGTCTCGAACGCGGGACCGAACGCCTTGTTGATCTCCTCGCGATCCTCCGGCCAGAGCCGCTCTGCACCGAGGAGCACCGGGATGTCGCCCCAGTCGCGCAGGCCGCGCGCGTTGACGAACCTCGCGAGCGCTGCGGCACCGGCCGAGTACGCGACCATCACGTGCGGCTTGATGCTGCGCAGCTGATCGACCGACTCCATCAGCGCCTGATCGCCGCGCGGCGTGCAGTCGACGTAGAAGTCGCGCTTGAGCATGCGGTCGAGCATCACCTTCTTGCGCTTGACCCAGCTGGGCGCGGCGGGACCCGCGCCCCAGTAGTGCATCGCGCGCATGCCGATCCGGTAGTTCGCCCAGCCGTAGCCGCGCCAGCGAGTGGCATCGCGCCAGTACCGCGACTCGGCGTTGTACTTCACGACCACCGGCTGTCCCGTGGTGCCGCTGGTCGACTTCTGGATGACCCAGCGCGGGGGAGCGGCCGCGGTCCGCGACTCTAACGACTCCCTCACGATGTCGCGATCGAGCAGTGGAAGCCGCTCCAGCGACTCCACGGAATCGAAGTCCTCCGGACGCAGACCGCGGTCATCGAGAAGCTCGCGGTAGTACGAAGTGTGAAGGTAAGCGTGGCGCATCAACCGACGGAGAAAGCCCGCCTGTAGGTCGAGCAGTTGATCGCGAGACCAGCGCTCGGTGCTCTGCAGGTAACGCAGCAGCGGAACGGTCGGCCGACCGCGCGCGGCTTCGAATGCAGGGAACAGCGCCTTCTCGAGCAGTGGTCCGTAGAGATCCATCAAGAGGGTTTCGGACTACCATGCACCGAGCGTGCTAGGCCGCCTTCGTAAAAAGAACTTGCACTACTGGCTCCGTGACTACGGTCGGCATCTGATCCGCCGTGCGCGGACGCCACAACCGCGCGGGAACAGGCACATCCTGTTCGCGCTCTGCGATCACTACGAGCCGCTGTGGGGAGGCGCTCCGGATCCCGTCGGCATCGCCCGCGTCGACGCGTGGGCCGACGGATATCCCGCGCTCGGCGAGTTCCGCGACGCGAACGGACGCCCACCGCGCCACGGCTGGTTCTTCCCCGGCGAGGAGTACCGCCCTCACTTCCTCGATCAGCTCGCGCGCCTCGTGCGCGGCGGCTTCGGCGAGGTCGAGTTTCACCTTCACCACGACGGCGATACCGCGCTGACCCTTGCGCCGCGGATCGCGCAGCACCTGAAGACGTTCTCCGAGCACGGTCATCTCTCGCGCGATGCGGCGGGTCGGTTCCAGTGGGCGTTCATCCACGGCAACTGGAGCCTCGCGAACGGCCGTCCCGACGGAAAGTGGTGCGGCGTCGACGACGAGCTCCCGATGCTGCACGACCTCGGCTGCTACGTCGATCTGACGTTCCCGTCGGCGCCCGATCCGTGTCAGCCCGACAAGGTGAACCAGATCTACTGGCCGGTCGGCGATCTCACGAAGGCGCGCTGCTACGAGCACGGGGAGCGCGCGAAGGTCGGCGTGCACCACGACGATCGGCTGCTGATGATCACGGGACCGCTCTCGATCGCGCGCAAGGGCACGGGTGTTCGAATCGAGAACGGCGCGATCACCGGCGACGATCCGCCGAGCGCAACGCGCGTCACCACATGGCTCGATCAGTCGATCCACATCGAGGGCCGGCCCGAGTGGGTGTTCGTGAAGGTCCACACCCATGGCGCGATCGAGAAGACCGGCGGCTCGCTGCTCGGCGACGGTGGACGAGCCTTGCACACCGCGCTCGCCGAGCAGACACGCGCGCGAGGAGACAAGCTGCACTACGTGACCGCGCGCGAGATGTTCAACGTTGCCCGCGCCGCGATGGACGGGAAGAACGGAGATCCCAGCGCCTACTTTGACTACATCGTCAAGCCGCCGCCAGTCGCGATATCCTAGGGGAGCTTGCCCAGGAAGTTGCGGACACGGGTACTCGGGATCGCGATCGTCTCTGCGTGCGGCTTCACCGCCACGAACATCGAACGTGAGGACGGTGCACTGTCTCCGATCGATTCATCGGTGGACGCGTACATCCCCGACGCCAGCCTGTGCGTTGCCGCGTCGAAGCAGTGCATCGGAGCGAACCAGAAGCTCCGCGTCTGCGACTCGAGCGGTGCGAGCTCGCGCGACATCGACTGCGCGTGGAGCTGCCTCGAGACACCGGAGCCGCACTGCGCCCAGCTCGTTCCGAGCGGTGGCGCCGTCACGACCGCGGACCTCGAATCCACGGCGCTCACGGACCACACGATCATGTCCGCGACGATCAACACCGACGATGGTTCGATCACCGGCCTTCGCGCCGCAGGCGGCGGCATCATCAACGGCATCGACTACACGCAACGCGGCAGCGTCGGCGTGTTCCGGTTCAACAAGCTGACGATCAACGGCCTCGTGAACATCCGAGGCACGCGTGCGGCGGCGATCGTCTCGATCGGCGAGATCACGATCAACGGCGGGATCGACGCGCAGGGCGACTGCAGCGGCAGCAACGCGGGACCCGGCGGCAGTCCCGGTGGCGCAGCCGGGAAAGACGGCTCGGGCTCGGGCAGCGGCGGTGCTGGCTCGGGCTCGAACCCGTGCTCGGGCGGCGGCGGCGCGGGTCATGGCGGCGCCGGCGGCGATGGCGGCGGCCGTGACAACGACGGCGACGCGTTCGGGACGCCGTCGATCGCGCAGCTCTTTGGCGGCGCCGGTGGCGGTGGCGGCGGTGGCGAGGCTGACGGCGGTGAGGGCGGCGGCGGCGGCGGCGCGCTGCAGCTCGTCGCGAACAAGCGGATCAAGATCAACGGCGCTCAGCCGCTCGCGGGTAGGATCCACGCCGGTGGCTGCGGCGGCCGCGGTGGTCTGTGCGGCGGAGGTGGGGGCGGAGCCGGCGGAACGATCCTGATCGAAGCGCCGGTGATCGAGCTCGCATCGAGCGCGCTCGCGGTCAACGGGGGCGGCGGTGGTGGTGGCGGCGGCGGCGGTAACACGACCGGAACCAGCGGCGAGCGCGCGACCCTGTCGACCACGAAGGCGAGCGGCGGCAACGGCGCCAACGGTGTGAACGGCGGCGGTCCGCCCGAGCCCGATGGCGGTGATGGCGGCGACGGCGGTGATGACAACGCTGCGAGCGGATCGAACGGAGAGAACGCAAAGCGCGCCGGTGGCGGCGGCGGCGCGGTTGGCCGCATGCGCTTCAACACACTCTCGGGCTCGATCGTGACCTCGGGTACGGTCGTGCTCAGTCCCGCGCTGTCGACGATGACCACGCAGACGACAACGTCGCGCGGCATGGCCGCGATCAAGTAGCGCTGACGCGCGCGCGCTCGGGCGCGAGGTGTCCATCGCGTACGTGATCGGGCACGCCCTGGACGTCGGAGACGATCCGCAGCTTCTCGAGGATCTTGAGGACGTAGAACGTGATGTCGATCTCCCACCAGTAGAAGCCCTGCCGCGCCGAGCGCTGGTAGTGGTGGTGGTTGTTGTGCCAGCCCTCGCCGAACGTGAGCACGGCGAGCACCGGGTTGTTGCGCGAGTCGTCGGTCGTCGCGTAGCGGCGGCTGCCCCACACGTGCGCGAGGGAGTTGATGCAGAACGTGACGTGCCACGCGAGGACGATCGCGACGAAGTGGCCCCAGAACAGTGCGGTCGATCCGCCGATGAAATAGATCAGGAAGCCGAACGCGGTCGCGATGAACAGATCGTGGCGATCGAGCCAGCGCAGCTCTGGATACTTCGCGAAGTCCTTGATGCGATCCGTGTGCGTCTCGCGATTCGCGCGGAGCAGCCAGAAGCAGTGGCTCCACCAGAACCCGTGCTGCCGCGGCGAGTGAACGTCCTCGGGCTGGTCGCTCCACTTGTGATGACCTCGATGGTGCGCGGCCCACCACAGCACGCCCTGCTGCGCGCTCGACATCGCGAGCAGCGCGAGGATGAACTGGAAGACGCGACCGGTCTTGAACGTGCGGTGCGCGAAGTAGCGGTGATAGCCCGCGGTGATCGCGAACATCCGCACCGCATAGCCGCCGAGCAGCCAGGCGAACGCGGCCCAGCTCCAGCCGACCCAGATCGCACCGACCAGCGCGACGACGTGCACGGCCCAGAACGGAGTGTTGTCTCGCCATGCCGGACGTACAGCCATGCAGCGAGTTTGTGCATGCTCCTTGCCAACAGGCGGTCAGGGTTGCAGCACGGTTACCGCAACTCGTGACCATTTGATGACCGCTGCGTTGTTACCGAGCGGTGCATCGACATGCGCCGGCGCACTCGGATACTCGGCAGCGATGACGCCGTTCTCGTTCCAGCACGTGTTCCGTGCGCCCTCGCCCGCCGAGATCCTTGCCGCGTACTGGAATCCCGGTCATCAGCTCGAGCAGGACCGGAAGATCGACGTCATCGAGCGCACCGTTCTGGAGCTGTCGGAGACGGCGTCGGAGCTTCGCCGCACCAGCCGGATCGTCCCGCGCCGGCAGCTTCCGGCGCTCGTACGGCCGCTGATCTCGGGCCAGCTGCACTACGTCGAGACCTGCCGCTGGCGAAAGCACGACGACGAGATCGACATCGAGATCCGCCCCTCCATCCTCCGGGGCCGCGCCCTGATCACCGCCCTGTACCGGCTTTCGCCGGCCGGGACCGGTCTGATCCAGCGGTCCTACACGGGCTCCGTGTCGGTCGATGTGGCCTTGATCTCGTCGCGGATCGAGCGCGGGATCGTCGCGGAATTCGAGAGATCGATGCCGCTTGCCGCCGCGGTCACACAGGACTGGCTCGACCGGCCGGAACGGCCTCTCTCAGCTCGGGCTTAACGCCGGGAAATCAGGCATAATAATCCGGTGACGATTCCGGCGGGGACGCTGGTCCCTCGCGATGCCAGGGATTTCGGTAGCTATCAGCTGATCGCGAAGCTCGCGACTGGCGGGATGGCCGAGATCTTTTTGGCGCGGCCGAGCGGTCGCGGTCACCAGGACGTGCTCGTTCTGAAGCGCATCCTCCCGCACCTCGCGGAGGACGATCACTTTGTCACGATGTTCCGGGACGAGGCCGAGCTCGCGAGCAACCTCGTGCACAAGAACGTCTGCCAGGTGCACGCGTTCGGCGAGTTTGCCGGCACCTGGTTCATCGCCATGGAGTATCTCCACGGCGTCCCGCTGTCGCGGATGATGACCAGGCTGTCGAAGGCCAACAAGATGCTCGACCTCCGCATGGTCGCCGGCATCATCGTCCAGGCCTGCGAAGGGCTGCACTCCGCGCACGAGGCGAAGGCCTCGGACGGACACCTCCTCGGCGTCGTGCACCGCGACGTGTCTCCGCCGAACATCATGGTCTGCGCCGACGGCACGGTGAAGGTGCTGGACTTCGGCATCGCAAAAGCCCGCGGTGCGAACTCGCGCACGCGTACCGGCACGGTGAAGGGCAAGAACGCGTACATGTCCCCGGAGCAGATCCTCGGCAAGCCGCTCGACCGGCGCTCCGACGTGTTCGCGCTCGCGATCGTCATGTACGAGATGCTCGCGATCAAGCGGCTGTTTCATCGCGACTCGGACTTCCTCACGTTCAAGGCGATCACCGAGGAGCCCATCCCCGATATCCGCGAGCGCCGCCCCGACCTCCCGGCCGGCATGCGCGCTGCGCTGGTGCAGGCGATGGCGCGCGATCCAAACGGCCGATTCGAGAGCGCGCAGGCGTTCGCGAACGCGATCCGGAACTCGGTGGCCACGCTCGGCGGCCCCGCCAGCTCGAACGACCTCGCGCGCCTGCTGTTCACCGATTTCGGCGACGAGATGGCCGCGCGCGACGAGATCCTCAAGGCCGCCGACGAGCCAGCGCCACCGTCGCCGCCGCCGCGCACCACATCACAGATCGTGCAGTTGCAGCGGCCCACGCCGCCTCCACCGCCTCCGCTTCCGCCCGCGGCACGCTCCGGCGAGCTCGGCGAGAGCCCGCGGCAGCCTCGCCCGCCGACCAGTCAGATGCCGGCGGTGCCGTCGATGATCATCCAGCAGCCAGGCACCGGGCGCATGGAGCTGGTGACGCCGCCGCCCGAGCTACCGGCCGGCGTGATCGATCTATCCGCGAACGTTCCCGTCGACACGTGGATGGCGAATCCCGATACCGACCTCCTGCGCGGTCACCGCATGCGCGGCATCCGCAACGTCGCGATCGGGATCGCGGTGCTCGGCATCCTGCTCGCCGGTGGCGTCTTCGCGTTCCAGGTGGCGAGCGGCGGTGACGAGGACACGAAGTCCAAGCCGGTCGCCGCTGCGCCCGATGCCGGCGTCAAGCGCGCGCCGCCGCCTCCCCCCGACGCCGGCATCTCGAAGGACGACATCCTCGCGATCTCGCGGTTCGGCTACATCACGATCACCGCCAGCCAGAAGACGACGATCTTCGTGGACGGCAAGAACATCGGCGAGACGCCGATGACCCGCCTGCCGCTCGCGCCCGGACCGAAGAAGATCAAGGCGGTCGGTCCGAAGAAGAAGATGGTCAAGGAATTCACGACGACGATCCTCGGCGGCCAGGACGCCGAAGCGATCGACATCGTCTGGTGAACCTCGTCGGTGCGGCGACTCTCGGTCTCGGACTCGGCGTACTCACCGGCATCCCGCTCGGCGTGATCAACGTCGCAATCGTCGATGCGGCGGTCGCGCGCCGCCGCAGCTTCGCGCTCGGCCTCGGTCTCGGCGGTGCGACCGCTGACGCGATCCACGCGGCGCTCGCGTTCCTCGGGATCGGGCGGCTCGTCGCGGCGCACCCCGACTGGATGCGTGCGCTCGCGATCGCAGCGGCTGCGATCATCCTAGGCTACGCCGTCCTGTCCTGGCGCCGCGGGGAACAGCGCACCACCACGCCGGAAGGAACCGGCGCCGCGCGTGGGTTCGCGACCGGCATCGCGCTGACGCTACCCAATCCCGGCGCGCTCGCCGCGTGGGCTGCAGTTGCGGCCTCGCTCTGGCCCGCCGCGCAGACGGCGGAGGCGCTCGTGTTTGCCGCATGCGTCGGCGTCGGCTCGGCGCTGTGGTTCACCGTGCTCGGCCGGATCGTTGGCAGAGTGCGCCGCGATCACCCGGCGCTGCGCCACGCACCGCGGATCGCGCTCGTGCTGTTCGCGCTGCTCGCCCTGATCGGTCTCGTGCGCGCGTTCAGCTGAGCGGCGCGGGGCGAATGCTGGTGATGTGCAGGCTGGACTCGGCGCTCGTCACGATCTGCACGCGGTCGCCCTCGTGGAACCGCGGCACGAGCTCGGCGGGGCCCTGGAACTGGAGATCCACCAGGTTCGCGATGTCGAGGTCCTCACCTTCCTCGTCGGTGGCGCGCTCGATGTCGAGCTGGAGCTTCGCGACCTGCCGCGACGTCACGTTCTGAAACTTCGCCGACGTCGTGTGCAGCTCGATGCTGCGGATGGTCCCCACCACCCGCATGCCTTCATCACTGCCCATGGTGTCATCATACGCCCCGGGCCATCGACCCTGGAACGGTGGGTCAGCGCTTCTTTTCGGGCCGTGCGGGTGCTCCCGCGATGATCAGGCCGTTGGTGGCGCGTGCCGCGTACAGCACCTCGCCATCGTCGGTCGCGACCACGTCGTGCTCGGTGCCCTCCGCCTCGAAGACCTCGTCACCGGGCCCGTACGTGCGACCGGAACGGCGATCCTTCAACGTACCTGCGATGATGAGCGACACCTCCTCACCCGCGTGCGAGTGCAACGGGAAGGCAGCGCCGGGCGCGAGGCGCACGAAGCCGCAGTCGGCGGCTGCGCAGGCCGGCCCGCCGTCGAAGTGCACGAGCCCGACCCCCGGTGCCGCCGCTTCCCACGACGCGGGGCGCTCGATCAGACCGAGCAGCTCGCGTGCGCGATCGACCGAGACATCGAACAACGACGCCATTCGGTTCGAGAATCGTTCAAACCGACCGCCACCCACTGACGCCATCAGGCGCTCGTGCACGTCCGGCGACGGTGCGACGGGCGCGACCATCCCCTCCGCGGTGCGCTGATACGCCTGTAGCTCGGCGGCGAGCGCCGGGTCGGCGGCGATCGCTCGCTCGACGACCTGGGCTTCGTCGACCTCGAGGACCCCGAGGGCATAGAGGGGAAGTAGCTCGCGAATGTCGGACATCATGACGCCGCTCCTGAACCGCTTCCGATCTCGGACCGCAGACGTTCGAGACCGGCCGCGAGCCGGGACTTCACGGTCCCGACGGGAATCGCGATCTTCTCGGCGATCTCCGAGCACGACAGCCCTTCGAAGTACGCGAGCTCGAGGACGCGGCGTTGATCCGGGCCGAGCTCGGCGAGCGCCGCGCGAACGCGGGCGTGATCCGGGCTGGGGCTCGCGCCGTCGTCGACGAGAGTCTCCAGTCCCGCATCCCCGGCATTGCGGGACACGCGGGCGGACTTCTGCATGTCGAGGGCTCGAGAGCGCATACGGATGGCCAACCAGGTACGAACTCGACCGCGCTTCGGATCGAAGGTTTTCGCTGCTCTCCACGCCTCGAGGAACACGTCGTGTAGGAGATCCTCGGCCTCGCGACGCTCCCGCACGATCCGCATGGCCAGACCGAGGAGGATCGAGGAGTGCCGGGCATACAGCTCCGACATCGCCTTCCGGTCCCCATCGGCCATCCGGGCCACGAGCGCCGCGTCGTGCTCGGCGTCCTCGGCGGGGTCACCTGCCACGTCGAGCAACCTAGCACGCCCTTTGGTCTCGCGGGCCTAGGCATGCTAATGACGCTCCTCCGTGCTGTCCTCCCTACGCGATGCGATCCGCGCAGCGGCCACGGAACGCACCTGGTCGCAGGGAGTCACGCTCGCGCGCGACGGACGGGTCACCGGTCGCTCCGACAAGGGTGACGAGAGGATCCTCGAGATCCGGGTGCCGGGCCGGCCGACCCCGTTCGAGGTCGTGCTCAACACGAAACATCAGGAGTGGGAGTGCAACTGCACGAGCCGCGAGCCCGCGTGCTCCCACGTGGTCGCCGCGGTGCTCGCGTCCGAGCAGGCCGACGGCGAGCTGCCGAAGCCCGCGCTGCTCGGCGCGCAACTTCGATACGCGCTCTATCCCGATCCGGGCGGCGTGATCGTCAAGCGCCAGCTCGTGCGCGCCGATCGCACCGAGCCGCTCGAGGGCCAGCTGCTGTCGCTGATCGGCACCGGCAAGGCCTCGCACATCGCAACGATCGAGGCCGACCTCACCGCCGATCGGCTGCTGAGCGCGAAGGCCGGGCCGGTGAGCGGCGAGCGACTCGATCGTCTGCTCGCGGTGCTCGCGGATGCGCGCGACGTGACGTGGAAGGACGAGGCCGTCACTACGAGCGGTGATCCGGTGATGCCGCGCGCGACAATCGAGGATGCGCGCGGTGGTGTGCGCGTGCGGATCGAGGCCGATCGCGGCGTGCGCGAGGTCGTGGCGCTCGGCGTGGTGCGCACCAACGACAACGTGCTGCGCCCGGTCGGCGCGATCGATCTCACCGGCGCGAGGCTCGAGAAGCTGCCGCAGGTGTTCGACGTGCCGCGCTCCGCGTTCCCCGAGCTGATCCGAACGACGCTGCCCGCACTCGCCGCGCGGATCGATGTGGACGTGCGCGCGACCACGCTGCCGCAGATGGGCGCGCGCGAGGTGCCGCGGATGGCGTTCGACGTGGCACAGGAAGGCGATCGCCTCCGCATCTTCCCGACGCTGGTGTACGGCGATCCGCCGCGCGCACGCGTCGACGGCAACACGCTCGTCCACATCGACGGCGCGCTGCCCGTGCGCGATCAGGATGCGGAGCGGCGTTTGACCCACCGCCTGCGCGACGAGCTGAACCTCGTGCCCGGCCGTCGTGTCGAGCTCTCGGGGCGCGAGGCCTTCGCGATGCACTCGCAGCTCGCGAACTGGTTCCGCTCCGATGCGCGCGCCGCGAATTCGACGAAGGCGATCACGCTCGAGGCCTCGATCTCGATCGACGGCAGCCGTCTCGATGTCGAGCTCGGCGGCAGCGGGCGCACGGCCTCGGTCGCGGCCGCACTGCGCGCGTGGCAAGCCGGCGTCGATCTGGTTCCGCTCGAGGGCGGCGGCTGGGGCAAGGTGCCGATGTCGTGGTTCGACAAGCACGGCGAGCGCGTCGCGGATCTGCTCGCGGCGCGCGGTGACGATCGCAAGGTGCCGATGTATGCACTGCCCGATCTCGCGAAGCTCGCCGCGGATCTCGACGAGCCGCCGCCGCCCGAGCTCGATCGATTGAAGCCGCTGCTCGATGGCTTCCGCGGCATCCCCACGGTGGAGCCCACGCGCGGCTTCGTGGGCGAGCTACGGCCGTATCAGCAGAGCGGCCTCGACTGGCTCGCGTTCTGCCGCTCGGCCGGGCTTGGCTGCGTGCTCGCCGACGACATGGGTCTCGGTAAGACGATCCAGGCGCTCGCCGCGCTACCGCTGAAGGGCAAGGCGAAGATCCTCGTCGTGTCGCCGACCAGCGTGCTGTTCAACTGGCTCGCGGAGACTCGGAAGTTCCGTCCGGATCTGAGCGTGAGCACGTACCACGGTGCGCGCCGCGCGCTCGACACCTCGGCCGACGTAGTTCTCACGAGCTATCCAATCCTCCGCAACGACACCGACGTCCTCGCGGCGCAGACGTGGGACGCGGTCATCCTCGACGAATCGCAGACGATCAAGAACCCCGACAGTCAGGTCGCGCGCGCGGCCTACAAGCTCAAGGCGAACTGGCGCGTGACGCTCTCGGGTACGCCGATCGAGAACCGTCTCGACGAGCTGTGGAGCCAGCTGCACTTCACGAACCCCGGCCTGCTCGGTGGCCGCGCGGACTTCGCGGATCGCTGGGCCGAGCCCATCTCGCACGGTGATGCCGGCACCGCTGCGCGCCTGCGCGAGCGCATCCGTCCGTTCGTGCTCCGCCGCATGAAGTCCGAGGTCGCTCGCGAGCTGCCGCCCCGCACCGAGGCCGTGATGTACGTGGAGCTCGACGAGAAGGAGCGGATCACCTACGACGCGATCCGCGCCTCCACGCAGCGCGAGATCGTCGCGATGCTCCAGGCCGGCGGTGGCGTGATGGCCGCGCTCGAGGCGCTGCTTCGCCTCCGTCAGGCGGCGTGCCACACCGCGCTGCTCCCCTCGCTGATCCGCGGCAAGGGTGACGCGGCCGAGTCATCCTCCAAGCTCGAGCGCTTGCTCGAGGCGCTTCAGGACGCCGCGGCCGACGGTCACCGCGCCCTCGTGTTCTCGCAGTGGACCTCGTTGCTTGATCTGATCGAACCGCACCTCGAGAAGGCCGGCATCGCATTCGTGCGGCTCGATGGCTCGACGGTCGATCGCGCGAGCGTCGTCAATGCCTTCCAGGACGAGGCCGGTCCGCCCGTGATGCTGCTGTCGCTGAAGGCCGGCGGTACCGGTCTCAACCTTACGGCTGCCGATCACGTCTTCCTCGTCGATCCGTGGTGGAACCCCGCCGTCGAGGATCAGGCCGCCGATCGAGCGCACCGCATCGGGCAGGACAAGCCCGTGATGGTCTATCGAATGGTCGCGAAGGACACCGTCGAGGAGCGCATCCTCGAGCTGCAGGTTCGCAAGCGCGCGCTCGCCGATGCCGCGCTCTCCGAGGCCGGTGGTGCCGCGGCGATCACCCGCGACGACCTGCTCGCGCTACTGTCGTAGCGTGCGCGCGCTCCTGCTGGTGATCTTGCTCGCCTGTGGCTCGAAAGCGCAGGAGCCCGCCTCGCCGATCGCCGCCTCGACCGAGGTCCGTGTCGATCGGCGCGTCGAGCTGCTCTCGTTCGTGAACGCGCTCGCCGGTTTCAAGGAGTACACGATCGGGCAGACCAACCAGTATCGCACGGACTTCGTGAACCACTTCCGTCCGTTCGTGAACCACGCGGCGGTACAGAAGGCACGCAAGCTTCGTGCGGAGCACGGCATCGGTTACGACGCGCCGATGATCTTCGCCGTCCACCTCGACGACGAGCTGAAGCTCGTGAACGCGGCAGAGCTCCCGTCGCTCGACAAGCGGTGGACCGGCGTCGATGCCGAGGCGTACGCCGCCGAGCTGCGCGCGTTCGCGGCGGACTCGAAGCTCGACGAGTTCATGGTCGCGCACAAGGATCACTACGCGAAGCTCGAGACCGGGTTCCGTGCCGCAGTGGACGCGGAGAAGCCCGTCGAGTGGTTCGACGCGGTGTTCGGAAAGCGCGAGAGAGCGCGCTACACGGTGGTGCCGTCGCCGATGACCGGCACCTCCAACTTCGGCGTGCGCGCGACGCTGCCCGACGGCACGCTGCACATGTACCAGCTGATCAGCATCGACACGCCGACCGGTCTGCCCGTGGTGAACGACGACCTCGTCTACCTGCTCGTTCACGAGATGGCGCACTCGTACATCAACCCCGTGCTCGAGCAGCACGCGGCCGCGCTCGGCCCGCCGGCGGAGAAGCTGTTCGCGCAGGTGAAGACGCAGATGGAGAAGCAGGCCTATCCGAGCTGGCAGATCTTCTTGAACGAGTCCGTCGTGCGCGCGACGACGATCGTCTACCTCGGTGACAAGAAGGGCTCCAGCACCGTCGCGGTCGCGCTCGATCGCGAGCTCGCGGCCGGCTTTCGATGGACGCCCGAGCTGGTCACGCTGATGCGCGCGTATCAGAAGGATCACACGGACTACGTGCCGCGCCTCGTGGCGCTGCTGACCGAGCTAGGTCAGCGGTGACAGCCGCAGGATCTTTCCGTGGACGTCGCCGTTCGCGGGATCGATCGCCGGATCGATGAACAATCGCGTGACCGCGGTGTTGCGCAGGCCCGACAGAATGTCGTCGTTCATCAGCGCGCCCGCATCCATGCCGATCGCGAACAGAGCCTCGTCGGTGCCCATCGCCTTCGCGAACGTCTCGGCTGCCTGCCCTGTCGAGAACAGAAATCCGTACGGCCTGCGACACCACATGTCGCTGCCGTTCGACGTCAGGTACCAGATCCGGGGCGGCAACAGCTCCACCAGCTGGGCCATGGTGACGTCCTCGCTCATGGGGCGCACCCTGCCACAAAAGCCCGAACCTGTCGCCAGCAGGCAACCCATCGGCCGCGGCGGTGCTCCAACTCCTGATGTTCGGTGCTAGCGTGCCCGCATGAACCGTCTCGCTCTCGCCCTTGTTGCGCTGCTCGTCGCCGCGGCCTGCGGACCCGGCTCGCCGGGCGGACCGACGATGAACAACAAGATGAACGGTGGGCCCGGTCCCGCCTCGTCGATGTCCGCGGTCGTCTCCACCGACATCCTGTCGCGCGAGCCCGTGGCGAACGTCGCGACCGTGAAGCACATCCTGATCTCGTGGAAGGACCTCGAAGACTCCTTTCAGGGTCACCAGGACAAGCGCGCCGCTGCTCGCGAGAAGTCGCAGGCCGAGGCCGAAGTGAAATCCCTCTTCGGTCAGATCAAGGCCGGCGGTGACTTCGAGGTCCTGATGAAGGCGCACAGCGAGGACGTCGGTAGCGCGCAGTCCAACCGGGCGTTCACCGTGTCCCCCGACGCGCAGCTCGTGATCGAGTTCCGCCAGCTCTCGCTGCGTCTCAACGTCGGCGAGATCGGCGTGGTCCAGTCCGACTTCGGCTTCCACATCATCAAGCGCTACGAGTAAGCGCTGGGCCACGTGGCCCGGTAGCAGAACCGCCGCTCGGGTCGAAGATCAGCGAGCGCCGAACATCGCGCTCGGCTTGATTTCCCCCTCCGAGGCCGCCATCGCCGAGCGCGGCATCGAAGCGAGCGCCACGGCGGACGTCGCAAACCGCCGCGGTCGCGAATCAGCGAGTGCCATCACGAACACGGTGCAGCACGCTCTGGCCTCGCGGGTGACCGCACAACGCTCGTCTTGATTTTCCCCTCCGATGCTGCCATCGCGAAGCCACATCGCGGTGCGAAGCGCGGCATCGAAGCGAGCGCCGCCACGAACCACCGTGCAGAACGCTCCGCCTCGAAGGCGTGAACGCGAGAAATGCTCTACTTGATTTCGGCAGACATCCCCTCGCGATGCACCCAGGCGCAGGCACGACGCAAGCCCACCAGCCCAGCGCGGCATCGCAGCGAGCGCCATCACGAGCGCCCATGGAGAGCGCTCGGCCTCGCGTGTGGATTCTGTGGACAGCCGCGCGACAGCCTCGCAGCACTTCACCCGGCCCTTCACGGCGCGCCTGTCGCACAGACTCCACACGCGCTGGCTCTCGCACGAGCGCCTTCGGTTCCGAACCTTTTGGTTCGGGGAGCGGAGATCCACCACGAGGGACCGTGCACAGCGCTCGGCCTCGCGTGTGGATTCTGTGGACAGCCGCGCGAAAGCCTCGCAGCACTTCACCCGGCCCATCACGGCGCGCCTGTCGCACAGACTCCACACGCGCTAGCTCTCGCACGAGCGCCTTCGGTTCCGAACCTTTGGTTCCGGGATCGAGGATCCCGGACGAGCCTCCGTGCAGAGCGCTCGGCCTCGCGTGCTCTCGCGCGAGTCACATGTTCGCTGACGCCGCGAACCGGCCGCGCGACCAGGTGACGTGCGGCACGATGCCCTGGTAGTCGCCGAGATAGAGCGGCGTGTTGTAGCGCGCGGCGACGAGGCCGACACCGGCGCCGAGCTTCGAACGGGCGGCGCCCGAGGGGTGGTTCTCGCCCCCGTGATCATGCTCGGCGCGCATGCTCGCCGGGGAGAACACCCCGACGGCGATGGCGACGGTGATCCAGAGCGGCACCTTCATCGTACGAGCTGCACTCGTACACAGACTACGCCGAACGTCAGCGTCGCGGAGGAAGGAGACGCTGGCCCGAGCGTGCGATCTTCCGCCGCAACAGCCGCAGTTGAATGTGATCCTTCGACACGATGATCGCGCTGACGATGCCGCCGGTGAGCTGCACCGCGAACGACACGTGCAGCAGGTGGAAGATCGCGAAGATCAGCGCGCACCACACGATGAAGTCGCGGCGCACGACGTTCGGCGCGAAGTCGACGATCTTCTGGAGCCACGGCGGCCGCGGCCTCGCGCGAACGACGGGCTCGGTCACCACGGGCTTCAGGCGCACCGTGTTGGGCTCGTCGCCGGGAACGACCTCGAACTTGCCGACGTAGTCCTGCGAGTTCGCCGAGCCGACCGCGACGATGATGTTGTAGTAGATGCCGGACATCGCGAGCAGGTACGTCCCGAGCCCGACGACGATCCCGACGGTCCAGATGTCCCAGCCGGGGTGTCCCCAGTACAGATGACAGTGCCAGCCACACGCGACCATGTACGCGACGGTCGATAGCTCGTCGACGACGGTGTCGAGCCACGCACCGAAGCGCGACGTCATCAGCTTGAGCCGCGCGATCTCGCCGTCGCAGCAGTCGATGTAGTTCGAGGACGCCTGCAACGCGGCGCCGATGATCACGAGCCGCGGATCTGCGGTCGCCGTGAGCACACACGCGATCGTGATCATCACCGCGACGCAGACCGACAGCATGTTCGGCGTGATCGGCGTTTGGACGAGCAGCCGGGTCAGGCGCCGCGCGATCGGGCGGAACATGTACCGCGCGATCACGTTGTCCTGCGGTTTGATCAGCAGGCGGTAGAGCAGCTGGTGAGCGCCCTCGCGATCCTCGCGCGTCGCGATCGGATGGCGCGCGATCTCGCCATGCGGGATCTTCGTGGCATCGGCGAACGCGGTGGTGTTATCGCCGCGCGCGATCGCCGTGATCGCCTGTCCCGCCGCCGAGCCAGCGGCGACGTACGCGCCGGCGTACGAACCATCGGGGCCGACCGCGATCGCGGTCCCGTCGTCGGGGATCGCTTCGATCAGCGGAGCCGCGAGCGGCGTGTGCACGAGCTGGTCGGCGCGGATCACGAGGAGCGGACAGGTGCGCCCATTGCGCCAGGCGGTCACGCCGTCGCGCGAGCCGTCGATGACAAGCACGCGAGAAGCTCCGACCTTGCCGGCGACGCGCGACGCACGCTCGCGGGCGGTCAGTCCGGCGATGCTCACGCTCGCGAGCGGATCATCCGCGAGGATGATCGCGTCGAGGTCGAGAGCCGCTTCCACGACAATACGTCTACATGCAGGACGAGGATCGCGCCAAGAGTTGTGAGATCGTTGCCGTCTCCAGATTCTTCGGGGTGTCAGGTCTCCGTCGCTCGCGCGCGATCTGTCGAAGATTCACCACTCAGATCGTAGGCAAGTGCCGATGATCCGTCGTGTATGGCGTTTGCATGGTTCAGACACTTGGACATGAAAGCCGTCATCCTCGCCGCCGGGTGCGCCACTCGGCTTCGCCCCTACTCTGACGACACGCCGAAAACGCTGTTGCCTGTCGCGGGCGTCCCGATCCTCCGTCGGACGATGACGAACCTCTTGCGTGCGGGTTTTGACCAGTTCGTGATCGGCACGGGGTACCTGGAGCACATGGTGCGCGAAGCGGTCGCGAGCTGGTTCCCGGGTCTCGACGTCACGTTCGTGTCCAACCCGGATTTCCGCACGACCAACAATGCGTACTCGCTGTTGCTCGCGCGCGAGCACGTCGAGAACGACGCATTCATCCTCCTCGACGGCGATGTCGTGTTCGACATCGCGGTCATCGAGAACCTCGTCGAGCGCGGCCCCGATTGCCTCGCGGTTCGCTCGGTCGGAGAGATCGGGCTCGAGGAAGTGAAGATCACCGCCGACAACGAGGACCGCGTCCTCGCGATCGGCAAGCACGTGCCCGTGCGCTCCGCGATGGGCGAGTCGGTCGGCATCGAGCTGTTCAGCGCGGCTTCGTCGCGCAAGCTGTTCGCCGCACTGCACGCGCGGGTCATCGAGCAGAACCTGGTCAACGAGTACTACGAGGCCGCGTTCCAGCAGATCGTGGACGAGGGCGTCACGCTCTACGGCGTCGACATCGGCACGATGTACGCGACCGAGATCGATACGATCGAAGATCTTCGGGCGGCTGAAGCCCGCCTGTCGCAGCGGCCGGCGTTCGACACGGGCGTTCAGGGCCTGCGTCTCGCGGTCTGAAGATCTGATTATCATTACTCCTGGCGCCTGTCGTCCTCAGGTCCTGCCAGGGCCTGCGTGACGAATCCCATTGCCGGTCAGGTGAGGCCGTTGCGACACTGCTGACATGCAGTACCGGAGGATCTTGGCGCTCGCCATGCTGTCAGCGTGTGCCGAGGCCGGGGTCTCCCTGGAGAGACCCGACGCGCCCGTGACCGGCAACCCCGACGCCGCGGTCGACTCACCGACCTCCACGGGCACCGACGCCGCGGTCGATTCGCCGCCCGCCGGGTGCACGATGATGATGGTGAATCTGCTGGCGAACCCGGCCTTCGAGACCACGCCTCTCGCGACCGGCTGGACCGAGACCCGGTACATGAACGAGCCGATCGTCCGCACCGACGGTATCGCCGGCCAGAGCCCGACCACGAAGGCGTGGCTCGGCGGGGTCGTCGGGACCATCGGGGCCAATGCGACGGACGGACTGCACCAGGACATCGCCATCCCCGCTTCGGCAATGAACATTGTCCTGACGGGGTTCTACGAGGTGCGCACCGGGGAGACCGGCGCGAGCGTCTACGACCGCGGTAGCCTCGACCTCGTGTCGACGGCTGGGACGGTGATCGAGCCGATCCAGGCGTTTACGAACGCTGCACCGACGACGACGTGGACCGCGATCAACAAGACGATCACGGCGAACGTGAAGGGCACCACCGTCCGGCTACGGATGACGAGTAGCAACGACTTCACGGCCGCGACCGCCTTCTACTTCGACACGATGGCCCTCAACGCCACCGTTTGTCAGTAGCGCACCGATCGGCCGGGCGTATGATGCGCCCATGCGGAGGGGGCGGCTGTTCGCTGTTTCGATCGTGTGCGCGGCAGCGTGCGCGGCCGCAGGCAAGGACAACGGGAACGGCGGCGACCCGATCGATGCGCCCACCGGTGGCGGCGATCCCGATTCTGGCGGTGGTGGCATGGACTCGTCGGTCACCACCGACGCGCCGATGGCAGACGCAGCCCCCGTCACGATCACGCTGACGCAGAACACCGGCACGTCGATCGGCTCGAACAACTCGATCGCGTGCGGCAACCCCGACGGAACGACCGCGGAGAACAGCTGGTACCGCGTGTTCCGACTCGCCGATCACGGCGTCGTCGGTGGCCTCCGGGTCACTGCGGTCTCGTTCGGCGTGCAGGAAGCGCTAGGCCTCCCGAACGTGCAGATCAAGATCGGCACGTACTCCGGCAACCTGGTGCCCCCGCCCGCACAGCTCGACACCGGTCTCATCACGCCGCTCACGTCCGCGACGTTCGCGGTGCCGAACACGGCGAACACCGCGCCGACGAGCGTCACCGTTCCGATCACCGCGAACGTCCCGGCGCTGAGCCAGATGATCGTCGAGATCTTCTCGCCCGACATGAACGGCACGTCGAAGTACTTCTACCTGGGCGGCAACGCGACCGGAGAATCGAAGCCCGGTTACCTGCGCGCACCGACCGGCGCGTGCGCGACTCCGCAGCCGCGCAGCACCACGGCGCTCGGCTTCCCGACGTCACACCTGTTCATCACGGTCGCAGGGACGCACTGATCCCGACCCGTGCGTAGCTCGTGTCGCGGTCCTCGCGGATCGCCTGCAACACGCGCGTGAAGTCACCGTGCATCTCGGTGAGCATCGAGTGGTTCGCCCGAGCGATCCGGGCCGCGACGTCGAGCTTCGGCGGCGCGGCGACACCGCCGAGGATCTGCGCCTGCTGCTGGAGGCTCGCGGCCGACGGCGCACCGCGCACCTGATCGAGGAGCGCGAGCGGCACCAGCTGCAGCAGCGGATCCGGCGAGCGGCGCACGAACGGCACGAGCTTCGGTGGTGTGGAGAGATCGAGCCTGGCTTCGGGATGAAACTCCGCGACGCCCGCCGTCGGGATCCGCAGCGCGACGTTGCCGCGCACGGCGTGCAGATCGCTCGGCGTGATCACGAGCTCGGGGGCGATGACCATCGCGACGCGCGTCGCCGGGCGTGCAAGCAGCTCCTCGGCCGCCGACACCCACGCATCGAGCGATGGTGTTCCCCACACGACCTCCACCGCCACCTCGCCGCCCTCGCGCGCCCCCCTCGCCCAGGGACACAGATCGTACCTCTCGACCACCTCGACGAGGTACCGCTCGAAGATCCGGATCACGACGGCTCGCCGGTCAGTTACAGACACCGCAACCATCGTACGCGCGCCGTGTCATCTTGAGTGACGTGAGCCCCCTCTGGATCGCCGCATTGCTGACCGCCTCCCTCGGCGGTACCGCGGCGGCCGGTCCGCTCGCGGACGCACTCGCCAAGGCGGACATCCCGGCGCTCCGTGCGCAGCTCGCCGACCCCGCCGCGCGCTGCACGCTCGGCGCGGTGTTCGCGAAGAAGCAGGACCTGCCCCGCGCCGCGCTGTATCTCGACAAGTGCACCGACCTCACCCTGCCCGACGACATCTCGGCCGAGATCGCGCGCGCCGTGCGCGAGACGCGCAAGCAGCTGCAGACCACCGAGCTCTCCTCGCTCGAGATCGTGACCCGCCCCGAGGGCACCCCCGTCGCGCTCGACTCCATGCCCGGCGAGCAGATCAGCGGCGGCACCCTCGTCTGGGTGAAGGCCGGGACGCACGTCGTCTCCGCCACCGTCAACGGCAAGAAGTTCGCGAACACCGTCGACGTGAAGCCATACGCGCGCGGCGCCGTGATCCTCGACGCCTCCTCCGCGTTCGCGCCGCCACCGAAGGTGAAGGACGGCCACGTGTCGTTCGAGGAGGAGAGCGCGCTCGAGAAGCACGACGGTCAGCCCAAGGACGTGAAGCGCGGCTCGATGGTGAGCAAGAAGCTCCTCGGCGTGGTCGAGCCCAGCGGCGGCGAGGTGCTCGCGGATCCGCTCGCGTCCGCACCTGCGCCCGCTCCCCTTCCGATCTGGATCGGCGTGCGCATCGGCGGCGGCATGTTCGACGACGCTGCCACCACCTCGCGCGTGCGCCCGTCGGTCGGCGCCGCCGCTCGCTACCTGCTCGGCGGTCCCGCGTTCCTCTCCGCGCGCATCGACTGGTCGCGCCGCGGCGGCGCGGCCGACACCTCGATCGACGTGCTCGGCGCCTCCGCCGGTGCCGGCTACTCCGTCGTCGATGCGAGCTCGATCGGCATCGCGCTGATCGGCCAGCTCCGCGGAGATCTCAGATTCGCCGACACGCGCAACGCGATGTCCGTGTCGCGTGCCGGCGCCTCCGCTGCCGCCGGCCTCGAGGTCGCGTTCCCGTCGACGCCGCTCACCGCCGGCGTGCGATTCGAGCAAGGCCTCACCGAGCTCGTGCCCGGCTCGCGCGATCGCGCGCTGCTCGTCGAGCTCGGCCTCGACTGGCGCTGACTACCGCAGCAGCTCGATCTCGTCGTCAGCGGCTGCCCGCACCGAACGGGGCATCGCGGCCTTGGGCGCGAACACGGAATCCCACGCGGCCCGCATCTGTCGAGCGCAGCGGGCAACTGGCATCTGACCTACAGCGGTTCCCAGACCAGGACACAAGACTCGTTTGATCTGCGATTGCCCGTTCGCGTTGTGAGCCACGACCGCGCGCAACGCCGCGCGAAACGCTAGGTACGCGTTCACGGTCTCGGCAACGTTCTGTGGCACGCGCATTGTGGGCGCACTGATGCACCACGGAATGTCGTTGTGCATCGTCGGCACGATCACGGCCATCCCGACGGGAAGCTCGCCGCCGAACTCGGTGGAGATCAGTTCCTGAAGTCTTCGCTGAAGTCCTTCGCCGAACTGGTAGGTGTAGACCGCATCGATTCCCCCATCCATGAAGCCAAAGCTGTTGGCGGGACTCACGATAGCGTCCGCCTTGACGTCGACTGGGTCGCCTGCGTGGATGAAGCCGGGCTTCGTGGAGAAGATGTCTCCACAACTAGTAGTCACCGACGCGACTCCTGCGAACTCGCGCGCCCACGACTCCACGAGTGGCTTGCCGAGGTCACGCAGATGAATCTCGAGCGGGTGGGTCACGCAACTCATGCTCGCAGCACTGCAATGAGACGTCCAGGTGCGGAGTGGCGAACGGGCGACAGCGATCGCCACCGAGTCTCGGCGGCCCAAGCGTTGAGGACCTGCTGTTGGGTGTCTGCCGAAATTCGAGCTGGCTTGTCGCGACGGCTCCGTCACGCGTGCAAGCTCCTTCCGAACGAGGTAGTCGACGACTGCGTGCGCGGCTGGTACCCGGCGACGCCACTCGCCATCCGCAGCTCACCGAAGGTGATCAGCCAGCACCCACTTTCTCGCGGTGGTGTTGCGATCCGCGGAGCGCAGCCACGCGAGCGCGTCCTCGCGGTCCAATCCTCCGCCGGCTAGACAGTCCTCCTGGGAGCCGGCGATGTCGTACGCGCTCGCGGCTGGACACGGTCGTCGGTCGCGGCTCGTGCAAGGTCTGCCGGTTAAGCGGCCGCTAACGCGCCCCAGCAGGACTCTCGTCGAATCCCAGGGCTCCGTGCTTGCGCCATCCGACCGAGAGCAGCCACACCGTCGGCCGCGCCACAGGAGAGGGCTCCGCGAGTAGCTCCTGCTTCCACCACGTATCTGGTTCGAGCTGCTCCCGCCACCCATCGAACCACGCGGCGCTCGAGTACGGATCGATCCACGTGTGTTCGCGCTCGCTCGGTGCGACGCCGTGGTGGATGGCGTTGTTGAGCACGTACCGGATCGCGTTGCGCACCTCGCGCGGGGTGCGGAGCGCGCGTGTGTGATAGCGGTCGCCAAACAGTGCGCCGCGACGCCCGAGCGCGCGGTTCACGCGCCGCGCGATGCGGACCTTCAAGCCCTTGATGCCGCGCGCCCGCCGCTCGTTGTTCTCGGCTTCGATGATCAGGTGCAAGTGATTGGACTCGACATTAAAGTGCGCAACTCGGAAGTCAGGCTTGTGCGCCTTCGCGATCGACTGGCGGATCAGCTTCACCAGCTTCCGCTTGCGCAGCGAGGTGACGCCGTCGGCGATCCGCAGCGTGACGTGCTGGGGGACGCTGCCTGCAATCGGTTCGCGAGCCTCGTGCGAGACTCCTTGGCGCGTGCGCGGCCGACCCGCGCCCGGTCGCCAACCACCGTGCCCCATCGGTCTGCGCGCGGCATCGAGTGAGAGTTGAATGTGACGGATTCTCTCGCGCTTCTTCGCCATGGCAGATCGTTTGTAGCTCGTGGGTCTGACATCGATTGCATGCGTTTCCCGACGAGGAATCGTGGATTCGTCGCCAAGAAATGTCTGCCGAATTCGAGCGAGCGCACGTTGGCTCGCGCGAGAGCCAGCGAGCCGAATGCTCCGCACCGAGCTCGCGACCGGCGTCCGATCGAATGGAACGTGGAGGGCGCGTGCCTGGCCGGGCTGCGAGTGTCTGCCACATTCATGCGGGCCGGCTCGGCGC
>JACCRC010000280.1 GCA_013813765.1 Deltaproteobacteria bacterium | reverse complement strand
GCTTCGGCTCGCTGGCGCGGCCACCGTGCGTCGCGTCCCTGCGCGTGGTGACCGGAGTTGGTGTCGCCGCGAGCGCGGGCTGCGACCCGCGGCTCGTCCCGCTCTGCGACGGAGCCTTCGTGCGCAGCAGGGGTGAAGGCTCGGTGGGCGCCACGCCGAGCTTGCGCGCCGCGTTCGCCCGCGCGGGATACGGTGACGTCGAGCGCGGGCGCGGCTCGAACACGGTGGAGTCCGCGTCGTCGTCGAGCTCGAACGGAGCGGTGCGCGTGACGTCCGCACGTTCGTCGATAACCTCGCCGCGAAGCACCGCATCCAGCGCGGCACCGAGCTGTGCGACGGTCTGCCAGCGCAGCAGCACATCGCGCTCGAGGCACTTCATCACGACGCGGTCGATCGCCTTCGGCACCGGCTTGATCGACGACAGCGCCTCGGGCGCGCCGCGCAGCATCGCTGCGAGCACCGCGGCCGGGCTCGTGGCCTCGGCGAACGGACGCTTGCCCGCGATCATCTCGTACATCACGATGCCGAGCGTGTAGATGTCGGTCTGGCCGGTGACCTGACCGCCGACCATCTGCTCGGGAGACATGTAATCGAGCGTGCCGATCATCTGGCCGGCGTTCGTCAGGTCCGCCGAGTCCATGTCGCTCTGTCGCAGGATCTTTGCGATACCGAAGTCGAGCACCTTCACGAAGTCGCTCGTGTCCTGTTCCTCGTTGCGCTCGAGGTTGATGTTTGTCGGCTTGAGATCGCGGTGGATGATGCCGAGGCCGTGCGCTTCCTCGAGCGAGTGACACACGCCGCGCGCGATCGCGGCCGTGTCCTTCCACGGGAACGGGCCGCGCGCGCGGAACCGTTCGAACAGGCTCTCGCCCTGCAGCAGCTCGAGCACGATGAACAGCGTGCCCTCATCGGTCTGCCCGAGCTCGTACGCGATGATCGTGTGCGGACTGCGCAGGCGCACGAGCGTCTCGCCCTCGCGCCGGAAGCGCGCGATCACGCCGGGGTCGTTGGTCAGTCGCGGGTGCAGGATCTTCAGCGCGAACTGGTGACCCGACTTGCTGTGGGTCGCGTGGTAGATCGCGCCGAAGCCACCGACCGCGATCCGGAAGTCGATGTGAAACCGGCGATCGAAGGTGGTGCCGACGAGGGGGTCATGGACCTGGACGTGCGTCCGGTCGTTCTGATCCTCCTTGCGAGCCACCAGCACGAGAGTATCAGCTGATCCTGCAGTGTTACCTGACGTTCGGCGGGCCTGGCGCGGTGGGACCCGGGCGGCTATCGTCCCCGCGATGAAGCGACGCACGTTCCTGTTCGCCTCCGCCTCGACGGCGGTCCTACTGGCGTTCCGCAAGCAGCTCTCGTTCGCGAAAGGTGAGCCCGCCGTGAAGCTCGAACCGCTCCTCGCCCCGTTCGGTGGCCCCAACGGTGGTGTGCCGCCGTTCGACAAGATCGAGGTCGCCGACTTCAAGCCCGCGATGCTGAAGGCGATGGACCTCCATCGCACCGAGCTGAAGGCGATCACCGACAACGCCAAGCCGGCGACGTTCGAGAACACGATCGTCCCGTTCGAGGACTCGGCCCGCCCGCTCAACCGCGCGCAGCTGTTCCTCGGCACGTACACCTCGACGATGAACGACAAGCCGATGCAGGCGGTCGAGACCGAGATGGCTCCGATCCTCGCGGCGTATAGCGACGAGGTGATCCAGAACGGGCCGCTGTTCGCCCGGATCAAGACCGTCTACGACAACCGCGACAAGGCGAAGCTCACCACCGAGCAGAAGCGCCTCGTCGAGGTCATCTACACGAACTTCGCGCGTCGCGGCGCCGCGCTCGGTGCGAAGGAGAAGGCGCGCCTCGGCGAGATCAACAAGAAGCTCGCCGGGCTGTTCACCACGTTCACGCAGAACATGCTGCACGACGAGGAGACCGGCATGGTCGTCCTCGAGAAGGAAGCGGACCTCGCTGGCCTGCCCGATTCGATCAAGGCCGCGCTCGCGAGCACCGGGGAAGCGAAGGGCAAGAAGGGCAAGTGGGTCATCGCGAACACGCGATCGTCTGCCGAGCCGTTCCTCACCTACTCCACGAACCGGGCGCTGCGCGAGAAGGTCTGGCGGATGTGGATCAGCCGCGGCGACAACGCCGGGGCGCACGACAACAAGCCGCTGATCACGCAGATCCTCTCGCTGCGCGGCGAGCGCGCGAAGCTGCTGGGCTTCCCCACGCACGCGCACTGGATCATCGCTGACAACATGGCCAAGACGCCCGAGGCGGCGATGGCCCTGACGATGAAGGTGTGGAAGGCCGCCGTCGCGCGCGTGCGCGAGGAGGTCGTCGACATGCAGAAGGTCGCCGACGCCGAGAAGGCCGGCCACAAGATCGAGGCGTGGGACTACCGCTTCTATGCGGAGAAGGTCCGCAAGGCGAAGTACGACCTCGACCAGAACGAGGTGAAGCCGTACCTCGACTCCGAGAAGCTCCGCGAGGGCATGTTCTGGGCGTCGGGCCAGATCTACGGCTTCAAGTTCAAGCAGCTCGCCGGCATCCCCGTGTACCACCCCGATGTTCGGGTCTGGGAGGTCAACCGCGGCGGCAAGCGCGTCGGCCTCTGGTACTTCGATCCCTACGCACGCGACGGCAAGCGCTCCGGCGCGTGGATGAGCGAGTACCGCACGCAGGAGGCGTTCAAGACGAAGACGACGCCGATCGTCTCGAACAACTCGAACTTCGTGCAGGGCAAGAAGGGCGAACCGGTCCTGATCTCGTGGGACGACGCGGTGACGATGTTCCACGAGTTCGGCCACGCGCTGCACGGCCTCAACTCGAACGTGAAGTACCCGACGCTCGCGGGCACGAACACGAAGCGCGACTTCGTCGAGTTCCCGAGCCAGCTCAACGAGCACTGGTTGCCCACGCCCGAGGTGCTGAACAAGTTCGCGTTGCACGTCGAGACGAAGAAGCCGATTCCCGCCGCGCTCCTCGAGAAGATCGAGAAGGCGAAGAACTTCAACCAGGGCTTCAAGACCGTCGAGTACTTGATGTCGACGATCTACGACCTCAAGATCCACATGACACCGACCGACAAGCCGATCGATCCGGCGGCGTTCGAGAAGCAGATCTTCAAGGAGATCGGTGCGCCGACCGAGATCGTGATGCGCCACCGCCCGACGGGGTTCGCGCACATCTTCGCGGACGACGGATACTCGGCCGGCTACTACAGCTACATCTGGGCAGACACGCTGACCGCCGATGCTGCCGAGGCGTTCACCGAGGCGAAGTCGTTCTACGACAAGAAGCTCGCGAAGAAGCTGCACGACAACCTGATGAGCGTCGGCAACTCGGTGCCTCCGGACGTCGCGTTCCGGAACTTCCGCGGGCGCGACGTCGATACCAATGCGCTGATGCGGGATCGCGGCTTCCCCGTCCTCACCGAGGCACCGAAGTAAGAGACCTCACAGGTCTTGCGAGGCGTGCCACCGTTTTCCGATCGGTGGCCGAAGGTTTTTGCATGAACACGGCACGGGCTCGCGTTACAAGCCGCGTCATGAACATCAAGAGCCTCGTTTCATCGTTGGTCGCCGTCGTGGGAGTTGTTCTGCTCTGTGTTCGCCCCGCCGCCGCCGACGCACGGTCCGATCGCGCTGCGATCGCCGACGCCCTCACCAAGCTGGCCACCAGCGCAGCGAACCTCGGCAAGGCGGCGAAGGCCTCCGACGACCGTGGTGCGCGCAAGAAGTTCGCGCCCGCCGCAACCGAGCTCGGTGACGACCTGACCGCGCTCGCGAAGCGCCTCGGCAAGGACATCCCGATCAAGTCGATCGCGACCGATGCCGCGGCGATCGAGAAGGACGCGGGCGCGCTCGTCGAGCTCGCCGACGAGGCCGAGGACAAGGAGGAGCGCAAGTCGCTGCGCTCGCAGGCCGTGCTCATCCAGCAGGGCATCGCGGCTGCGCGCAAGTCGATCGGGGGCGTGAAGGAGGACGGGGGCGGTGCGGCTCCCACCGCGCCGCAGCGCTTCACCGGCCGGATCTTCAACGACACGGACGGCGACCGGTGCGGCATCAGCGAGAACCTCAAGTTCGCGATCTCGCGCGACGGCCAGCAGGTCTACGTCTCGCCGAACATGGTGTTCCCCGGCAAGAACTTCTCCCTCGTGCTCGAGAAGGGCACCTATCTCGTGCAGCTCCTCGACACCACCAGCACGTTCAAGGGCCAGCGCACGCTGGACGCCACGAAGGAGGGCTGGATCTTCAAGTCGGGCTGCGTGAACGAGGACTGAACCCCGGCGTAAGATGACGGGATGAGCTCCCCGTATCGGGACACGGGTGTACCTGGCGGCGTGGTGGTGACGGAGTCGGACGAGCCGAAGCCGCTCGTCACGTTCGACGTCTCCGGTGCGGCGGGCGCGAACGGCGCGCACGGCCAGTCCGGATCGAGCGGCGTCGGCAGCGGCTGCTCCGGCAGCGCGGGTGGGAACGCCGGGCCGGCCATGCCGGGCGAGAATGCCGGGCAGATCCGGCTGCAGATGACCGCCGACGACGCGGCCGGCAGCGTGCAGCTCGCCGGCGAGATGTTCACCGCGCGCGGTCAGAAGCAGCAGATCAGAAATCTGATCGTGATCGACGAGGCGGGCTACATCCCGCTGTTCGCGATCGGCGGCGACGGCGGCAAGGGCGGAAACGGCGGACGCGGCGGAGATGGTGCACGCGGCGCCGATGGCTCCGATGCAACGCGGTGGAGCAGCGGCAGCGACGGTGGTCGCGGCGGCGACGGCGGCTCCGGCGGCGACGCGACGAGCGGTGCACCGGGCGGTGAAGGCGGTCAGATCGTGGTGTCGGTCAACGAGGACGACACGCCCCTGCTCATGCTGCTGCGGCATGAGGTGCGCGGTGGTCCCGGCGGCAAGGCAGGCGTGAACGGTCCCGGAGGCCACGGCGGCAACGGTGGTAGCGGCGGCAGCTCGTACAGCTGGACCACCACGTCGACGAGCCGCGACTCGCAAGGCAACACGCAGACGCAGACGCACTACCACTCGAACCCCGGCGGCAGCGATGGCGCGTCGGGCAGCTCGGGTCGCTCGGGCAACGCCCGCGTTCGCAAGGGCGCTGACGGCGACGCGGGCAACTTCGCGATCGAGGTGACAACCGCGGGCGGCAAGATCACCACGTACCCGTCGCGCTACGACCTGCAGCTCGTCTCGTTCGCGCACGACAGCGTCAACGAGGACGCGGTGTACGAGCCGCGCGAGCTCGTGCGGGTGTTCGATCTCGAGGTCGAGAACGTCGGCGGCATGCCGACGCCCGGCAAGGACGAGCTCGAGCTCGCGCTCGCCCCCGGCGGCTGGGTGAAGCCCGAGCCTGGCGAGCTCAAGTGCGTCCGCGCGCTTGACGCCGGCGCTCGCTACAAGGTGCCGGGCGAGCTGCGGTTCCGGATCGCGGATCACACGCCGACGGAGCCGAGCGCGCCGCTCGAGATCGAGGAGTCGATCCTGCAGCGTGCGATGCTGCCGTCGGTCCGTCGCGACTTCGAGAACTATCAGGAGGGCGACGCCGTCGAGCAGGGCCGGTTCGTGATCCGGTACCCGGTGCGGATCTCGGCGATCGAGAACCTCAAGTCGCTCGCGGCCGGCGAGGCGTCGCGCGTGCGGTTCTCGGTGACGAATCAGTCGAGGTTCGCGCTCGGCGCGACCTCGGAGTGCAAGCGCGTCGTCCGGATCAAGGTCGCGACGGCGCCCGACTCGGAGCTCGGCGACGAGCACGTCCTGTTGATCGTCGACGGCCGCGAGCTGCTCCCCGGCACGGGCTGGACGCACGAGCTTCCGGCCATCGGCGCGGGCGACACCACGCAGGTCGAGCTCACCGTGAAGGTGAAGGACGGTGCGCCGGAGTACCTGCGGTTCGCCGCACACGTGACGCTCGAGCTCGGCGACATCGACGCGCCGGCGAGCGTGCGACCGATCCAGATCCGATTGTTCGACGTGCGCGTCGCCCGCCCCTTTCAAGTATCCGACGCGGACGTGCTGCTCGTGGTCAACCACCGCACCACGCGCGAGGAGATCGAGGCGTGGGATCAGCTCGGCGATCGCCTCGCGTTCAAGAGCGCGATCTGGGACCTGTCGCGCGAGCGGCACCTCGATCTGGAGCGGCCGCTCAACGGCGGCGTCGCGCTCGCGGACTGGTTCGCGAACAAGGCCGTCGTGATCCTCGACAACGAGATCGAAGGACCCGACGGACCGACGCACCCGCACGTGTTCCTCTGCGACGATCAGGCGACTCGCGCCGCGACCGCAGGCATCGACATCGCGTTCGTCGGCAAGGGCCACGCGATGCGGCGCCTGCTCGTCCCATCCGAGGCACCGCGCGAGTCGACACCCATCTATCGGACGTTCTGGCTGCGCTGGTGGGCGAAGCCGTCCGCGCAGTGGCTCGAGAAGCAGGCGCACAAGCACAGCGCGAAGCTCGGCGAGGAGCACCCGGATCAACGACACGTCGTGGTCCACCGCTTCTCGCCCGAGGTCGACGGCAAGAGCATGTGGATGAACAAGTGGAAGGTCGGCACGATCGAAACCGTGCGCACGCTCGATCTCGACGCAGGCGCTATCGTCCACGCCGCGGTCGACGAGAAGGACCTCCACGATCCTGCCTACGCGGCGAGCGACCACGCGAGCACCGCGCTGCTCGTGATGTTCGGCTTCGACGAGAACCTCGAGCGGATGCGGCGCCTCCTCGGGCGCGCCGACGTGACGATCAAGGATCTCGCGCCGGTCGCGAACGCGCTGCTGCTCGATCTCGCGAACGAGCTCTCCGCCAACATCGCGCCCGGCTGGAAGGGCGACGTCTCGGGGCGCGAGCTCGAGATCGAGATGCACCGGCTCGACGCGTTCTCGAAGGCGGGCCTGACCGCAACGCCCGACTCGCCCGGCGGCAAGATCCTCCTGCAGCTCGCGGGCACCGTGATGTTCCTCGGCCGCAGCCAGGTGAACTGGTGGGAGAACCTACCGCCGTGGCGCTGGATGCGGCGCGGCCCGAGCGCTCGCGAGCGCGTCGACAAGCACATCGATCGGTTCCTCTCCGGAGCGTTCGGGGAGCACAACCGCTCGCAGATGTGGAACACCGCCGATGACATCGCGAACTCGCTCGACCGCGAGCACAAGAATGAGCGCAAGTCGAAGCTTGCCGCGAAGAAGCGCTACTGGGCGCTCGAGAAGGCACGCGAGCCGATCGCCTCGAAGACGATCACGTCGGACACCGAGCTGTTCGTCACCGCCGAGGAGCGCGTGATGACCGGAGATGACTACGACGCGATCACCGACGACAAGACCGCCGATGCCGTCGTTCGCAGCGCGCTGCTCGTGGCTGCGGAGCAGCAGCACAAGGAGCTCGTCGTCACCGAGGCGCGCGACACCGACGCCCGCGTGACATAGCTCGGGCGCCGGGACTCCGCGCTGCCGGTAACCGCAGAGCCGTCCACTCGGCAACGCTCGCGGCTGTGATGAGCGCGCACGTGCCCAGAATACCGCAGAGCCCGCAGAGCCCGCAGAGCGCTGGAACCAGGCACGGCAGTGCTGGGCGCGCTCGACCGTCCCTCGGCGGCACGGCGGCAACGGGAAGCGCCCCCACTCCTAGCGCAGCGCGAGCAAGGCGCCGGCGAGACCGCCGGCGAGCACGAGCCACATCGAGCTGATCTTCCAGCGGATCAGAAGCACCGCCCCGATCACCGCGAGCGCGATGGTTGGGGCATCGATCAGCGAGGCGCGCGCGATCTGGTAGGTGACCGCGGCCATCAGCGCGAGCGACGCGACGTTGATGCCGTCGAGCAGCGCGCTCGCGAGCGGAGACGAGCGCAGCTTCGGGATGATCGGCGCGGTGATCGCGACGAACACGAACGCGGGCAGGAAGATGCCGAGCGTCGCGACGCACGCACCACCGGTGCCCGCCAGCAGATAGCCGATGAACGTCGCGGTCGTGAACACCGGGCCGGGCGTCACCTGCCCCACCGCCACTGCGTCGAGCAGCTGCGTCTCGGTGAGCCATTGAAGGCGCTCGACGAGGTCCGAGCGCAGGAACGCGATCAATACGTACCCGCTGCCGAACAGCACCGCGCCGATCTTGAGGAACACGCCGAAGATCGAAGCGAGACTGATGGTGGCCACGACGGCCGACGCGCCACCGGTCGCGAGCAGCGGCCACGGGAACCACGCAGCCGGTGCAGAGCGCGGCCCCACGCCACGCGCGATCACGACGAGCCCACCAGCGGCTGCAAGCACGATCAGCTCGTGCACGCCGGCCAGCGTTGCCGCGAGCGCGGCAGCGCCGACGATGCCGAGCCACACGCTCTTGATCGCCGTGCGCCCGAGCGTCCACAGCGCGTGTGCGATCACCGCGATGATCACCGGCTTGATGCCGTAGAGGACCCCGTCCACGGCGGGCAGCGTGCCGTACCGCGTGTAGCCCCACGCGAGCCCGAGGACGATCAGAAACGCCGGGCCGATGAAGCACACCCCGGCGACGAGCAGGCCTGCCCAGCCTCGGCGCTCGCGCCCGATGTGGATCGCGAGCTCCGTCGAGCTCGGGCCCGGTATCAGATTCGTCGCGCTCACCAGATCGAGGAACGCCTCGTCGGTCAACCACGCGCGCTTCTCGACGACCTCGCGCCGCATCATCGCGATGTGCGCAGCAGGCCCGCCGAACGCTGTGGCGCCCAGCCGGAGGAACAGCCAGGCGAGCTCGGAGAGGCTCGTCATCCGGTCAGCAGGGCGAGACCCGGCACCCGTCATCCGATCACTCGGGCGAGACCCGGCGCCCACGGGCGAGGGCCGAGCCGTAGCCGCGCGAGCAAGGATGCATCGAGCACCGACCACGCGGGCCGCGGCGCTCCGGCCGGTGCACCCTCGACGCGCACGACGCGATCTGGATCTGCACCGGCTGCCACCGCGATCGCGCGCGCGAAGTCGTACCGGCTGATCCCTGGGTCGCCGCACGCGTGCAGGATGCCCGGCACCTCGTCGCGCGCGGCGAGCGCGAGCAGCACGTCGACGAGATCCTCGACCCATGTCGGGCACCCGTGCTGCTCGCCGGTGATCTCGACCCGCTCGCCGGCAGCGAGCCGTGCGAGGACGAGCTGGACGAATCCGCGCCCGTGCTCGCCGAACACCCACGCGGTGCGCACGACGGTACCGCCCGAGGCTCGCACGCGGCGCTCGCCCTCGGCCTTGCTCTCGCAGTACACGCCGACGGGGGCGACCGGATCGTCCTCGCGATGCGGCCGGCGCTCGCCGTTGCCACCGAACACGTAGTCGGTCGACAGGTGAAGCATCCGGATCCCGCGCTGCGCGCATGCGGCGGCAAGCTCGCCCGGCGCGGTCGCGTTGATCGCGAACGCCGCCTCCGGGTCCTGCTCCGCGCGATCGACGTTCGCCTGCGCCGCCGCGTTGATCACGGTCCGCGGCGCGTGCTGACCGAGCTGGGAGGCGATCGCGGCCGGATCGCAAATGTCGAGCTCGCGGTGCGTCAGCGCGGTCACCCCCCCGCGCCGCCCGAGCGCGCTGCCGACGAGCCCGCCGCCTCCCGTCACGAGCACGCTCATGGCGTGTAGACCGGAAGCTCCGCGTCGGCGAGCAGCGGCGCCGTGCGATCGCGCTCCGACACGATCGGCTCGTCGAGCGGCCATGCGATCGCGAGCGCCGGATCGTCCCATCGCACCACGCGATCGTCGGCGGGATCGAACGGCGCGGTCAGCTTGTAGAGCACCGTCGCTCGCTCCGACACTGCCTGGTAGCCGTGCGCGAACCCGGCCGGAATGTAGAGCTGCCGGCGCGTCTCCGATGAGAGCGCGGTCCCGAACGACTGGCCGAACGTCGGCGAGCCGCGCCGCACGTCGACCGCAACGTCGTAGACCTCGCCCTCGATCACCATCACGAGCTTCGCCTGCGGCGAGATCCGGTAGTGCAGCCCGCGGAGCGCGCCGCGCACCGACACCGCGACATTGTCCTGGACGAACTCGACGTCGATGCCGAATCGCTCGCGCCGGTAGAGCTCCGCGACGCTGCCGCGCGGATCGGCGTGTACATCCACATCGAGCAGCAGCACGCCGGGGAGCGAGGTGATCGCCGCCTTCACGCGATCATCGTCGCACGCGCAGCGGTTGCAGCGCACCGCTCCACGCGACGACCTGATCCAGCATCGAATCGAGCGCCTTCAGCTGGTGCTCCTGCGGCTTGAACACCTTGAAGTCCTCCCAGTCCGAGCGGAGCATCAAGCTCACCGCCGCGCGCACGTCCGCGATCTGGAGCTCGCCCATCACGAGCCGAAGGCTCTCGATCGCGCGCGAGCCACCGGCGGATCCATAGCCGACGAAGCCCGCCGCCTTGTTCGTCCACTCGTTGTACAGGAAGTCGATCGCGTTCTTCAGTGCCCCGGATGTCCCGCGGTTGTACTCGGGCGTCACGAACACGAAGCCGTCGTAGGGCTGGATCTTCGCGGACCACGCCTTCGTGTGGTCCTTCGAGTACTTGTTCTGCGAGGGCGGCACCGGTTCGTCGAGCAGCGGCAGGTTGATCTCCGCGAGGTCGACAAGGTCGAACGTGGCGTCGGTGCGCTTCTGCGCGTGTCCGTGCACCCACTTCCCGACGGCCTCACCCTTCCGGCCCGGCCGCGTACTCCCGATGATGACCGCGATCTTCAGCATGGGCAGGACCGTGGCGGCCCTCCGTGAGGACGGCAACCATCCGAGGTGGCTCTCACCCGACGTGCAGATCCGCGGACTGCCCCATGACGTGGAGCGTCACGCCGAAGATCTTGTGGGCCGCCTTAACAGTCCTGCTTTCTCGCGGGGTTGTGCGTGAGTTTGCTCGCGAAGTGCAAATGCTGAGGTACTCTGTTTTAGAGGGCGCGAGTCAACTTCGATGCATCACCGTTCCAGCCTCGACATGATCCCGTCGCTTCGCGCCGCCGAGGCAGCCGACCTCCAGGCGCGGCTGACTCCGTTCCCGCGACTGACGCCGTTCCCGGGCACCGAGCTGACGGGCCGCGAGACGATGGATGTGATTCCCTCGCTGCGCGACATGCCGCAGCAGCGCCGGTCGGTGCCTGCGCTGCCGTGTCTGTCGACCGCACGCGCACAACCGGCTCCGCGCATGACGCCGGTCCCGGTTCCCGAGCTTCCCGCACTCGCCTCGCGCGGCTCCCGCCCGAAGGCCAGCGCAGCACTGCCGTCGCTCGCAAGCGCCGCGCAGATCCGCAGCTACGAGCTCGACGAAGATACCGAGCTGCCCGACATCGAGCTGCTCTAGGGCAATCTACGGCCGGCGGCCGCGCTGCCGATGGCGCGGCGGTGGCCCACCGCGTCGCGGCGGATGTTGCTGCGGGCGCTGCGCTGAAGGCGGCTGCTGCGCGGGCTTCGCCTTCGGCAACAGCGGCGCGACCTCCTGCTCGCTCAGGTTTCGCCAGCGACCGAGCGGCAGGTGGCCGAGCCGGATGTGCATGATCCGCACGCGCTGCAACGCCTCGACGGTGTAACCGAACGCCTCGCACATCCGGCGGATCTGCCGGTTCAGGCCCTGGGTCAGCACGATCGAGAACACCTTCGCGCCGATCCGGCTGACCGAGCACGGCTTCGTCGTCGCGTCGGAGAGCCGCACGCCCGAGGCCATGCCGTCGAGGAACGCGGGCGTGATCGCCTTGTCGACCGCCACCACGTACTCCTTCTCGTGGTTGTGCTCGGCGCGCAGCACCTCGTTGACGATGTCGCCATCGTTCGTCAGGAGGATCAGCCCCTCGGAGTCCTTGTCGAGGCGGCCGATCGGGAACACGCGCTCCGGGTGATCGACGAAGTCCACGATGTTGCCGGCGACGTGGCGCTCGGTCGTGCACGTGATGCCGACGGGTTTGTTGAGCGCGATATAGACCGGCCTGGCCTTCTTGCGCGCGGCGCCGACGATATCGCCGTCGAGCTTCACCTCGTCCCCGTCGTTCACCTGGGTGCCGAGCGCCGCCGGCACGCCGTTCACGGTGACGCGCCCCTCGGAGATGTACGTATCTGCCTCGCGCCTCGAGCAGGCGCCGCTCTCCGAGAGGTACTTGTTGAGCCGCACGTTACGGCGTCGAACGTACACGACCCTGCTACCTTGGTGCGGCGTGCGCCTGCTGCTGATCACTCCGCCGATGACCCAGCTGAACACGCCGTACCCCGCGACGGCGTACCTGACCGGGTTTCTGCGCCAGCACGAGGCGCGGCTCGGCCTCGAGGTCGTGCAGGCGGATGCGGCACTCGAGCTGTTCTTGCGGCTGTTCTCGCGGCACGGGCTCGAGCGCGTGCATCACGAGCTGGCCCAGCGCGCCGGCGAGACGCACGATCCGCTGCCGCCGTCGCTCGCGCACTTCCTCGAGAACGCGGAGCGCTACGAGGGCACCGTAGATGCGGTCGTGCGCTTCCTCCAGGGCCGCGATCCGGGGCTCGCGCTGCGCATCGTCGGCCGCGAGCTGCTGCCCGAGGGACGGCGGTTCGCGGCGATCTCCGACCCCGACGGCGATCCCCTCGCGTGGGCGTTCGGCGACCTCGGCCTCGCCGACCGCGCGAAGCACCTGGCGAGCCTCTACATCGATGACCTCGCCGACGTGATCCGCGACGGCATCTCTCCGGACTTCGAGCTCGCCCGCTACGGCGAGAGGCTCGCGGCGAGCGCCCCCACGTTCGATCCACTCCGCGATGCGCTCGAGGCCGATCCGACGCTGGTCGACATCATGCTCGACGAGCTCGCCGCCGAGCTGCAGGCGCGCCACCGCCCCGATGCGATCGGCATCACCGCTCCGTTTCCAGGCAACATCTACGGGGCGTTCCGGATCGCCCGCGCGATCAAGGCGCTCGCTCCGACGACGCGCGCGATCCTCGGCGGCGGCTACGTCAACACCGAGCTGCGCGAGCTCACGGATCCGCGCGTGTTCGACTACTTCGACTTCATCACCGTGGACGATGGCGAGGCACCGATGCTCGCACTGCTCGAGCACCTCGCAGATCCTGCGGTACCACTGCTGCGGACGTTCGTCCGCCGCGGGGGGCGCGTGGTGCTCGCGAACGACTCGATCCTGCACGACGTTCCGATCGCCCAGGCGGGCACGCCGACGTACGCGGGCCTGCCACTCGATCGCTACCTGTCGCTGTTCGAGATGCTCAACCCGATGCACCGCCTGTGGTCCGACGGCCGGTGGAACAAGCTGACGATCGCGCACGGCTGCTACTGGAAGCAGTGCACGTTCTGCGACATCACGCTCGACTACATCGGGCGGTACGAGCGTGCACCCGCCGAGCTGCTGGCCGATCGGATCGAGGCGCTGATCGCGGAGACCGGCCAGACCGGATTTCACTTCGTCGACGAGGCCGCACCGCCCGCCGCACTGCGCGCACTCGCCGAGGTGCTGCTCGACCGCGGCATCGTGATCACCTGGTGGGGCAACGTGCGGTTCGAGAAGTCATTCACGCCCGAGCTGTGCGATCTGCTCGCGCGCTCCGGTTGCGTCGCGATCAGCGGCGGTCTCGAGGTCGCCTCCGATCGGTTGCTCGATCTGATGAAGAAGGGCGTCACCGTCGAGCAAGTCGCGCGCGTCACCCGCGCGTTCACGGACGCCGGCATCATGGTCCACGCGTACCTCATGTACGGCTTCCCCACGCAGACCGCGCAAGACACCGTCGATGCGCTCGAGCGCGTGCGCCAGCTGTTCGCGGAGGGCTGCATCCAGTCCGCGTTCTGGCACCGATTCGCCGCGACCGCGCACAGCCCGATCGGAAAGCAGCCGGAGCTGTTCGGCATCACGCTGAGGAAGCCGCCGAAGATCACGTTCGCGAAGAACGACGTGCTGTTCGATGATCCCGTGCGCTGCGATCACGACGCGCTCGGCGCTGGGCTTCGCAAGGCGCTGTACAACTACATGCACGGCCTCGGGCTCGACGAGGATCCGCGCAGCTTCTTCGACATCAAGGTGCCGCGCATCACCGTCCCGCACGACCTGATCGCCAGCGCGCTCGCCGGTTGAGCTACTCGGCCTCGGCGATGCTCGGGTTACCGTCGTCGTCCGACCGCGACGCCCAGTGCTTCATGTAGCGACCCGCCATCGTCTCGTAGACCTGCGTGAAGCGGCGGTCGATGTGCGGCCACTCGATGTACATCACCATGCTGCCGGCCAGGATCCGCGCGAGGTCGGACTTCCTGAGCTGTTCGCGCTTGTTCTGCGCGATGTCGTCGGGATCATCGGCCGCCTCGTCGATCGCCTCCGGTGGGCTGTCCTCCTCGTAGATCAGCTCGCGCACCATCTTCGGCGTCACCGAGCGAACCGCATCGCGTGACGCGAGCAGCGCATCGAGCCGCTTCGCGCGCGCGGCAGAGATCTCCACGGTGACGCCCTTGCAGACGACGCCGGTGTCCTTCATCTGATCCCATTCCTCCAGCTTCGCGGCGCGCGCGCGCTGCACCGCATCCTTGGACAGCACGCCGTCGAGCCGCGGAACATCGCCCTGTTGCGCGATCATCTTGCGCGTGGTGCTCCACCGGCAATCCTTCCCGCTCCAGCCGTTCTCGCCGTGCACGAGGTTGACGCCATCCGCGCCGTACCAGGCCTCCGCGCCGAGCGTGCTCGAGATGTAGAGCTTCTCCTTCCCCTTCGAGAACAGCTCGAGCTTGAATTCGTTGTACTCGACGTCCCGGCCGGGCGTGCCCTGGTGGACGACGTGGCGCACGCCGTCGGAGCCCGGCATCACCTCGAGCACCGAGCCCTCGCCGCCGTTCGTGCTGTACCCGTTGTCCTCCCACTGTGCCGGCGTCTCGGTCCACGTGCGCGCGAGCAACTTGCCCTCGGCATCGTAGTGCTGCCAGCGCCCGATCACGGAGCCGTCGCCGCCGAACCGGCCCACCGCCATCGCGGCCTTTGCCGGCGTGTCGTAATAGAAGCGCCACTTGCCGACGCGCGTGCCGCCGTCGAACACGCCCTCCGCCGCGAGGTTGCCGCTCCTGTGGAACATCTTCCACCGCCCCTCGGGCGCATTCGCGACGTAGCGGCCCTCGGCGAGCTTCTCTCCGGTCGCATAGAAGCTCGTCCACGCCCCGCGGCCGCTCTTCATCGCGCCCTTGCCGACGACGCGCTCACCGTCGAGCACCTTCCAGTCGCCGGCCATGTTCCGGTCCTTGAAGTTGCCACTGCCATAGCGCGACGACGGGCCATCCGCGGGCCTGAACTTCGCGAGCTCCCATCCGCGCCAGCCGTCGACCGACGGCTCCTCGTATGCGGGCTGGATCGACGCGAGCTCCTCGAGCGTCAGTCCGGACTCCTCCACCCACTGCCGCACCTCCGGCATCGACGCGGCGATGTCCTCGAGGAAGTCGTAGCGATGGTGCGTCGCGATCTTCTCGGGTAGCGCGCGTCCCACGCTCGACTCGATCAGATAGCCGACCGCGCAGATCGTTCCTTCCTGATCGATGAACACCGGCGTGCGCCACGGCAGGTCCGTGTTCCGCGGCGTCGTGCCCTTCGCGATGTACGTGCGCAGCGCCGCGAGGAGCTCGGCGCGCCTGGCCGCGAGCCCGGGCCGCGTGGCCGGCCGTGACGCGAGCCAATCGTGCACGTGCTGCAGATGTGCGGTCATCCGCAGCTGCTCGGTATCCGCTGCGGTCGGCGCGCGGCCGAACAGCTTCACGAAGCTCTCGTCACCCACATGGTGGTTCGCGCCCGACTTCAGGGACGGATCGGCACCGGGCGGGAGCGCGTACGCCGCCGTCGAGACGAAGAGCGACACCAGCAGGATCGGTCGGCGCATCTCGTGGCCAACGCTCGGGCCGGTGGCCGTATTGCCGGGATGATGGAACCGGCGTCCCTCCCGCGGTGTCAGTATGGCCGCATGCGTCGAAACCGGGGTCACGCACTGGTCTGCCTGTGGGCGATGTTGCTCGGCTGCGGGTCGCCCCCCCGGGTCCCGGCGACGAAGCCCGCCCCCACCCTGGCTCCCGTCGCGGCGGTGCCTCCGACGACACCGGCGAGCGGCCGTCCCGAGGTCGCGATCGATGCGGAGGCGAAGCTCGGCAGCTTGCTCGCGGCAACCGCCGACAAGCGTGTCGAGTCCGCGCCCGCGGCCGTGACGACGCTCTCGCCCGCGGAGACCACCGCACTGCTCGCGAGGCTCGAGCCGCTACCGGATCTGTCGGCGACGAACGCGAAGGCTCCGACGCTGCCTCCGTCGTCCTTGCCACCGCCGCGATCCGGTGGAGTGCAGCCGATCGCCTTCGTCGTACCGACAGGTAAGCCCGTCACCGATGCTCCGGTCGTGCCTGCACAGGTCACGCGGGCGCTCGCCGCGCCGATGATCCTGCCGACCGGTGATGTCTCCGCCGAGGCCGAGGTCCGCGTGCGGTTCGACGAGGCGATGGTCCCGGTGGCCGCGGTCGGCACGCAGGGCGCGCTGCCGATCACGTTCACGCCGCCGCTCGCAGGAAGCTGGCGCTGGATCGACACGCGCGTCGCGGCGTTCGTCTCCGACGGTGCGCGATTCCCGATGTCGACCGATGTCGTGGTCACGGTTCCCGCCGGCATCAAGGCCGTGTCGGGAGCCACGCTCGCCGTGCCCGTCACCGGCACGTTCTCGACGCCCGCGATCACGATCAAGAAGGTGTGGCCGCAGCGCGTGCGACCGGATTCGCCGATCCTCATCGCGTTCGATCAGAAGATCGATCCGACGAAGATCCTGAAGTCGGTGTCGGTGATCGGCCCGAGGAGCGCGAAGCTCGCGTCGCGGCCGATGGGCCTCTCCGAGGCGAAGCCGCTGTGGGCGAAGAACCCCGCGAGCCCGCTGACCGACAAGGTGCTCGCGGACCTGGGCCCGAACTTCGTGATCCTCGCGCCGCAGGGTGCGTGGCCATCGGGCATGGAAGCGCAGGCAAAGCTCGACAAGGGCGCGGCCTCCGCCGAGGGTCCACGGCTCACGACCCGCGAGCGGTTCGCGACGTTCCACGTCGTGCCGCGAATGACGGCGCTCGGCGTCGACTGCGGCCAGGGTCTGCATCTCACCACGGCGATCTGCCCCGCGAGGGGCTGGCTGACCGTGGAGCTCTCGAATCCGATCGAGACGAGCACGTACCGTGCGCAGAAGATCCAGATCGTCGGCCAGCCGTTCGATGACCACAAGCCGAGCGGCTCGCGCATCTCGCTCGAGACGCCAAAGCTTCCCGGCGTCGCGCACACGATCGCGATCGGCGCGGGCATCCGTGACATCTACGACCAGCCGCTGGTCGGGCCGAGCAGCCTCGCGTTCACCACGACGCTCCAGCGGTTCGATCCACAGATGCACGTGCGCACCGGCATGTTCGTCCTCGACCCGCGGTTCGAGATCCCGCAGTGGGTCATCGCGGCCGAGGCGGTCTCGCAGGTCCGTGTCCAGCTGTACCAGGTGCAGCCGTCGGACTTCTTCGCGTATGGCGAGTACGAGGAGAAGCAGCAGCAGGCTCCTCCCGGCAAACCGATCTTCGACAAGAGCTATGCCGTCGGTGCGCGGATGGGCGCGGACATCCGCGTCGATCTGCGCCCTGCCCTGTCGAAGGCGGGGACCGGTCACGTGCTCGCCGTAGCCACCGCCGTCCCGTCGGTGAAGGTCGACGAGTGGTTCAACCGGCGAAACGTCGCGTGGATCCAGGTCTCGCGGCTCGGCGTCAGCGCCCGCATCGACGCGGAGACGGTCAGCGCGTGGGCCACCGATATCTCGCCTGACAAGTTCCTCCAGCCGGCGGCCGGCGCAGGCGCGAAGCTGTTCGTCGAGAACCAACCGGGCGTGCGGGCGACCGCGACCGCCGATGCGACCGGGCACGTCCAGTTCGCACTACCGGCACATGTCGACGTTCCGAAGAAGAAGCCGAAGCAGCGCAAGGACAGCGAGGGCTACGAGTGGGAGCGGGCGCCCGGTGCGGTCCTCGTGATCGAGAACGGCGCCGACTCCACGTTCACCTCGATGTCGGGCGGTCACGAGAAGGCGATCCGTAACGACAACGTGCTGTGGTACGTGACCGACGACAGGTTCACGTACAAGCCGGGCGAGCCCGTGTACGTGAAGGGCTGGGTGCGGTGGACGCACGACGGTATCAACCCCGATCTGTCGCTGCCGAAGTCCGGCGAGACCGTGACGTACCTGTTGCGCGACACGCGCGGCAACAAGATCGCGGAGGGCAGCTCGCCGCTCACCGATCAGGGCGGCTTCGACTTCGAGATCAAGCTCCCGGCGAACGCGAACCTCGGAACTGCATCGCTCACGATGACGACGCGAGGCCGATCACATGGCCATCCGATCGCGATCCAGGAGTTCCGGGCACCCGCGTACTCGGTGACGCTCGACGACGACGTGGGGCACTCCGGCGCGATTCCGCTGCTGCTCGGCGAGAGCATCGCGATGAACACGGTCGCGAAGTACTACGCCGGCGGCGGCCTGCCCGGCGCCGACATCAAGTGGGACGCGACGCTCAGCGCGAAGCGGTTCGCGCCCGCAGGATGGGATCCCTACGCGTTCGAGCCGATCCGGCCGCGCTCGCAACGCCGATACTGGCGCTACCACCACGACGCCCCCGATCCGATCACGCTCCGCCAGGAGGGCTCGCTCACCGGTGCGTCGAACGCGACGATGGTCTACGCCATCGCTGCGGTGCCGCTCGGCCGGCCGAGCATCCTGGAGGTCGATGCCACCGTCACCGACGTGGATCGGATGAACATCCGCGCGAGCTCGCGCCCGATCCTCGTGCACCCGAGCAAGTACTACGTCGGCGTGCGCCAGAAGCCCGAGTCGACCGACGTGCTGCAGATCGTGGTCACCGACCTCGACGGAAATCTGGTGGAGGGCGTGCCGGTGAAGCTCGAGCTCGAGGGCGTCCTCGGCTCGGAGCTGTATCGCGACGACGCCAAGGTCGTCGACACGCAGGGCTGCGACCTCGTCAGCGCCACCGCGCCCGTGAGTTGCCCGTGGAAGCGCAAGGATCTGCAGACCGCGTACACCGCGACTGCCCGGATCGCCGACGAGCGCGGCCGACCGAACGTCACGCAGTACGACATTCCATGGTGGTCGTGGGACGACCGCCGCGATCTGTCGGTCGTTCCCGACAAGGCGCGCTACAAGCCCGGGGACGTCGCGAAGCTCGACATCCGCTCCAAGATCTTCCCGTCGACGGCGGTGCTGTCGTTCGCGCGCGGTGGACTGATCTCGCAGAAGAAGATCGAGCTAACGCAGGCGTCGACCGTGGTCGAGCTACCGATCGAGCCGGCGTTCATCCAGAACGTCCACGTGCTCGTCGATCGCTGGGGCAAGCGCAAGAACGTTTCGACGAACAACCCGCAGCCGTTGCCCGAGCATGACAGCGTGCAGATCGAGCTTCCCGTCGAGCTCGAGAGCGCGCGCCTCGTGATGCGAACGCGTCCGCTGACCCCGGTGGTCGAGCCTGGGGCGAACGCCACGTTCGAGGTCGAGGTCAAGCATGACGACAAGCCGCTCGAGAACGCGGAGGTCGCGCTGATCGTCGTCGACGAGGCGATCCTCTCGCTCTCGAGCAAGAAGCACGGCGATCCACTTCCGAACTTCTACTTCGAGGTTCCGCACCGCACGCAGGCGCTGTCCACCTACGGCCTGGTCGCCGACATGGGTCCGGAGCTCGACGGAGTGCCCGGCTTCAAGCGCTTCAAGCTCGACGAGTTGCTCGGCCGCGGGTCCGGCACCGGCTCGGGCTACGGCGTTGGCGGTGGTCGCGGCGGGATGAGCGGGCGCAGCGCGTCCGCGCCGATGGTCTCGATCGTCGAGTCGCGCAAGGACTTCCGCGCAACGGCCGTGTTCTCGCCGCGCCTCCGCACCGACGCGCGGGGCAAGGTCTCCGTGACGGTGAAGATGCCCGACAGCCTCACGCGGTTCCGCGTCGTCGCGCTCGCGACTGGCAACACGCGCTGGTTCGGCAAGGCGGAGAACGTGATCGTCGCGCAACGCAAGGTCAACGCACGCACGGTCGCTCCGCGGTTTCTCACGCAGGGCGATGCGTTCTCGCTGCCCGTCGTCGTGCAGAACCTCGACAGCTCGCCGCGCACGATCGACGTCGCGGTGCGCACCGCGAACCTCGTGCAGACCGGCCCGGCCGGCAAGCGCGTCACCGTGCCGCCCGGCCAGCGCGCCGAGGTTCGGTTCGAGCTCGCGACGCAGGCGCGCGGGATCGCCGCGATCCAGACCATCGCCACCTCCGGCAGCTTCGCCGACGCGACCACCGTCGAGCTGCCGATCTACGAGCCGGCCACGACCGAGAGCTTCGCGACCTACGGCACCGTCGACGACGGGCCGAAGTTCGAGCAGCTCGCGGTGCCGGCCGACATCTTCCCCGACGTCGGCGGTGTCGAGCTCGAGATCGCCTCGACGCAGCTGCAGTCGCTCGTCGACGCGTACTGGTACCTCTACGCGTATCCGTACGAGTGCAACGAGCAGCGCTCGAGCCGCATGCTCGCGACGCACGCGATGTTCGACGTGCTGGAGGCGTTCCACAGCCCGGGTCGCGCCACGCGCAAGCAGATCGAGGCGCAGCTCGCGAAGGACGTCACGCGGCTGCTCCGCGACCAGCGCCCCGATGGTGGCTGGGGCTACTTCACCGGCATGCGGACGGATCCGTTCGTCACGCAGCAGGTCCTGCAGGCGCTCGCCGCGCGGAAGGTCACGGGCACGGCTCTGACGAACGCGATCGCGTACGTGACGAAGCAGGCCGACGCCGATCTCGCGAAGCTCGCGAAGGCGGTCACGAAGCCGCCCGTCGATCGCACCGATCGCACGTCGTTCCCCGGCACCGTGTCACTCGCAGCGGCGGCGCTGAGCACGCTCGCTGCCGCAGGTGTCGACGTCCACGCGCGCGTCGTCAAGCTCGATGCCGCCGCGGTCGCCCTCGAGGCGTACCCGGTCGATGCGAAGGCGCGCGTGCTCGCGCTCGTCGCCGGCAGTGCGCGCGACAAGGCGATCCGCGCGCGGCTCGTGCCACAGCTGCTCTCGGTGGTCCACGAGACCGCGTCGACCGCGCGCGTCGCCGCGACCTATGCGGAGTCCGAGCGGCTCCTGCTCGTGTCGGAGAACAAGACCACGGCGCTCGTGCTCGATGCGCTGATCCGCGAGGAGCCCACCCAGCCGCTGATCACGAAGCTCGCACGCGGTGTGCTCGACGCACGCAAGGGCGGCCGCTGGCGCTCGACGCAGGAGAACCTCTACGTGCTGCAGACGATGCGTCGCTACTTCGACACCTACGAGAAGGACACGCCGAGCTTTACCGGCAAGGCGTGGTTCGGAAAGGCCGCGTACACGGAGCAAGCGTTCCTCGGCCGCAGCACGAAGCGTGGCCAGTCGCGCCTCGGCTGGGACGTGCTGACCGCGGGCTCGACGCACGACATCTCGCTCGTGAAGCAGGGCACCGGCCGGCTCTACTATCGCGTCGGGATCACGTACGCGCCGAAGAAGACCGACCTGCCCGCGCTCGACGCAGGCTTCGTCGTGCGCCGCTCGTACACCGCTGTCGACGACCCGGGCGACGTGCAGAAGCTCGCCGATGGCCGCTACAAGGTGAAGCTCGGCGCGAAGGTGCTCGTGACCATCGAGACGATCAACTCGACGCTGCGTCACGCGGTCGCCGTTGTCGATCCGCTACCCGCGGGCTTCGAGGCGGTCAACACGAGCCTCGCGAATGCGGAGCGCGCTGCGAAGGGCACGAACACGTCGAGCTGGGACTACGTGAACATGCGCGACAACCGCGCCGAGGCGTTCGAGATGTACGTCCGCGAGGGCACTCACACGTTCTCGTACACGGCGCGTGCGACCACGCCCGGCGTGTTCCTCGCCGCTCCGTCGAAGGCCGAGGAGATGTACAGCCCCGAGACGTTCGGACGCTCCACCGGTCAGACGGTCGTTATCGAGTAATCCCCTCGGCGCGTCGGATGCATCTGGTAGATTGAGTGCATGGTCGGTGCACCGAAGAAGCGGCGCGCGACGTACCAGGACGTCCTGGATGCGCCGGAGCACCTGGTTGCCGAGATCATCGATGGTGACCTCCGGCTCTCACCGAGACCGGCGGGCCCACACACCGCGGCGCATTCGCGGCTTGGTGTCCTCCTAGGAGCTCCCTTCGACCTCGGACAAGGTGGACCCGGGGGCTGGATCATCCTCGTCGAGCCCGAGCTTCACTTCGACGACGACATCGTCGTCCCCGACCTGGCCGGCTGGCGGCGCGAGCGACTGCCCTTCGTGGACGACGTGGCGTACTTCACGCTCGCCCCAGACTGGGCGTGCGAGGTGCTGTCGCCGTCGACGAAGGTCCACGACCGCGCGGAGAAGTTGCCGATCTACGCACGCGCCGGGATCAAGCACGTCTGGTTCGTCAATGCGCCGATCCGGACCCTCGAGATCTTGCGGCTGCACGAGGGCAAGTGGCTGATCGTGGACATCCACCGCGGCGACGTGAAGGTCCGGGCCGAGCCGTTCGACGCGATCGAGCTCGACCTCGCGGTGCTGTGGGCGAACCTGGCCCCGCCTCCGCAGCCGTCGCGAGCGTCCGAAGCCGCCGCCAACTACGTGCTGTAGCGACGCTGGCTCGGGCTCGGGACCTACTATGCTGCGGCCGTGTCGCTCGAGACCCAGCTGACCGCGTCGAACCTGCGCGCGATCGCGGGCTACGCGTATCCGCGGGGCGAGGCGTACTTCCGCGCGGGGAACGTCGAGTCGTGCACGGTGCTCGGCGATGCGATCGAGGGCGTGGTGATCGGCACCGACCGCTACCAGGTGCGCGTCGCGATCGTGAACAACCAGCTGGTGTCGACGTGCACGTGTCCTGTCGGCTTCACCTGCAAGCACGCGGTCGCGCTCGTGCTCGCGTTCCTCGATCGATCGCCGGGTGCGCGGGTCACGCCTCCCGATGGCCTGCTCGAGACGCGTGAGGACCTGAACACGTGGGCGAAGTCGCGCGGCGTCGAGCACGCGCTCGCGCTCGCCGCCGATCAGCTGCTGCCGCGACTCTCGGCCATCTACGTCAACCCGCACGGCCTCTACGGTCTCGCGCTGCGCGACACCGGCGCGTGGTCGGTGATCCGGCGATACCTGCCGCACGCCGCGACCGCGCTCGCCGCCGCCACCGTCGCTCGACTCGAGGAGGAAGTCGCGCGCGTCAAAGCGGCGCGCGCCGAGCCGCTGCCCGAAGCGCCTCATGACCCGGTGCTGCGCGGCCTGTGGTCACTGCTCGCGGACACGCGCGACGAGCTCGTCGCGACAGTGTCGCCGCGGCCACGCGCGTGGCGTGCGGAGCAGAAGTGGTCGTTCGATGGCCGCGAGCGCGTCGTGAAGTGGAAGGAGCGCGAGGATCTCCAGCTCCCCGGCTCCGGCCGCGTGCCCGTACAGACGCAGCTCGGCGTGGAAGCCGGTCGCGTCGCGCTGCGCTGCGCGTGCTCGGCCAACGGTCGCTGCGCGCATGCGCTGGCGCTCGTCGATGCCACGCTCGACTTCCTCGCAGATCCGGCTCGCACCGAGGACGCGCGAACGATCGCCGAGGAGCTGCAGCGCCCGAGCTGGTCGCGTGCACTCGCGGAGCTCGCGCTGCAGAGCGCGGCCGTCGCCGCGGATTCTGCGCCCGGCATCGAGGTGTGGTGGCAGCTCGAGCGCGAGCTCCGCACGCCCACGCTCACGCCGATCGTCAAGAAGCAGACGAAGCGCGGGACCTCGAAAGGCGCGCGGATCGGCGCCGGCCGCCTCCTCGATCAGCATCGCGCGCGCCTCGATGCTCGAGATCTCGCGATCGCCGAGGCGCTCGCGGCGTGGACCCCCGAGCTGCGCCACGCGGGCAGCTATCCGATCCGCGCGATCACCCTCGCGGTCGGTCATCCGCGGATCGTCGACGAGGAGGAGCTGCCGGTGATCCTCGCGCGTGCATCGCTCGGCTTCACCGCGGTGCCCGACGGCGATGCGCTGCGCATCGAGCCGATGATCGATGGAGAACCGCTCGATCGCGAGATCGCCGCCGCGGCGCTCGCGAACCTCGGCACCGGCGAGCCGCTGCTCGTCGAGGATCGCCCGAAGGGACGGTACGTCCTGATCGAGATCTCGGAGGACGCGCGCCGCATGTGGACCGTGATCGACAAGCACGGCGCCGTGTTCCCGCCGGAGAGCCACACCGAGCTGCTCGATCAGCTCGCGCGGCTCGAGGCGAAGGTGTCGATCGCGATCCCCGAGGCGCTGAAGGGCGAGCCGGTCGCGGCCGAGCCACGCACCGTGGTGCGGCTGCGTCTCTTGCCCGACGCGACGCTCGAGCTCGAGCTGTTCGTGCGCCCTGCGCCCGGTTCGCCGCTCTACTCGCCGGGCTGCGGACCGCGCGACGTGATGTTCCTGCGCGACGGCAAGCGCGCGTACTTCCGGCGCACGCTCGGCGACGAGGCCCCGCGTGCCCGCAGCGCGTTCGTGCGGCTGGTGCAGGATCCGGCGATCGCCGAGGAGGGACCGCCCGGTTGCTTCCGGATCGACGAGCCCGACGCCGCACTCGCGCTCGTCGCCCGGCTCGAGGCGAACCAAGTCGACCTCGATGGGGAGTGGGTCAGCGAGCAGCCGGTCGTCGTCGGCACCTACGGGCCGCGCGCGCTGCGCGTCACCGTGGATCACGACCGCGACTGGTTCGGCATCGCGGGCGATCTGAAGATCGAGGCGGGACGTGTCGAGCTCGCGGTGCTGCTCGATGCCGCGCGGCGGCAGCAGCGGTTCGTGCGCGTCGACGAGCGCCGATGGATCGAGCTATCGGACCTGTTGCGCGACAGGCTCCGTGCGATCGCGGATCAGACGTTCACGGGAAAGAAGCGCATGGAGCTTTCGCCCGGCGCCGTGCCCGCGATCAGCCTGCTGAAGGAAGCGGGCGCGAAGGTCGATCAGGCGCCGGCGTGGAAGCTCCTCACCGAGCGGCTCGAGACCGCGATGCGCCTGCGCCCGAGACCGCCCACGACGCTCGGCACCACGCTGCGCGACTACCAGGTCGAAGGCCACGCGTGGCTGTCGCGCGTCGCCGCGTGGGGCTCCGGTGCGTGCCTCGCCGACGACATGGGCCTCGGCAAGACCGTGCAGGCGATCGCGCTCTTGCTCGATCGCGCGAAGCTCGGCCCTGCCCTCGTGCTCGCACCGACGTCGGTCTGCTTCAACTGGGTCGACGAGCTCGCGAAGTTCGCGCCCTCGCTGAGACCGATCGTCTACGGCGCGACCGGCGATCGCGCCGCGACCCTCGCGGGCCTCGGCAAGAAGGACGTCCTGATCGCGAGCTACGGCCTGCTCGTCCGCGATGCCGCGAAGCTCGCCAGTGTGAAGCTCGGCACGCTGATCCTCGACGAGGCGCAGGCCGTGAAGAACCCGGGCACGCACCGCGCGAAGGCCGCGCGCGGCCTCGACGCCGAGTTCCGCCTCGCGATGTCGGGCACGCCGCTCGAGAACCACCTCGGCGAGCTGTGGAGCCTGTTCTCGATCGTGTTCCCGGGATTGCTCGGCAGCTGGGATCAGTTCCGCGACCGCTATGCGTTGCCGATCGAGCGGGGTCACGGCCCCGAATATCAGGCCGCGCTCGCCCGCGTGATCCGGCCGTTCCTCTTGCGGCGCACGAAGGGCGAGGTCGCGCGCGAGCTGCCGCCGCGCACCGAGATCCAGGTGCCGATCGCGCTCTCGGCCGAGGAGCGCGAGCTCTACGAGGACGCGCGCCTCTCTGCGGTCGCCGAGCTCGCGAAGCTGAAGGGCGTGCGCGACGAGCAGCGCCGCTTCCACGTGCTCGCCGCGCTGACGCGCCTGCGCCTCCTGTCCTCGCATCCGAAGCTGTACGACCCGGCGTCGGAAGTCGGATCGTCGAAGCTGCGCCGCCTCGTCGAGCTGATCGACGAGCTCCGCGCCGAGGGCCACCGCGCGCTCGTGTTCAGCCAGTTCACGTCGCACCTCGCGCTCGTACGCGACGAGCTCACGCGCAACGGCTTCACAACGCTCTACCTGGACGGCTCGACGCCAGCGAAGCAGCGCCGATCGATCATCGAGGCGTTCCAGGGCGGCGAAGGCGACGCGTTCTTGATCTCGCTCAAGGCCGGCGGCACCGGGCTCAACCTGACGGCGGCCGACTACGTGATTCACCTGGATCCGTGGTGGAACCCGGCCGTCGAGGATCAGGCCACCGACCGCGCGCACCGGATCGGCCAGACCAAGCCCGTGACCGTCTACCGCCTCATCGCGCGCGGAACGCTCGAGGAGAAGATCCTCGCGATGCACGCCGACAAGCGCGCGCTCGTCGCGGGGATCCTGGAGGGCACCGATGTCGCCGCGAAGCTGACCACGCGGGATCTGCTCGAGCTACTCGCGAGTGGGCCCGACGGTGCCGCACCTGTCGCACCGGATGACGACGAACCGCTCGCACCGCGGCCTCGCCCGCATCTCAGACTCGTGCCATAGATTTGCCCGGTGACGCCCGATGCGCTGTCGGCGGCTCTCGAGGCCGCGCTGCTTCGCGAGCTGCGCACGCAGATCGCGTGGCAGAACCACGTGCGGTTCGCTCGCAAGCTGAAGCCGCCGGTGCTCGTGCTCTCCGACAGCACGCGCCGCCTCGGCCAGTGGAGCCGCAACACGCGGCGCCTCGAGCTCTCGCGCGCGCTCGTGCTCGCCCGTCCGTGGGCCGAGGTCATCTCCGTGCTCGAGCACGAGCTCGCGCACCAGTTCGTCGATGAAGTGCTGAAGATCCACGACGAGGCCTCGCACGGCCCCACGTTCCAGAAGGTGTGCGCCGAGCGCGGGATCGATGCGCGCGCCGCCGGCATGCCGGAGCCGTCATCGGCACCCGCCCCCGCCGCCGAGCGCGTGCTCGA
>JACCRC010000024.1 GCA_013813765.1 Deltaproteobacteria bacterium | reverse complement strand
ATGTGGATTCGGGCGCGATCCACATGGCGCTCCACAACGCCACGGTGCGCACGCCGATGGCGCAGCTCGACTCCGCGCCGGAGATCTCGATCAAGCTCGATCTCGAGGACGACGATCAGTCGCAGCGCGCGCGCATCAGGCACGACACCGATATCGAGATGCCGACGCAGAGCGATGGGGTCCCCGTGCGCGGCGGTGGTGAATCGATCCCGCCGCTGCCTGCACCGCCCGAGCGCAAGAGCGGCGAGCGCTCGCCGTCGCTCGGTGCGGCCGCACTGCCGCCGGTTCGTCCCGTGACGCGGCCGCCCTCGCGGCAGGCGATCTCGCCGCCAGCGGTGATGTCGCGTCCGATGGCGGATCAGGATCGCTCCGACGCCATCGAGGTCTACGCACCGGCGCCGTCGTCGGTGGAGCCGCCCCCGGGGGAGCGCTCCGAGCGCCCCGGCCAGTACGCGCAGCACAAGCGGCCCAGCAGCACCAAGCTCCCTGTCGACGCGATCAAAGGCACCGAGCGCTCGGGCGCCGTTCCGATCCCGTCGGGCCTCTCGCGTCCGAACCGCCAGTCGTCGAGCATGCCGACGTTGCCGCAGGCGCGCCCGCAGACACCGTCGTCGCAGGTGCCCGCGCAGCAGCGGACCGGCACGCCGTCATCACAACCGCCGGTGCAGGCGCGCTCGGCAACGCCATCGTCGCAACAGCACTCGATCCCGCGCGCGCACACGCCATCGCAGGGGCCCTCCGATGGCGTCGTGAAGGGCCGGACGCCGACGCCGTCGCGCGTGTCACCTCCCGGCAGTGGTCCTTCGGCGCGCGGCAGCAGCAGCGGTGGCGTCGTGATGACGCGTCCAGCGGTGATCGTCGGTGCCCCCGCGAAGCCTGCGAGTCCTCCCCGTGTGCGCAAGGCCCGCGAGGAGGAGGGTCGTGGTTTCGGGCAGGGACTGATCTCGGAGAAATCCCTCGATGAGGTGATCCTCGCCTACCTCTCCGAGGACGCCGACGACAAGTAGCGTGGCCGACGCGTACCTGCGGGCTACGGTTTGGTCATGGCAGCGCAAATCAAGATGTACACGCGCAAGTGGTGCGGGTACTGCACCGCAGCGGAGCGCCTGCTCGACAGCAAGGGCGTTTCCTACGAGAACATCGACTGCACCGGCGACAACAAGACGAGAAAGTGGCTCGTCGAGGTCACGCACGGGCGGACGACCGTTCCTCAGATCTTCATCAACGGCCGGTCGATCGGCGGCTACGACGATCTGAACGCCATGGACCGTCGGGGCGAGCTCGACAAGCTCCTCTGGGACAAGGGCGAAGCACGCACGACTGGCTAGTCACTCCTCTCATTTCGGGATGTCGAGCTTCGCGGCGCCAGGGGTCACGACCAGCCTGGCAGCAACCTTAGCGAGCTCCGTGGCGCTCACCGTCGCCGTGGGCACATCGACGTGCGTCGCCGTCAGCGTCGCGCTCATGGTCTCGGCCTTCGCGGACACGCTCGCGAAGAGGTCGTTGACATGCATGGAGGCGCTGTACCCGAGCTTCGAGTCCTTGACCCTGTCGAGGCTCAGCGCTGCGGCCCCGTCGTTCGCGTAGATCCGCGCCTGATAGTCGCCGGCAGTCAGATTGATCGAAGCACTGCTGATCGCCATCATGTTGATGCGCGCTGCATCTCCTCCGAGGCCGAGCGTTCCCGCGCCCAGCGTTCCCAGCACCGTCTTGCCCTCGCGCATTTTCTGCACGCTCACGCCCAGCCCCGGGCTCATCCCGATGTTGCCGAGGTCGCCACCGTCGACCGTGATCCCGTGCTCGCTGATCGTGACCTTGCCGTGCGTGCCCGCGATGACGATCCCGGTCGGATCGACCGTGACCGTCCCGATCGTCAGCGGCTCGTCGGCCTTCTTCGACGACTTGCACGCGAGCACGAGCCCGACCAGCAGCGCACTCGCGCCCACGGCGCGTCCACGCCATCGCGCTGCGGCGAGCTGGCGTTCGAGAGCGGAGACGCGATGCGAGAGGTCCGTGAGCTCCATGGCTCACGATAACAGCGCTACTTCTTCTTGGACCTCGCGGCGGGCTTCTTCGCCGCGGGCTTCTTCGCGGCGGGCTTCTTCGCCGCCGCGCCTTCCTTGAGGAGCTTCGCCGGTGCGACGGCGCGATAGCTCTCGTCGATCCATTCCTGCAGCAGCTCGACCGGCGGCTTCGTGCCCGGCTCGAACCGCGCGCTCACCCAGCCGGCCTTGCCGAGGCCGTACCCGGTGGGCTCCGCGAACGGCAGCATGAGCGCGACGTTGCTCGACTGCGGGAGCTTGCACGACAGGCCCATGACGTTCGCGTCCGCGTGCATGAACACGAAGACCTTGCCCTTCACCTTGATCGCGCGCTCGCCCCACGGGAAGTGCTCGGTCGCCTCGGGCTTGGACATCGCGTGGTCGCGCAGCGCCTTGTCGGCGGCGGCGAGCGCACCGGTGGGCTTCGTCCCGCTCTTGTTCCCCATCGCTACAGATCCTCGTCGGGCTCCGGCTGATCGAGCTCGGGCCTGGCCTCGAGATACGACTTCATCCACTCGGAGAGCTTCGGCATCGCGACGTCGAGGCGGTGACTGCCCTCGCGGTCCCGCGCCTGCTGCCACGCGAACTTCGCCTCGTCGTGCTCGCCGCGCTGCGCGTACGCCCACGCGCACAGCAGCAGCAGATCGCGGCCGGCCGTCATCGACAGCCCCTTGCGTATGCGGTCGTAGAGCTCGCTGTCCTCGATCTCGAGCTTGCCCTCGGCGACACCGAGGTGCATCTGCGCGATCCAGTACGAGAGGCGCAGCACCTCGCCGTTCGGCACGCCGCCACGCGCGTCGAGGACGATCCGCGCTTCCTTCGTGCGGCCGAGCGAGGTGAGGAGGTTGATCTCCGTGTAGTAGGAGAACTGGTGCTGGATCAGCCGCGGTGACAGCTTGCTGCGCGCCTTGCGCACGCGATCGAGCGCCTGCTCGCCCTTGCCGTCGAGCGCGTCGGCGATCGCGACGCGCAGCTCCGCCAGCGCGCGCACGCGGCCGGGAGCCCACCACGCCTTCGACACCGGCTCTGCGAGCGCGCGGCCCGCGAGCGCATCGCCGTTCGACAGCGCGACGCTCGCCTCGTTGACCTTCTTGACCGCGCGCACCGTGCCCATGAACCGGCCACCGAGCGCGAGATAGAACGGAATCAGGAGCGGAAAGCCCGACGACAACGCGAGCGCGATGCCGGCCGCGGTGATCCCGCCGAACGCGACGTACGCGGCGGCCTGGCGGTTGCGCACGCCCTTCGGATCCTTCACCTCGCCGTCGCGCCCGACGTAGACGAGCTGGCCCTTGCCCGCCTTGTCGAGGTCGCGCGCGATCATCGGTCGCGCGAGCGCCGTCGAGCCGGGAGGTACCTTCGGTTCGTCTGCCATGTCAGCTCGCGTCGTCGTGGACGCGCCAGTCGGTTCCCTGCGGAGTGTCGAGCAGCTCGACGCCGAGGCCGCCGAGCTCGGTGCGGATCGCATCGCCGCGCGCGTAGTCCTTCGCGGCTCGTGCGGCCACGCGCTCGGCGAGCAGGCCCTCGACCACTGCCACGTCGATGCCCTTGCGCTCGACGAGCCGGGCCCGCCGCTCGCGCAGATACACCGCCGGATCCGCGGAGAAGATGCCGAGCGAATCGCCGACGGTCCGGAGGTCCTTGCCGAGCCGCGCGATCGATCGCTTGCGCAGCTGCTTGTCGAGACCCTTGCCCTCGGCGAGCAGCTTGTTCGCGAGCGTCGCGGCCTCGTGCAACGCGGCCATGACCTTTGGCGAGTTGAAGTCGTCCGCGAGCGCTTCGCGGGCGGAGGTGATCAGCTTCTCGGCATCGGGCAACACCGCGCCGTCGTCGCCGGCACCGAACGCGTCGATCTTCTGCAGCGTGATGTAGAAGTACTCGAGGTCGCGATCGGCTGCCTCGAGGCTGCGGAACCGCACACCGGTCGGCGTGCCATCCGCGGAGCGGATCTCCTCGACTTCGAAGTCGATCGGCGAGCGGTAGTGATGCTTGACGCAGAAGAACCGCAGCGCTTCACCGCCGACGGCCTTCGCGATCTCGCCGCACCCGAACACGTTGCCGAGCGACTTCGACATCTTCACGCCGCCGAAGTTCAAGAAGCCGTTGTGCATCCAGTGGCGTGCGAACGTGTTCGTGCCGTACGCGCCCTGCGACTGCGCGATCTCGTTCTCGTGGTGCGGGAAGATCAGATCCTTGCCGCCGCCGTGGATGTCGAACGTCTCGCCGAGGTGCGAGTGCGTCATCGCCGAGCACTCGATGTGCCAGCCGGGGCGCCCCTTGCCCCACGGGGAGTCCCAGAACGGCTCGCCCGGCTTCGCGGCCTTCCACAGCGCGAAGTCCGCCGAGGACTTCTTCGATTTCTCGACGAGCTCGCGATCGCTCGCGCCGGCGCGCAGATCCTCGAGCGACTGCCCGCTGAGCTGGCCGTACGGCTTGAACGTGTCGCACTCGAAGTAGACGTCGCCCTCGGTCGCGTACGCGGACCCGTTCGCGACGAGCTTTTCGATCAGCGCGATGATCTCCGCGATGTGCGTGGAGACCTTCGGCTCGATGTCGGGCGCCATCACGTTGAAGCGCGCCATGTCGCGGTTGTAGTCGTCGGTGAACCGCGCGGCGAGGGCCATCGGATCCTCGTTCGACTCGTGCGCGGCCTTGATGATCTTGTCCTCGACATCCGTGATGTTGCGGACGTAGCGGACGTCGAAGCCGAGGAACTTCAAGCTGCGGCGGATCGTGTCGAACGAGATCGCGGAGTACGCGTGTCCGATGTGCGCCGGCGCGTAGGGCGTGGGTCCGCAGACATACATGCCAACCTTGCCGGGCTGGAGCGGTTCGAATGCCACCTTCTGGCGGCGCATCGAGTCGTGGAGGCGCAGGGACGTCACCCGAGAGGTTGTAGCATTGCTCACCGCCAATCGAGGCTCTTCGAGCCCGTGCCGGTGATCGCGTTCGTCATCTTGTCGAGGTAGGCGGCCGTGTCCTCGGCGCTCGCGGGCATCGGGATGGTCCAGACCAGGACGCCGGTCGCGGTGTGGGCGAGGACCCGACGGCCGTCGCTGGAGACACCGGCGCGCGTGAGGACGACTCCCGGAGAGTCCGCGAGGGTCCACCGCTTGTGCTCGGTGAGCGGATCGATGACGACCAGCGCGCCGCGCTCCTCCTTGACGATCAGGCCGGTGTCGGCGGCCATCGCCACCGTGCTGCGGCCGAGGTCGCGGTCGATGTCGGTGACGTGGTTTGGCTTCGTCAGGTCGACGAGGTATGCGACGCCGCCCTCGGAGAACGCGACGAGCGAGCTGGTGCCGGTGGTGCCGAGCTCGATGATTGGCTTGGGCAGCGTCGCGTGCGGCTCGATCGTGTCGTCGGGGCGCCACGCCATCAGCGTGCCGCCAACCGCGTAATGCACGGTGCCGTCGGGACCGATGTAGAGCGAGCTGTTCGGCTTCTGCGGCAGCTTCGTCGTCTGCGCGTCGCCACCGAGCCGCGTGCGCCACAGTGTGTTGTCCTTGAAGATCGCGGCCACGTACGCGGGCTCGCTGCGGCTCCACGCGAGGCCGATCATCTCCTCCTTCTTCTCGACGAGCGTGATCCGCGTTCCCGTCGACGCGTCGTGCAGCTCGACCTTGCCGGTGAGCCGCCCGAGGACGAGCTGCGTCGCGGTCGCGAAGCCGACCCAGTCGACCTCGCCATCGAGATCCTCGGGCTCCTTGCCGGGCGCGACGAGCTTCGCGTGATGCGCGAGATCGACGATCGCGGCGAGCTGACCGCCGGGCGCATCGGCCGCCTGGGTGATCGCGGGCCACAGCCCGAGCTCGCGCGACTTGCCCGTATTCAGATCGATCCACTGCGCCGGACCCTCGACGAACGTCGCGATCAGGGCATCGCTGCCGACGAGCTTCGCGGTCGCCGCGCCGGGTGCGAGCGCCAGCGGCTCGAGCTCGTCGAGGTTCCACACCAGCACGCGGCCATCGATCGCACCGAGCACGTACGGCGAGTGCGCCGAGGTCGCGATCAGCTGCAACCGGCCGGTCGGAACTCTCAGCGTGTGATCGCCGCGATCGGAGAGGATCGCCAGCGCCTCCTCGCTGCCGGCGACCATCGTGCCACCGCGAGACTCGGACAATCCGACCGGCGCGCCGAGCAGCTGGCGTCGCGGCTTCGCGCTGTCGCGCGAGACGGCGGCGACGCCCGTCGGTCCGATCGTGTAGAGCTGGTTGTTGCCGTACGCGACGAAGAAGCGCTCGCCGACGGTGAGCTGGCGGACGATCGTCGGCACCGGCACCATCTGCACGTCGATCGCCACCTGATCGACGAGCGTCGCGAAGTGAGTGCCGTCGGTGGACCAGTCGAGCGCTCTCGTGCGACCGGTAGCGACGTGCCTTGGTGGCTCCGCGGGCGTCGTGCGGTCGTAGAGCGAGAGGTCGTCCTCGCCATACAGCGCGATCCAGCGGCCGTCCGGGGACGGCGCGATCTGATGAACGCGCTGGTCGAGCGCGATCTGCAGCGGCTGGGTCCCGGCGAGATCGAGCTGCCACATGCTGCCGGCGGTATCGGTCCAGTACGCGGTGATGCCGACGAGCTCGAGATCGTGGATCGGCGTCGGTACCGTCAGATCGCGTCGGCCACCGCCCACGCGATCGATCACGGTCAGCCGGGCCTCGTGCCAGACGACGATCTTGCGCTCCTCGTCGGCGAACCGCGCGAGCACCTTGTCGCTGGTCTCGACGATCGTCTGCGCGGTGCGCTTCCGGAGGTCGTAGACCCGGACCACGCCGTCGTCGCCCGCGGCGAGCGCTGCCATGCCGTCGCGGCTCATCTCGAGCGAGCCCGTCACCTGCGATGCCGGCAGACTCCAGGTCACGCCGTTGACGCGGGCTGCAGCGGCGATGGATCGCACCTCGCGGAAGTGCTTGCCCGCGAGCGGCCTCACCATCGCGACCGCGAGTGTCGGGTTCGACTCGACGTGCGTCCACGCGCCGCTGAGTGTGAGCCGCTCGTTGCGCTCCTCCGCCTTCTGGCGCTCCCTCTCGGCGGTCTGCTTCTCCTGCACCGCGACCACGGCCGCTGCATCGGCACGGTCGCGCGCGCGAGCGACGCGCACGTACGCGAAGATGCCGCCGACGACGAGCACGAGCAGTGCGAGCGACACCGCCGCGACCGGCACCCGGTGCTTCTTCACGAAGCGGAGCAGCTTCTCCTTCGTCGTGTAGTGATGGGACGCGACGAGCTGCCCGGTGACGAACCGGTTGAGATCCTCGGCGAGCTCGCGCGCGTTCTGGTAGCGAGCGTCGGCGTCGTGGGCGAGCGCCTTGTCGATGATCGTCGACAGCTCCGCCGGTACCCCGGCGACGAGCTCCCCGATCGGCGTGGGCGGCGAATCGACGGCCGCCTTCATCATCGCGTCGGCGGTCGCCGCGTGGTGCGGTGGCTTGCGCGAGAGCAGGTGATACAGCGTCGCACCGAGCGCGTAGACGTCGCAGCGCGGATCCACCTGCTTGCCGCGCAGCTGCTCGGGAGCCATGAACCCGGGCGTGCCGTAGACGATGCCGACCCGGGTCTTCAGCTGATCATCGGGATCGACGAGCGCGGGCAGGCCCGCCTCGTCCGCCTCGCCGACGACCTTCGCGAGGCCCCAGTCGATCACGATCGTCTCGCCGAGATCTCCGACGAGGATGTTCGACGGTTTGATATCGCGGTGGACTATGCCGCGTTCGTGCGCGTGTGCGATCGCATTCGCCGCGGCGACCATGTGCGGCACGAGCGCGAGCCGCGATTCGAGGGTCTCGCCCGTGGCCACGAACTTTTCGAGCGGACGGCCGCCGATCTTGCGCATCACGTAGAACGGCGAGCCTCCCGGGCCGATCCCCGCGTCGTGAACCGGGACGATCGACGGATGCTCGAGACGCGCGGTGATCCGGGTCTCGCGCTCGAACCGCTTCAGCGTGTCGGCATCTCGCGAGAGCGCTTCCTTGAACGCGACGACGCGGCCGAGCGTCGTGTCAGTTGCCTCGACGACGCGCCCCATGCCGCCACGCGCGATCTCCGGACCGAGCTCGTAACGCGCCATCTGCGGCGGTCCGCTCGCGATCGCAGCAGCGACCGAGTCCGCAGGCTTCCCGACGAACGTCGGCATGATCGGTGCGGCACCACCGGCGGTCGCGTCATCGACGAGCGTGGGCATGACGGTGCCACCGACCGTCGACTTGGGGTCCTCCGCCACGCGCGGAGTATAGACAGTTCGCGGCCCGCGGATCAGCTGGGCGGCGAGGTCGGCATCAGGTCGCGCTTCACCGCGCGGATGAGCGCCCACAGGAACATCAGGCCGATCAGCGCGAGGCCGATCGAGATCGGGAGCACGTACCAGTACTGCGCGGGCTTCTCTCCCTCGATCAGCGCATACGCGCCATCGGGAATGCCCTTGGACGTGTAGAGACCGATGAGGTCGAGCTCCGCATCGGGGAGCGTCACGCCTTGCGCGACCGCGAAGCCCGTCGCCGGCGACGTCTTCAGCGCGCCCCACGTCGTCTCGTAGTGACGCGTGATCGGCTCGACGCGCGCGGCCCACAGGCCGGCAGCCTCGAGCTTCGTCGTCGTCGAGGCGACGGCACCGGCGGTCTTCACCTCGAATCGGACCTGGTCGGAGACGCCGGTCGGCGGCGGGATCGCCGCGCCGATCGTGATGCCCGCACCGGAGAGCGCGGTCGTCCACGCCTGCGCGTCGGGCAGGCGCTCGTTGAGAGCGGCGATGATCAACGCGGTGTTCGGGTCGACGACGTCGAGGGCGACCTTGTCGGCATCGCTGATCGAAAGCGCCTCGCCCGAGACGGCGGTGACCTTGCCGGTCGGGAACCCGGCGCGCACGGCAGCCGCGTTCGCGAACATCGGGCGTGGATGTGCAGTCGCGTACTCGTCGAGCGCGACGCCGAACGACAGCGCGGAGATCTTGCGGAGGCGCCCCGAGTACGGGCCCTTCGTCGGTTGCTCCCAGCCGTTACCGGGAAGCACGACCCACAGCATGTCGCCGGTGCCGCGCACGGGCACGACGCGCAGCCCGAGGCCGCCCTTCTGCGAGCTCGTGCGGATCGCATGAGACATCAGCGGCTCGGCCTCGAGCTTGACGTGCGACTCGGTAGCGACGTCGCCCGCGAGGACCTGCTGGATCGTCACCGCCTTCGCATCGCCGTGCCCGCCGAACGTGCGGTCGCCATTCAGGCGCCACAGGAACACGGAGCACAGGAACACGATGCCGGCGGCGGTGATCACGCCGATCTTCGAGGGCGCGCGCTTCAGCTTGATCAAGTCCGGATCGATCGCGTCCTTTGCGACAGGAGCGCCTGGTTCCTCGACGGACGTGGACTCGGCCATGGCAGAAGCGATCGGCATCCTATCGTGGGGATCGACAACGCGCTACCGGCCGCGGTTGCGGGGAATCGCCTCATTTCTCGGGCTAGCGACCGTGTTCTCGACGAGTTACGGTGGGCTGTGGGGACTTCGGAGCGGCCGCCGAGCAGTCGCGAGCGCCCATTTGGCGTGGCGGAGGTCGTTCGGCTCTCGCACCGGGCGGTCGACGGCCTGGGGCTCCTGTGGCTCGAGGGCGAGGTCACCCAGGTGTCCCAGCCGGCCTCCGGGCACGTGTATTTCTCGCTGCGCGACAAGGACGCGGTGCTGCCGGCGGTGATGTGGGGTCGCGAGGCGACCCGGTTGCGGTTCGCGATCGAGGCGGGTCAGCGCCTCCGGGTACGCGGCCGGCTGGGTGTCTACGACCGCGACGGCAAGCTGCAGCTCTACGCCGACTTCGCGGAGCCGGCGGGCGCGGGCGCGGAGGCTCTCGCGCTCGAGCAGCTCAAGGCCAAGCTCGCGGCGGAGGGGATGTTCGCGGCCGACAAGAAGCGGCCGCTGCCGCGGTTCCCGCGCCGCATCGGCGTCGTGACCTCGCGGAGCGGCGCGGCGATCCACGACATCATCCGCACCGTCCAGCGCCGGATGCCCACGCCGATCCTGATCGCCGACTGCGCGGTCCAGGGACCGAGTGCGCCGAACCAGCTCGTCAACGGCATGGCGATGGTCGTGCGTGCGGGCGTCGACGTGCTGATCATCGGCCGCGGCGGCGGCGCAGCGACCGAGCTGTCGGCGTTCAACCACGAGCGCGTCGTGCGCACGATCTCGCGCTGCCCGGTCCCGGTGATCAGCGCGGTCGGTCACGAGACCGATCTGTCGCTCTCCGATCTTGCCGCGGATGCGCGCGCATCCACCCCGACAGCCGCTGCGGAGCTCGCCGTCGCCGACGGCAACGCGATTTCCGACGTGCTCGCCAAGGAGCGCCGACGCCTCGACCGCGAGATCCATCACTGCCTCGATCGTGCGCGCCAGGATCTCGATCGCGCCACGCTCGCGCTGCACAACCGCGGTGAGCGATCGCTCGCGCTGACCCGCGCAAGTCTGCATCTGCTCCAGCAGCGGCTCGCTGCACTTCATCCGCGCGCGCGGTTGCAGGCGCGGTACTCGCAGCTCGCGGAGCTCGAGCGCCGGTTGCTCGCGATGCACCCCGGCCCGCGGGTCGCGAAGGGGCGGCAGGAACATCAGGCGCTCGTCGCGCGCGCCGAGGCTGCGATCCGCCGCCGCCTCCAGGTACGGCGCGCGGAGCTCGGCCGCATCGGGGCGCAGCTGCACGCGCTCTCGCCGCTCGCGGTGCTCGAGCGCGGCTACGCGATGGTGTCGGCGGGCGACACGCTCGTGCGCGATGCCGCCAGCGTGACAGCAGGCGATCACCTGCGCATTCGCCTCGCGCGCGGTGCACTCGACGTCACCGTCGACAGGAAGGACGAGTCGTGATCGTCGGGACCAAGCGGATCGCCGCCGTGCTCGGCTGGCCCGTCGAGCACTCGCGAAGCCCGCAGATGTTGAACGCGGCGTTCGCGGCGACGGGGCTCGATGCGGTGATGGTGCCGATGGCCGTGCCGCCCTCCAGCCTCGAGTCCACGGTCGCCACGCTGCGCGCGATGCCCATGCTCGGCGCCAGCGTGACCGTGCCGCACAAGGTCGAGGTCGCCGCGCTGTGCGACGAGCTCGCCGCTGGCGCGAAGGCGATCGGCGCGGTCAACTGTTTGCAGCTCGATGGAGATCGGCTGATCGGCCACAACACCGACGAGGTCGGGTTCTCCGACGCGCTCGCCGCGAGCGGCTTCGATGTGCGCGGTCGCCGCGCGCTGATCCTCGGTGCAGGCGGTTCTGCACGCGCGGTCGCGTACGCGCTGCGTGGAGGTCGCGCGATCGAGGTGATCGCGCGGCGTCCTCAAGAGGTCGCGTGGGCGCGTGCATGGCCGTGGACGCCAGAGCAGCTGCGGGAGTGCTTCGCGCGCGCGGACCTCGTCGTCGACTGCACGCCGCTCGGGCTCGGCGATAGCGAGGAGCAGGCGTTCGTCGATGCGTTGCCCCTCGACGCGCTGCCGGGCAACGCGTGCGTCGGCAGCCTGGTCTATCACCGGCGGCCGCTCTTGCTCGAACGCGCGGCTGCCGCCGGCTATTCCACGTTCGACGGCAAGGGCATGCTCGTCCATCAGGGGGCGCGCGCCTTCACGATCTGGACGGGATTGCCCGCTCCGGTCGGTGAGATGTCGCGCGCGCTCGACGCGAGCCTCTCGGGTACGTGATCTGCACTCGCTCCCTCGCCGTGAGGGAGAACCCTTCGATCCCGTTGTGGTGCCGTGCGCTCGTGTGCCTGGGATTCACAGGAGCCGGTGTCGCATGGGCCGACCCGTCACGAATCGAGTACGCCGAGGACCCGATGGCGCCGCACGTCACGAAGGGCACGACGGCGCGCGTCGGTACGATGGTCGGCTTCATCTACGGCGAGCGCCACGACGTCACCGCGGTGGGGCTGGCCGCAGCCGTCGGTCAGCGGTGGGGGCGGTTCGCGCTCGACAGCGAGTACGCGTACCTCCAGCTCCAGGAGCGCGGCCCGTCGGCGCTGCGGCTCGGCACGGGGCACCGGCTCTCCGTGATCGGACGGTTCGACGTGATCCGCGTCGGCCCGCGCATCATCGGCGCGAACTCGCTCCTCGCGGTCTACGTCGAGGGCGGCGCGGGCGTCGCGTGGAACCAGTGGTTCCGGCCCGCCCATGATCAGCCCGTGCGCATCGTCCCCGAGGACACCAAGCGCCCCGAGGCTCAGGTCGGGTTCGGCGTCGAGATCGATCACCGGCTGCAGGAGCCGATCGGTTTCCCGCACCGGATCGGTTGGTTCCTCGGCTGGCGCATGGCCTACGCACCACACGACGCCGGGGCCGCATCGATCTGCCGCGGCGGCTCGAGCTGTCGTCCCGCGCCGATGATGCCGCAAGAGCGCTACACCGACCGCTCGATGCTGTTCCAGTCGAGCCTGTCGGTTACCTGGTAACGGCCGGGGGGCGAGAGGTGCGGCCCAGCGCGGGCTGCGACCGTCGCGGCGCGGGCGCCTCGGGGCGTACGGCCGGTTCTCACTCGGCCCGTGCT
>JACCRC010000018.1 GCA_013813765.1 Deltaproteobacteria bacterium | reverse complement strand
GCCTGCAGCAGCTCGAGGAGCTTGTAGCGATCGATGAGTCCTGGCTGCGTGAGCAGCAGCGGCTGCTTCGGCGGTAGCAACGAGCCGGCGAGCGACTTCGCCGTGCGGTTCGCGAGGCGCAGCAGGTTCTTCCATCCCTCGGTCGCGCTGCCGGTCGCGTCGGTGTCGTAGACGAGGTCCTCGCGCACGTTGCTCGCCTTGATCTGGCGATCGAGCTCGCCGAGGAAGAGCGCGTCGAACGAGCGCGGCGCGATCCCGAACCGCTTCGCGATCGCGGCCTCCGCGTCGGGCGCGCGCTCCGCGGAGACGCCGAGCACGAGCAGCGCGCGGCGCTCGAGGCAGGTGCGCACCTTGTCGTCGAACTCCTGAATCGCGACCTTGCGCTCCTCGATCTCAGGTCCGCGCGGCAGGCTCGCCATGCGCGTGTACGAGGACATGCTGGTGTGCAACGAGGTGCGGGCTTCGTTGCCGGGCCGCAGGTAGCTCGCCTCGTCGTGGCCGTAGAGCAGGCCGGTGACCTCCTTGACGAGATCGTCGAGTGCGGGACGCGGCGGCAACGGCGCTGCATCCGAGTAGCGCGCCGCGACGTGCTCGCGCAGCTGCTCCTCGGTGAGCTTGCCCGCGAGCACCGCGGCCGACAGCTCGAGTGCGCGCCGCGCGTCCATGCCGCGCGGATACAGCTCGAGCCGCACCGACGCCGCGGCGGTCCGGCTCGCGTCAGCGGCGAGCCGGGTGAGGCGATCGGGTGCGAGCGCCGCGAGCTGCGTGTCCTTGACGATGTCGATCAGCGTGCGGTGCGCCTCGGCGGGACCGACCAGCGGCTCGCGCGCGGCGAGCTCGTCGGCGGTGGCACCGAGCTTCTCGAGCGGCGCCTCGAGATCCTCGCGCCGGAGGATCCACGGCTCGTCGCCGCCGAGGCGAACGAAGCGCAGGCCATCGGGATCGGGCTTCTCGAGCTCGGCGATCACGCGAACGAGCGCGCACGCATGGCGCAGAGCGTCCGGTTCGTCGGCGTGTGCGATCCGGGTGAGCAGCTCGGTGCCCGCCGCAGTGAGCGACACCGCACCGCCCGCGCGATCGAGCACGCCGCGGACTTCTTCGGTGAGCCGCTCGATCGCGGGGTGTTCGGCCCAGTCGGTGCGCGACTTTCCGAGCGCGATGTAGATGCCGGCGGGCGTGACGTCGAGTGCGGTGGCGAGCTCGCGGACGCTCCGGTAGGTCTTGTCCTCGACGCCGAACAGCGCGCGGGCGTGCTGGTGCTTCTTGCCGGAGAGTAGCGCGTGGATCCAGGCGCGAATCGTGGTCGGCTGCGTGCGGGCCTGCGCCTCGCCGTGCTCGCGCGTGATTGCGGCGACCAGCGCGGGCAGGCTGAAGCCGTGGCGCTGCGCGAGCGCGGCGAGCTGCGTCTTCGACGCCGCCGCGACCTGACCGAGCGATCGCAGCCCGGCATCGACGAGCGCCTCGACGGTGACCGTGCCGAGCGGCGCGAGCGCGACCTGGACCATCAGGTCCGCGCCGGTGTAGCCGGGGAGGAGCGCGGGCTCGCTGGTCTGCGGCGCGGCCTTCGACAGCCGCTCCCATCGCTCGCGGAACTCGAGGATGTCCTTCGCGACGAGCCGCCCGACGCCGCGGATCGCCGACAGCCGGTTCTGCGGGAGATCGCGCAGGTCACGCACGCACAGGATGCCCGCGCGATCGAGCGCGTTCTTCGCGCGGTTGCCGAGCGGCAGCGCCTGGATCGGCGTGGACGGGAGGAGCGCGGCGATCGCCTCGTCCGAGAGCTCGGCGGTCGCCGTGCTGTCGTCATCGCCGGTGTTTTCGCCGCTGGCCTCGAAGAACACGCGCTCCCACGCGAGACGCATCGTTTCGGCCGAGGCATGGCGTTGCGCGAGGTCGGTGGCGAACGCGGTCGTGAAGAACGCGACGAGCGCCGCCCGCACCGACGAATCGAAGCGCTCCGCGGCGAGCACCACGCCGCGATCGTCGCCGAGCGCCGGCCGCTGTCCGGTGACGACCTCGTACAGCGTGATCGCGGCGCTGTAGCGATCGGCCGCGTGATCCCATCGGCCGCGCTGCGCGAGGAACGGATCGCGGTAGGCGGCGGTGCCCACGCCGACATCGGTCAGCGGTACGCCGGCGAGCGAGAAGTCGAACAGGATCAAGCTCTGCGACTTCTTGCCGATCGCGCCGACGCCGGCGTTCGCGGGCTTGATGTCGCGGTGCAGGATCTCTTGCTCCTCCAGGTGGACGAGCGCGTTGAGGAGATCCGTGCCGTAGCGGCTCGCGTAGTCGAGCGACGGCGTGCCTTCCTCGGCGAGGAGGCGATGCAGGCTCTGACCGGCGACCGACATCAGGAGGCACGGCCGGCCGGCGATCGACAGCTGCTTCTCGAGCCGCACGATGCGCGAGTGGTGCAGCTTCGCGAGCACCTCGCCCTCGGCGACGATCCGCGGGTCGTGATCGGGACCGAGCGAGACCTTGAGCGCGTAGCGCGTGTCCGCACGCTCGACCTCGAGCACGCGCGACGACGCACCGTGCCCGAGCACGCGGATGACCTTGTAGCCGCCGACGTCGTCGTCCTTGCGCGCGTCGAGCGGGCTGCGCTCCGGCTCCGGCTCGGCGGTGGGTGCCGTCGCGGCGTTGAGGAGCAGATCGATCCACTCGGTCGCGTCGTTCGCGCGTGCGGCGAGCACCTCCGCCGTGGCCATCGTGATCGCCTCGGCGAGCTGCTCGGGGACCGCGTCGCTCGCGTCCCGCGGATCGAGACAGCGCCGCGCCTTGATGCGGGCCTCGACCTCCGCGACGGTGTTGCCCGGCGGCTGGCCGGTGAGCAGCAGGTAGCCGATCGCGCCGAGGCTGAACAGATCCGCCTCGACCGTCGGTTGCGACGGACCGCGGCGCAGCTCGGGCGCCTGATACACGGCCCACGACTCGATGGCGAGTGCGGTCCAGTGACTCGTGGCCTCGACGGACTCCGAGCCGCCGAGCTGGAAGTTGCAGAGCCGGATCTCGACGGAACCGACGTCACCGGCCTTCGCGGCCACGCCTCGCCGTGTCAGCACTGCCGAGGGGCAGAGCCCGCCGTGCGCGATGCCGCGGCGATGACAGTGGGCGAGCGCGCGTGCGGTCTGATCGAGGATCGAGATCCGGTCGGTGAAGCCGAGTCCGGGCTCGAGCCGAAGAAACGCGTCGAGCGGGACGCCGCCCGCGAAGTCGTCGAGGAGGACCGTCGGGCCGACGGGGGCGTCGGCGACGTAGTCGGTGAGCGTCAGGATGTTCGGGTGCTCGCGCACTTCGTGGAGCAGCTGGGCTTCGCGCTCGGCGGCGCGCAGGAGCTGCTGCCGCCGCTCGATGCTGGTCTGCTCCGGGACGAGGTACGTCCGCGCGCGGCGGCGCTGGCTCGGGATCGTGCGATGCACGGCCTCGCGATCCTGGAACGTCGCCGTCTCGTCGAGAACGTTGCCGAGCTCGTACGAGCCGACGTGCAGCTTGCCCTTGCGCGGACGGAATCCGATCGACGTGAGCGCCTGAACGACGGCGCGCATCGTCGGGCGATCGATCGATCGTCCCTGATGCCGCGGATCGGCGCCCGGGAACTCGTGACGCGTGACCGCGTCGACGAACGTCTTGCGGTTCACGACTCCGATGCGTCCGTCGGGCTGAAACGCCAGCTTCACGTCCTGGTGGCTCAGGAAGATCAGCGGCTCGACCCACGGCGCGCGGATGTTGCTCGACAGCGCGCGCTCGAGGCGCGACTTCAGGACCTGCGCCTTCCGCTTCGCGAGGCCGCGCGGGTTGTCGCGCCAGAGCTCGCGTCCCTCGGGCGTCACCCAGATCCAGTCCACGGAGTCGCCCTTCATGGTCCCCGGGTACGCCTTGAGCTCGATCAGGTAGAGGCACGAGTAGCCGAGCACGACGAGGTCGAGCTCGTGCTGCCGTCCCGTCGATGGATCGAGCAGATCGACCAGCGCCCACAGGTGATACGGATCGGTGTCCGGCAGCGCCTGCTTCGCGAACTCGATGCCTTCCTGCTCGTGCGGGTACGGCGTCTCGCCGACCGACACGATGCGTGACTTCGACAGCGCCACGTGTCCTCAGCTCGCCATCGCCTCGCCGGCCGATCGGTCGGCGGCGTCGGCGTCTTCGGAAGCCACGAGTCGCGCGCCGCGCACGGGCTTCGCCTTCGCGGCCTCGACCGCGGTGAGGATCTTCGCCGGCTGCTGCGCGTTGAGCAGGGCGGTCGCCGCGGCCGCGAGTTGACGCGCGACCGGAGCCGTCGCGATCACCACGACCTGATCAGACCAATCGAGTCCCGAGCCCGACGCAAACGCTTCGATCGCCGCCGCGATCGCGGACGCGCCGGCGATCACCAGCCGATCGTTCGCACCGACCTTCCCGACGTCGCACGCGCCGAGCTTCACGCCCCATGCGATCGCGATCGCCTTCAGCGTAGCGGCCGGCGTCTTCGGCGCGGCCTCCGCTTTGACCTTGCGCCACAGGTCCTCGGCGGCCACCGGATCCAACCCCTCCCACTGCGACCCGAACGGCTCGTCCTCGGGGATCCCGGGCAGCGCGTACACCACGCGCGCACCGAAGCTCGCCGGCCACTCGGCATCCGCATCGCGGATCATCAGCTCGATGCGATCGACGGTCTCGAGATCGCCGCGAAAGCTGCTCCACCGTGCATCGGCGTCCGGGCCAAACCGGCGTCCGGTCGCGCGGCGAGACTCCACGAACTGGAGCAGGCGCAGAGCACCCTCCATGTAGCGACCCACCCCCTCGTGGCGAAGCATCCGAACGGTTGTAACACGCAGCGTGAGGCGAACTTGTCGACGAGGAACGCAGATCGGCGAGCACCGCGTCGCACCATGATGCGGTGCGGGAGTCGCTGCCCCATCGCTACCCGGACACGTTGCCCAAAGGGTGCCGCAAATTGCGGCAGGTCACCGCGCGCAGATGTGCAGTACGACCTTGAGCAGCTCGCGATCCAGCTCGTTCTGGCGAAACACCTGGTGCATCACGCCCTTGTTGTCGCTGCTTCCGAACACCGACGCCTGATATGCGCGGTCTGAGGCATCGATGACGTCGTCGACGTTCTGTCCTCGCAGGAAGCTCGTGTAGATCTGGATGCCGAGCACGCCGAGGATGAGCACGTACGCGAGAGGATCGAGCTTGATGCGGTTGGTCATCGGTTCACCGTAGCGATCGACCACCGCACGCTGCAGATCGGTTCTCGACGCCGTCAGGGGGATCGTCGAGACTCGGCGCGTGGCTCACGACACGCAGCGCCGGCCCGATTCGCAGCAGCTCGTTCGGCAGTGGGCTCTGCTCCGCCTCCTCGCGGATGCCACCGAACCGTATGGTGTCAAACGACTCTCCGAGCAGCTCGGCGTCAGCAAGGCCACGATCGAGCGCGACCTCGCGACCCTGGAGCGCGACTTCGCGATCATCGAGGAGAGCATCGGCAAACAGAAGAAGACGTACCGGATCGACCACAGGATCCGCGCGCTCGAAGCGATCACCTTCGGTACGACGGAGCTGCTAGCGATCTACGCTGCGCACAAGACCTTGGCCGGGCTCGCTGGCACGCCGATCCACGATGACCTCGCCTCTGTCATGACGAAGATCCGTGGCTTCTTGAGCCCACGGCACAACGGCGGCCTCGACGCGATGGCCCGTGTGTTCACTTCGCATGCACGAGGGCACGTCGACTACTCCCCGCAGCGCGAGCTGATCGATCAACTCGTGGATGCGATCGCGCGGCGACGCCTCTGCGAGCTCACGTACCACTCGACGTGGAAAGGCACGACGCGGAAGCACACCGCACGGCCGCTGCGACTCATCTGGCATCGCTCGGCTCTCTACCTCTTCGCCTGCCTGGGTGAGCGCAGCGAGATCACGACGCTCGCGGTGCATCGGATCAAGGATCTGGATCTCACGCGCGAGAGCTTCACGGCGCCAAAGGCCGACGTCGATGCGCATGTACAGAAGGCGTTCGGCATCTTCGTCAGCGACAAGGAAGAGGACGTCGAGATCCGGTTCGACGCAGACATCGCGTGGCGTGTCGAAGAGCGTACCCATCACCCGAACGAGTCGAAGGAGCGGCTTCCCGACGGGACGTTGCGCTATCGGGTCAGGTCGAGCGCCCAGTGGGAGGTCATCCCGTGGATCCAGAGCTTCGGACCGTTCGCAGAGCTCGTCGCACCCGATTCGTGGAGGGCGGCGCTGCGCGGCAACCTTGAGACGACGTCGCAGCGGTATCGAGACCCGTAGTGTAAGCAGCGAGAGTTCGTGTTTCGATCGGATGACCCTCAGCGGCGCTCACTCGACGCCAAGGTGGCAGCTGAGCGCTGTCTGGGGCGAGGAGTTGCTCGGTGCACAGCGCTGACTAACCGCTGACTAATCTGGCTTCGAGGAAAGCCTCGTCGCCACAACCAGTTGAAATATTGAGCGGGATACCGGATTCGAACCGGCGACCTTCAGCTTGGGAATGCAAGATAGGCACTGTCGTCAACACCACTTACAAAGCAACTCAACATCTTATCGCGTCGTCCTGTCCCAAGGCGTTGCGTGTTTGAGCACTCAAAGTGGGGTTTTCGGTGGGGTCGATCTTGCGAGTTCTCGACGGAGATTTTTCGGCGTTTTCCGACCTTCAGCTTGAACAGCTGAGGGTCGTGCAATTCGTTGACGTTTTGTGTTGTGCGATTTTGTGGTCGCGAAAGAGGGGTGAGGTGGGGTTTGAGGTGGGGTTTGAGGTGGGGTTCG
>JACCRC010000549.1 GCA_013813765.1 Deltaproteobacteria bacterium | reverse complement strand
GCGCCGGCGCGGAGAGCCGCGGCCTCCGCGGCGGCGGTGAGCGCGAGACCCTCGGCGGGGCGCTCCTGCTCGTAGCCCACGACCCAGGCGAGCTCGGCCCACGCGGCCGCCGCGACGTCATCGAGGTGAGCGCGTGCGGCGGCCTGCGCTGCTTCGTTCAGGGCGGTCTCCGAGGCGGCGAAGCTCCCGGCATGCCGCTCGACGAGGCCGCGCATCAGGCTGGCCTCCGCGACGAGCGGTGGCCACGCGAGCCGATGCGCGCGGCGCTGCACGTGCTCGGCGCGCGTGCGCGCGGCGGGCCACTGACCCGTCGAGAACAGCGCGTTGATCGTCGCGAGCTCGCTGCGTGCTTGATCGATCTCGAGGCGTCGCATCGGATCGTCCGGGAGCGGCATGACGGCGGTCAGTGCATCACGATCCGCGCATGATGCGACCGAGGGGAGGCGAGCGACGGCCTCGATCGACGCCGCGACGCGAGGCCCATCGGGTGCGCTGATCAGCTGCTGCACGAGTGCGCGCATCTCCTCGCGCCGGCGCGAGAGGCAGCCCATGCGCAGATCGAGGAGCTCCGCGCTCTGCTCGCCGCTGACGCGCGTGGCGCGGCATGCCTCGCGGTGCATCGTGACCCACGAGCCGGTGCGCTCCTCGAGGGCCGCGCGCACCTTGCCGGCCGTCTCCGCCGCGAACGGGGCGCCGGTCGCGCGGAACCCTCCATCGAGCTGCGCGGCGACGGCGGAGTCCCACACGCCGACCATGTGGCGCGGTCCGTCCTCGCACATCGCCGAGTCACCGCCGAGCGACGCGATCGCAGCGGTGACGCCGACGGCGGCGGCGATCACGAGCACGCCGATCGCCACCTCGGTGCGGCGACGAGCGGGATCCGCGGAGAGCGCATCGAGGACGTCGTTCATCGAATTGTAGCGATCGGTTGCCCTTGGCGAGAGCGCGCGCAGCAGCACCTTGCGGATCCAGGTGGGTGTGGTGTTGCCGGCCGGCGGCGGGCGGAACGTTCCGGTCGCCGAGGCCTCGGCGTACTGCCTCGGGTTCTCGCCAGGGAACGGGCGCTCGCCGTGCAGCAGCTCCCACGCCGAGACCGCGAACGCGAACTGATCCGCGCGCGCATCGAGCACCCCGCGCGTTCGCTGCTCGGGTGCCATGTAGCCCCACGTGCCGGTGAGGCGGCTGGCCACGACGCGCGGGAGACCTGCAGGTGCGATCGATGCAACGGGTCGTGTCGAGTCGTCGGAGTCGGTGTCGCCATCGCCGAGCGATTCGTCGTCGGCTTCGTCGGGCGCAGGCAACGAGGCGTCGGTGGTGAACACCGCACGTCGCGCGACGCCGAAATCGAGCACGCGCACGCGGCCGTCGGCGCCGATCATCACGTTCTGCGGCTTGAAGTCGCGGTGCACGAGGTTCGCGTCGTGCGCGGCAGCGAGGCCGCGGCCGGCGTCGAGCAAGTGACCGAGCGTCTCTCGCCACTCGCGCGGCGCTTCCTTGGTCCACGCGATGAGCGTCTTGCCCTCGACGAGCTCCATCGCGATGAACACGGTGTCGCCGAACACGCCGACGTCGAACACCTGCACGATGTTCGGATGCGAGACCTTCGCGAGCGCCTGGGCCTCGCGGATCAGCCTCGCCGTCGTGTCCTTGCTGACCGCTCGCACCAGCTTGAGCGCGACCCGTCGATCGAGATCCGGATCGTAGGCGCGATAGACGATGCCCATCCCACCGTGCCCGATCCGATCGAGGATGACGTAGCGACCTACCGTGGTGCCGCGCTCGAGGACGGGCAAGGGACGTCGTGCGGGCGCGCGGCTCGCGACGCTCTGCGTCTTGACGTCGTCCTCGCTCAAGGGGCGAGCCGTGCCAGGTGCCGCTCGAGCAACGCGATCCGATCGTTGCCCCAGAACAGCGCGTCGCCGACGAACATCGCCGGCGCTCCGAACGCGCCGCGCTTGACGGCCTCGTCAGTCGTGGCCCGGAGCAGATCCTTCGTCTCCTGCGCGTCGATCGAACTGACGATCGCTGCAGCGTCGAGGCCCGCGGACGTCGCGGCGGCGGCGATCACGGGATCCGCGGTGACGTCCTGATCCTCGGCCCAGTACGCCTTGAACAGCGCGAGCGCGAACGCGGGGACCTTCTCCGCGTCGTTGCGCTCGGCAGCAGCGAGCGCGCGCTGCGTGCGGAGCGTGAGCAGCGGAAACCGCGAGGGCATGCGGAACGGAATGCCGTAGTGCTCGGCCCAGCGCGCCATGTCCTCGAGCATCCATCGGGCCTTCGCCGGCACGCGCGCGGGCATCTCGTTCGTCGTCGCCTTGAACACCGCGCCGAGCAGGAACGGACGCCAGCGAACCGCCACCTTGGTGCGCTCGGTCAGGGCGGCCATCTGCGTGGCCGCGAGGTAGCTGTAGGAAGATCCGACGTCGAAGAAGAGCTCGATCTCGCGCGCCATAGGCGCGAGATATACACCGGATCATGGATCGGTCATCACGACGATCGTGAAGTCGCCCGCGGTGCCCGCGAACGTATCCGCGACGAGGAAATACGTCCCGGCGGCGAGCTGGCGATCGATCGCGGTGTCGCCGCGCGCGAGACATCCGGAGGCGCTCGGTGCGTCCGCGAGCAGGTGCAGATCGATATCCGCAGTGTCGTCGATCACGTACGCATGGAGCATCGCGGGCGACGCGAGCTCGATCCGGTAGTAGACCTCGTTGCCGCGTTCGTCCTGCGGACCGCACGCTGGGTACGACGTGATCGCGTCGGTGCCGAACGTCGAGGTGTCGCGGCGGTCGGCGAACGGGAGCTGCGAGACGAGGAACGGATCGTCGGGCGCGCCGCGACCTCGAAGCCGAGGGGCATCCGCATCGGGCGCGGGCTCGTCTGCGAGCACCGTGCGGCGCATGCGATCGAGCGCGGAGAGCACCCACAGGTTGCGGACGTTGTTGCCGTGGGTGATGCCCATGGCATCGAGGCGGCACGCACCGGCAGAGTACGACTCGAGGTGCAAGTCGTCGCCGGCGAGGCCGTGACCCGGCAGCGCGGCGAGCTCGCGGTGCAAATCGACGAGCGGGATCCCGCGGGTCTGCGCGACGCCGCGCGCGATCGCGTTGTAGCGCGGCACCTGCCGGTCGGCGGCGGCATCGTCGTCGCGGGGCGGGAGCGTGGAGAAGATCGGGATGACTCCCGACGCGAGCAGCGTGTCCGCGATCGCCGCGAGGTTCTGGCCGTAGCGATCGATGCGGTTGTAGCCGATGTCGTTCGTGCCGAAGAGGACCGTCGCGAACGTCGGCCGGATCGCCGCGACCTCCTGTGCGAGCGGCGACGGCGTGCCGGCGAGCACCTGGAACGCGGACCAGCCGATCTTCGTGGCGATCGACACGCGTTGAAACGGGGTCGTACCTGCCGCGTCGCCGGCCTTGAAGTGCGCGACGGTCGCGCCCAGATCGCGGCCGCCGAGATCGACGTTGGTGCCCGCGAAGCACGCGATGTACGCCGGGGTCTCGGTGTGCGAGTCGCCGATCTTCGCGAACACCATGTCGCTGCCGGTGGCGGTCGCGTGGACCGCACGAAGCCGCTCGACGAGGTCCGGCGTCAGCGGCGACAGCGTCTGCCCAGCGGGGTACAGCACGGGAGCGCGAGGATCCGCGCCGCCATCGATACCGCCGTCGGGCAGGTCGCTCGCCGGCGAGTCGCACGCCGAGAATGCGGCGAGCGCGACGAGACGACGGAGCCTGGACACGAGTGTTCCAAGCCTACTGCAGGTGGGCTAGCGCGTGAACATCTTCAGGGCGCCGGCGGGCCGGAGAGCTCGATCGTGTAGCGGTCGTGGTCGGTGAAGAACCGATCGTTGTCGAGCACGAGGTTCCACGCGACCTCGGCGAGGCACTTCCCCATCGCTCCCGCCGTCTTCGCCTGGACATCGACGACCTCCATGCGCGTGGTCTCGATCTCGAGCGTGATCGACCACGGCGCGGGCGGTTTCAGGGAGGCAACGCACGCAGCGCTCTCGATCATCGACTGCCAGTCGATCGGCGGGAGGACCACGCCGCCACCGCCACCCGAGCCATGACCGATCGTGCCGTAGCGGCCCGACCCGATCGTGCCGAAGCCGCGGTCGAGGCCGACCGTCGACGGGCGAACACCGGGCTCGGCAGCGACGTACGAGGTGACAGGCGAGACCGCGCGGCCCATCAGCGCGACCGTCATCTGCTCCGCCTCGCTGAGCTGCTGGTGCTCGTCGCCGCCGAAGATGAACGCCGCGGTCGCGATCGAGAACGGCCGCGAGACGATCAGCTCCTTCGAGTACGGATCGGACCACAGCCGGCCGCTGATCGTGACGCGATCGGGCGCGGGCTTGTTCTCGGTGTCGACCATGAGACGCACGCCTTGGCCCTCGGTGAGGAAGCTGGTCTCGAGCTCGAAGCCGGGGATCGAGGCGTTCTCGATCCGCGTGGGCCGGACGAGCTCGAGCACCGTGGGCGCGAGGTCCTTGACGGTCTTCGCCGGGAATCCGCCGAGCGAGGCGTAGATGCCGTGGTGCTTTGTCGCCATCGGTGCGAACACGGCCTCGTCATCGCGCGCCAGCGTCGGACGGTCGTCACCGTCGAGCTTCGGCACGATCACGTGGACCACGGTGTCGTCGGAGAGCCTGCTGAAGGCCGCGAGCGCGACCTGGCCGCTCAGCGACTGGCGCACGAGCTCGTCGGTCGCGAGCACCACGCGGCGCGGGCCCGCGGTGCGCGATGCGAGCAGCTGGGCGGCGAGCAGGGCGCCCTCGTCGAGGTTCGAGCCGTTCCCGAGCTCGAGCTTCTTCGCGCGCCGCGCGGTCGCGATTGCCTCGCCGAGCTGACGCACGGGCACGAACTTCCCGAACACGCGATGAGCGTGTCGACGGAACGTGACCAGCTCGATCTCCGCGTCCGGAACGTGCGAGGCGTAGGCGGCCACCAGATCGAGCTGAGCGTCGACGCCGCCCTCGAGCATCGAGTACGACGTGTCGATCACGAACACGACCTGCGCGCGCTTCGGTGTGGGCACGAGCTGCGGTGCCACGTCGAGCTCGAGGCGCGAGAACGAGTGCGCCTTCGACGCGACGACCTTGCCGAGACGGCCCGCGAGCTTGTCGATCGGCGGCGGCTCGATCGAGATCGATGCGACGCCTGCCTCGCTCGCGTTCGCCGGCGCGTCGGGGATGAACAGCGGCGTGTCGGTCGCGTAGGCGATCGTCTTGTCGTTTCCTTCGCCGATGCTGAGCGACCAGCGATCGATCGTGCCGGTGTCGAGGCCGGCGTGATCCGACACGATCAGCCGCCACGTCCCGGCGGCGGTCGTCCCGGCGGGCAGCTCGAGGTTGTAGGTGCCGCGCAGATCGTTGCCACCGCCGCCATCACCACCGTGCACGTCGACGCGCTGGTTCTGCGGCGTCAGCAGCTCCACGCGAAGGTCGCTCTTGTACGTGTGCCGGAGATCGAGCGTCAGCTTGGCCTTCGAGAAGCCCTTGTCGGTACGACGCTCGCTCGGGATGACGAGCTTGCTCGCGATGTAGCTCGCGGAGGCGTTGATCTCGACGAGATCCTCCCAGTCCTGATGTGCGGGAGGCACGAGCGCGGTTGCGCGGTCGCGGTGGATCTCCTTCCCATCGATCGTCACCTTCGTCCGCGGATCGCCCCATCCGAAGTGAACGTTGACGACCGGCGTCGCCAGCGGCAGCGACGCGGCGCCGTCCTCATCCATTTCCCGCACTGTCGCCACGCGCGGGTACGAGACGAAGTACCGCCCGCCCATGTATCGCGTCGGTGCGGTGAGCGTGTACTCGACGGTCGACACCGTCTTCGGCATCACCGGGAACACCTGCAGCGACAGCGTGTCGGCCCACATCCACGCGAGCAGGGCAGGGTCCTTCGGCTTCGCCTGGCCAAAGCCGGTCATCTCCTCGTAGAGCTTCGCGGCGGCCTCGCGCTCCATGAGCTCGCCGGTGTGCCACACGTCGTTCGCCTTGATCCGGAGGCCGGTCGCCGCCGCGCCGTACGGCAGGCCGATGATCAGCTCGACCTGTTCCGCGGTGCCGCCGTTGTTCCTGAACATTCGCTGCACCGTGTACGTCGCGACGCCGTTCTCGATCTTGATGTCGACCGCGTGCGACGTCTCCACGAGCGGCATCGAGCGCGTCGCCGAGAGCTCGTCGGCGTGCGCGGCGGTCGACAGTGCGAGAGTGACCAGCGCAGCGCACCCGGCAAGGCGAATCATGGACGGTCAGACAACGGGTTCCGGGCGCGGTTCCGCCGGATACACGCCGAAGTCGGTAACCAGGCACAGTGGCTCGCCCTTCGCGCTTATTCCCCAGTAGCTGCCGTAGAAGCCATCGCCCCAGCCGCTCGAAAACGCGACGACATTGGCCTTCGTGTCGGGAACGGTGATCGCGGAGCCGCTACCCCACGCCTGCTTCGACGCCAGCATCCCCTTCGAGATCTTCGCCATCAGCCAGCCTTCCCAGTTCTCGTTCGCGTGCTCGACCTCGTCGAGAGCTTTCAGCGCGGTCGCCGCGGAGATGTCGCAGAAGCAGCCGGTTCCCGCGTCCACGCCGTACCCGAAGAAGTGATCGGACTCGAGCTTGCCGAGCTTCTGGCCCTTCCGCGTCGCGTTGATCCAGCTCGCAGGCTCGCCCTTCGCGATCCGCAGCATCGCAGCAGCCACGCGCTCCTGCGGGCGTCCCTTCTTCAGCGGCGCGATCTTCGCGATGCTCGCGATCACGGCGTACGTGCCCTTCTTCACCGTGCGCTCGAACGGCTCGATGCGATGGAACGCGAACGGATCCGCGGCGAAGATCTTGCCGGTCGGCAGCGTGACCGCGGCGAGGTCGACGAGCTTCACCGTGTACGCCGCGTGCTGGTCCTTGTACTTCGCACCGTGCTTGAACGCGCGCGCGAGGTCGCGCACCGGCGCGCCGCGGGCAGGCTTTGCGGTGGAAGGCTTCGTGACCTTCGGCATCGCGCCAGCGTACGTCAGCGCACGAGTGGGCGCACTTCTTCGGCAACGCGCTCGCCGGACTCGATCGCGCCTTCGATGTAGCCAATGTACTCGAGCCAGTCGGCGAGCGACTGCGCGTCGAGCGTGGACGCGTTTTGCGCGGACATCGGATCTGCGAGCGGCACCGACCTCGCGAGCTTCTCGAGCTGCGGCAGCTTGCGGCCGAGATCGATCAGCGCGAACAGTCCGATCTTCGGCATGAACCCGGAGAAGGTGCGGAGCTTGCCGTCTCCGCGGGTGCCGGGATGCTTCGGTACCGCCCGCGCCTGAAGCTCGACTAACGGAAGTGGTCGAACCAGGGCGCCGATTCGTGCTCAAAACATGACAGAGAAGACTCGCCATCCCGACAGAACGCGTTGTATCCCCTCATCAATGCAGTCGGTACCCGAGCTTGGATCTCTCCGGAACGAGCTTCGTCTCGCGGGGGTTTTCAACCATCAAGAGCTTCGCAGCTGGCTGAAGCTCGCGCTCCTTCTGGGCGGCACCGCAGCGTGCCTCGTGACGATCGCGATGTACGGGTGGTACGCGGCGCTGTTCCTCGTCCCGGTCTGCTCGGTGCTGTGCACCGCCGCCGCGATGATGGGTCACGAGGGCAGTCACCGCAGCACCTCGAAGTCGCCGACGCGTAACTCGTTCATGGCGTACTTCGCCTTCCCGCTGCTCTCCGGCCTCTCCGCCCTCTACTGGCGCGAGAAGCACGATCGCCTCCACCACGGTCACCCGAACGTGGAGGGCGTGGACCCGGATATCCGCCCGTTCCCGTTCGCGTCGACGAACAAGGAGCACCTGAAGTGCGGCCCGAAGGAGCGCTGGTTCCAGCGCACCTTCCAGAAGTGGGCGTTCTGGCCGATGTCGACGCTGATGACGCTCGGCATGCGCCGCTCGTCGCTGCTCCACGTCTACCGCTATCCCAAGAAGCACGGCTTCACGAAGGACTGGTGGATCGACGTGGCCTGCCAGGTCACCCACTACACCGCGTGGCTCGTCATCCCCTCGCTCATCTGGGGACCGCTCGTCGCGTTCCTCCTCTACTCGGCGATCTGGGCCGGCGTCGGCGTGTTCCTCGCGCTCGTGTTCCTCCCCGCGCACGCCGGTCTGCCGATCGTCGCGGAGCAGAACAACGACTGGATCCACCAGCTCGAGACGACGCGGAACCTCCAGCTCCCGAAGTTCATCTCGTTCTTCTTCATCGGCCTCGACTACCAGGCCGAGCACCACCTGTTCCCGAAGATCCCGCACCAGCACCTGCCGAAGGCCGCCGCCATCACGAAGGCGTGGTGCGAGCGTCACGGCGTCGTGTACCTGAGCGTCCCCTACCTCCACGCGCTCGTGGATGCGGCGAAGTTCATGGCGGACGGCTGGCAGCGCGAAGCGTCCGATCCGATCGAGGTCCGCGCGGGCCTCGTCGGAATGGGTCGCCTCGCGGCCTAACCGCCAAGCTGCGTACGCAGGGCGCAAACGCCAAGCGCGCCACGGTTCGCGCGCCGGCACTCGGGTGCCCCGGAATTAGCGCCAAGCACGCCAAGGTGCCAAGCACGCCAAGCCCTGAAACTTTTTTCGCTTCGCGAAGAAAAACTTCCTCGGCTCGCCTGCCTTGCGCTTGCCGTACTCGGCCACCGCGCCACCGCGCCACCGCGCCACCGCGCCCCCGCGGACGCGTGCGACGCGCGGACGTTCGACGCGCGGACGGTGGCGCGGAACTTGTGGCGAGCGCGGCGAGCGCAAACACGCGAACCGAGAGTTTGTTTCGCGAAGCGAAAAAAAATCTCTGGGTTTGGCGTGCTTGGCGGCTTGGCGTGCTTGGCGCTAATTCCGGGGCACACGAGTGCCGGCGTGCGAATCGTGGCGCGCTTGGCGTTTACTCAACGCGCTGTTTACGCGGCTTGGCGTTTACGCCGCGGTCAGAGCTTGCGGCAGTCGGGCTGAACCCGGCCGGTCTTCGTCATCACGACCTGATACAGCTGTCCGTCGCGGCTGCGTGCGGCGCCCGCGGCGGCGAGCAGGTAGAACTTCCACATCAGGTAGAACTTCCGGTCGTAGCGGTGGCTGATCTCGCTGTACGTGCGATCGAAGTTGTCCCACCACGCCATCAGCGTCGGATCGTAGTCCGGCCCGATGTTGTGCATGTCCTCGGGGATGAACAGGCCTTCCATCGCGCGGCCGATCTGCGCGAGTGACGGCGCGACCGCGTTCGGGAAGATGTACTTCTCGATCCACGCGGTGCCGTGGCGCAGCGAGCGGTTGTTCGCGATCGTGTGCACGAGCGCGACGCCGTCGTCGGCGAGGCGAGCGTTGATCACCTCCATCATGTGGCGGTGATTCTTGGGGCCGACGTGCTCCATCATGCCGATCGAGATCACGCGGTCGAACGTGCCGCGCACGTCGCGGTAGTCCATGAGCTTCAGCTCGACGTCGAGCTTCTTGCCCTTGGGTCCCCACATCTCGTTACCGAGAGCGACTTGATCCTTGGAGAGCGAGACGCCGACGACCGAGCAGCCGTACTTCTCGGCGGCCCAGCTCGCCATGCCGCCCCATCCGCAGCCGAGGTCGAGCACGCGCATGCCGGGCTTGAGGCCGACCTTGCGGGCGACGAGGTCGAGCTTGTCGTCCTGCGCTTCCTGGAGGTTCTTCGCGTTCTTCCAGTAGCCGCAGGTGTAGACCATGCGCTCGTCGAGCATGCGGGTGTAGAGGTCGTTGCCCATGTCGTAGTGAGCCTCGACCGAGGGGCCCGAGCGGGTCTTGCTCTGCAGGTTCATGAGCACGGCCTTGGCCGTGAGCGCCTTGAGCCTCCAGCTGCCCTTGACCTTCTGCTTCAGGTTCGCCCGCATGACCTTGTCGATGGTCACGTCGAGCGCGTCGGTATCCCACCACCCGTCCATGTACGCCTCGCCGAAGCCGAGCGACGCGCCACGGATCGTGCGCTCGTAGAACCGCTGGTCCTTCACCTGGATGTCGCCGGGACGCGTGCCGCCGATCTGGATGTCCGCGAGGCTGAACAACTCCCGCAGGATCGACTCGGCTTCCGTGGTGCGAATCGGCGTGAACGCCGGCAGCACGCGCTCGAACAAGCCGCGGATCGAGGTGCTAGGCGGGGGCGGGGTGTTGGCAGTCCGCTCGCCGGGCGACGTGTGTTGCATGAGGCGCCCTCTTTCTCATGTGCGCGGGCGCCACACAAGCCAAATCGCTTGCTCAACCCTATGGGATCCCAGGCTATAACCCGGGCCGTGAAGAGCTCTCCGACCATTCTTCTCGTCCTCGCCGCACTCGCGGTGCTCCCTTCCACACCCCTCGCTGCACCCAAGCAGGTGACCCAAGTCGAGGGCATCACCGAGTACACACTCCCGAACGGGCTGCGCATCCTGCTGTTCCCGGACGCGAGCACCGAGAACGTGACGATCAACATCACGTACCTCGTCGGCTCACGCCACGAGGGCTACGGCGAGACGGGCATGGCGCACCTGCTCGAGCACATGCTGTTCAAGGGCTCGCCGAAGCACCCGAAGGTCTGGGAGGAGCTGAAGGCGAAGGGCGCGAGCAACAACGCGACCACCTGGTACGACCGCACGAACTACTTCGAGACGCTGCCGGCGAAGGGCGACAACCTCTCGTGGGCGCTCGAGATGGAAGCGGATCGGATGATGAACTCCAACATCGCGCAGTCCGACCTCGACAAGGAGTTCTCGGTCGTCCGCAACGAGTTCGAGATCGGCGAGAACCGTCCGGACGGCATCCTGTCGGAGCGCATCTGGTCGACCGCGTACCTCTGGCACAACTACGGCAAGTCGACGATCGGCAGCCGCGCCGACATCGAGAAGGTCCCGGCGTCGACGCTGAAGCGGTTCTACAAGAAGTACTACCGCCCCGATAACGCGATCCTGATGGTCGCCGGCAAGTTCGAGGCGAAGCAGGCGCTCGCGCTGATCGAGCAGCACTTCGGCAAGATCCAGAACCCGCCGGGTCCGCTCGAGCGCACGTACACCATGGAACCGGTGCAGGACGGCGAGCGCATCGTCACGCTGCGCCGCGCCGGTGACGTGCAGGTCGTGGGTCTCGCGTACCACGTGGCCGCGACCTCGGATCCGGACTACGCGCCGGTCGAGGCGATCGCCGAGGTGCTGACCGACGAGCCGTCGGGCCGCCTCTACACGGCGCTCGTGAAGACCGGCATGGCCACGAAGGTCTCCGCGACCCAGCTCACGCTGCACGATCCGGGGCTGCTCGAGATCACGGCGACGGTGCCGGCGAACAAGTCCGCCGAGGCGGTGCGCGACAAGATGATCGCGATCGTCGAGGGCCTCGGCAAGAGCAAGGTCACCGACGAGGAGATCACGCGCGTCAAGGCGAAGTTCAAGAAGCAGTTCAAGCTGTTCTTCTCGAACAGCGCGTCGATCGGCACCGCGATCAGCGAGTTCATCGGTGCCGGTGATTGGCGGCTCCTGTTCTGGACGCGCGACCGCATGGAAGCGTTGACCGCGGCGGAGACAACTGCCGTCGCCGAGAAGTTCCTCGTGTCCTCGAACCGGACGCTCGGCATGTTCTATCCGACGAAGACCCCGGTGCGCGCGCCGCTCGAGGAGACGCCGGATGTGGGCAAGCTCGTCTCGGGCTACAAGGGCAAGCCCCCGGAGACCGACGGCGAGAAGTTCGACGCGACGCTCGCGAACATCGAGAAGCGCACGGTGCGCAGCGCGCTGCCGAACGGCATGAAGGTCGCGGTGCTCTCGAAGACGACGCGCGGACACGTGGTGCGCGCGCGCCTCACGATGCGGTACGGGGCCGAAGCCGACTTCACGGGCAAGCGGCTCGCCGCGTCGATGCTCGACGACGCGCTCAGCCGCGGCACGAAGAAGCACACGTTCCAGCAGCTCAAGGACAAGTGGGATCAGCTCGAGGCGCAGGTCTCGTTCGGAACCACGCCGGGCACCCTCGACGTCAACATCCAGACCACCCGCGACAACCTGCCCGCGGTGCTCGCGCTCGTCGACGAGGTGCTGCGCCAGCCGTCATTCCCGCAGGACCAGTTCGATATCGCGGTCAAGGAGACCGTCTCCGCGCTCGAGGAGCAGAAGTCGGATCCGCAGACGCAGGCGTTCACGAAGGTCGGCCAGATCATCGCCCAGTACCCGAAGAACCACCCGCTGTACGTGCCGAGCACCGAGGAGCAGATCAAGGACCTCAAGGCGCTGAAGCTCGCCGAGGTGAAGAAGTTCCACGCGTTCCTCGGCATGAGCAACGCGACGCTCGCGATCGTCGGCGACGTCGATGCGCCGGCCGTCAACGCATGGCTGGAGAAGAACTGGGGCGCGTGGAAGTCGCCGAAGCCCTGGAAGCGCCTCTCGCGCAAGTACACCGCGACCACCGCGGGAGATCACATCATCGACTTCCCCGACAAAGCGAACGCGCTGATCGGTGTGGTCCACGCGGTCGCGCTCAAGGATGACGATGCGGATGCGCCGGCGATGACCGTGGCGAACTACACGCTCGGCGGCGGCGGGTTCGTGTCGCGCCTCGTGACGCGCATGCGCCAGAAGGATGGTCTGTCGTACTTCGCGTTCTCCGCAGTCCAGCTGCCCGCACTCGATCCCGCGGGCGCGTTCATCGCGGGCGGCGCGCTGAACCCCGAGAACGGCAAGAAGGGCATGGCAGCGCTGCTCGAGGAGATCACGAAGTTCGCGAAGGAGGGCATCACCGCCGACGAGCTCGCGGCGGCGAAGTCCGGCATCCAGCTGAACTTCGATCGCACGCTGTCGCAGGACGGCACCGTGATCAGCATGCTCAACGACGGCCTCTACCTCGACCGCAAGATGGAGTACTGGGAGAAGAACAACGCCGCCATCAAGGCGCTGACGCTCGACCAGGTCAACGCGGCCATCAAGAAGCACCTGAAGCCCGAGCTCCTGGTGAAGATCACCGCCGGCGACAAGAAGAAGCTGTAGAAGCTGTAGACGCCCGAGGCGATCAGGCGGTCGCCACGGCGGCGGCCTTCTCGCCGGCGGCTCTGGCCTCGGCCGTCTGCGGGATGTGCTCGTTGCGCTTCATCAGGATCGGCATCAGGAACATCGCGACCGCGCCGAAGACGTTGTGCTCCGGTTCGAGCATCTTGCCGATGCCTTGCGCGGTGATCAGTGCGACGAACACGAGCATCATGTCGGTCACCGGGTGCACGCGGTACTTGCGGCCGATCGCGAACATCTCGGTGATCAGCTCGCCGTACTCGAGCTTCGCGACGTCCTTCGCGCGGAACTTCAAGGCGAACTCGTTGACCTCGACGCGCAGCGACTCCCAGTCGATCGTGCCGAGGTACTTGTGGAACCGCTTGAGGTGATTGACGAGGTCATCCGGTGTGCCCATCGCGAGGCACTTCGTCATGTCGATGAACTGGATCAGCACGTCCTCGTGGAGCAGCTTCGCGAGGCCGGCGTCGAAGATGATCAGCTTGCCGTCGTCCTGCACGACCATGTTGCCGGGGTGGAGGTCGGCGTGGACGAAGCCGTCCTCGAAGCACATCTTGAACATCGACATGCGCACCGTCTCCGCGAGCTTCTTCTTGAGCTCGGGGGCCCAGTCGGCGGGCAGGGCGTCGACCTTTACGCCGCGCACGAACTGCATCGTCAGGATCTTCTCGCCCGATAGCTCGGCGTAGACCTCGGGGAACGACACGTTCGGGCGACCGGCGAAGTTTTCGCGGAACCTCGTGTAGTTCGTGGCCTCGATGCGGAGGTCGGTCTGCTCGTGGATCGCGTCGACGAAATGCTGCGTGTGGCCGACCGGATCGGAGAGCCGCCACTTCGGGCGCAGGGCGATCAGCTTCGCACCGCCGATGAGCAGCGCCCTGTCACGCTCGACCTGGCGGCGAACTCCCGGGCGCAGGACCTTCACGGCAACCTCGCGACCGTCCTTCAGGTGTGCGCGGTGGACCTGCGCGACGCTCGCGGCGGCGATCGCGGTCTCCTCGAAGTCGCTGAACACCTCGGTCAGCGGCTTGCCGAGCTCGGCCTCGACCGTCGACTTCACGCGGCCAAACCCGAACGGCGGGAGCTTGTCCTGGAGGCGGCGGAGCTGGTTGATGATCTCGGGCTCGAAGAGGTCGGGCCGCGTGGACATCACCTGGCCGAGCTTGATGAACGTCGCGCCGAGCGTGGTCATCGACTGCCGCAGCATCCAGCCGCGGAGATGAGCGAGTGCGCGCCGGCGTCGCTTGCCCCATACGAAGAGGAAGATGCCTAGCCGCCCCAGGCCGTAGATGACGCCGCACACCACCACCACGATCAGGAGCCAGAGGAAGTGGAGGAAGTTACCGGGCCAGCGCAGCACTGCGAAGCGATGGTGCCACGAGCCGCAGCTCGCGTGATACGGTCCGCACGGGTCGAATGGCACTTCCGAGCGACCACGACATCATCCTCGCGCTCGGCGAGGATCTCCCGATCGGCATCTGGGTCGCCCGCGCGCCCAATGGCGAAGAGGTGTACGCGAACAAGACGTTCGCCACGATCATGGGCACGGGTCTGCTCGGTGTCCACGTCCACGGCTACGCCGAGCCCTACGGAATCCTGACGCGTGACAAGAAGGCGTATCCCGAGGCGCGCCTGCCGTTCGTGCGCGCGCTGCAGGAGGGGAAGGTCGTCGTCAACGACGACATCACGATCCGCCGCCCCGACGGCACCTGTGTCGACGTTCGCACGTTCGGTCGTCCGGTGATCAACAGCGAGGGCGTGATCACGCACGTGATCGTCGCGTTCTTCGACATCACGCGCGAAGTCGAGGCGGAGCGCGCCCGCGCCGAGAGCGACCAGCGGCTGCACCTGTCGCAGCGCATGGAAGCGATCGGCACGCTCGCGGGCGGCATCGCGCACGACTTCAATAACCTGATCTTCGGGATCAAGCTGATCGCGAGCGAGCTCGCGTCGAGCGAGAGCGATCCGAAACGCAAGGAAGCGCTCGAGCTGATCGACGACATCACCGAGCGCTCGGCCGCTCTCACGCGTTCGCTGCTCGGCTTTGCACGCCGTGGCAAGCACCGCGCGCAGACGCTGTGCCTCTCGGACATCGTGTCATCGATGTCGGAGCTCTTGCGCCGCACGTCGACCGGCGTGGAGCTCGAGCTCGATCTGACCGCCGAGGACCGCGGTGTGGTGTCGGGCGATCAGAGCCAGCTCGAGCAGGTGATCATGAACCTCGTCGGCAACGCGCGCGACGCGGTCGGCGAAGGCGGTCGCGTGATGATCCGCACGCGCGACCAGCTTCTGGCGACGGTCCCGCAGGGAGCGATCGGCACGGCGTCGACGGGGCCGCACGTCGTGCTCGAGATCAGCGACAACGGAGCCGGCATCGCGCCCGAGCACCGCGACCGCATCTTCGAGCCGTACTTCACGACGAAGACGAAAGGCCCGGACCGCGGTACGGGCCTCGGGCTCGCGACCGTGCTCGGTATCGTCGAGCTGCACGGTGGATCGATCGAGGTCGACACCAGTCTCGATGGCCGCGGCACGATGATGCGCGTGTTCCTGCCCTCGTCGCGGAAACCAGCGGAACCACACCCATCGCCATCGCCATCGCAAATCGCGGAGGGCGGCACCGGTACGCTGCTCGTGATCGACGACGACGCGATCGTGCGCCGCGCGGTGACGCGGGCGCTCGAGAGCCTCGGCTACACGACAATCCAGGCGACCGGCGGCGCGGAGGCGATCGAGATCTATCGTGCACGAGGCGGCGAGATCGATGCCGTCGTCCTCGACATGGTGATGCCCGTGATGAGCGGCAAGGCGACGTACCTCGCGCTGCGCGACCTCGATCCCTCCGTCTCGGTGCTGCTGGTGAGCGGCTACGCGGTGAACGAGGAGGTCCAGCAGATCCTCGACCTCGGCGTGAATGCCTTCCTGCCAAAGCCGCACTCGATCGAGCAGCTCGCGACGGCGGTGGCGTCGGTGCTGCGAGCGGCCGCGCGCTAGATCGCCGGCGAGGTCTCGCCGAGCATCGCGCGCCGGATCACCGGGATCGGGGCGCAGCCGTGCGCGAGGAGCTCGTCGTGGAACTCGCCGAGCGTCGCGTTCGGATGCTTTGCCATCCACTCGCCATGGAGCTTGCGGATCATCAGCTTGCCGAGCGTGTATGCGAGGTACATCGGATCGAACGTGCCCCGCGCGGCCTGCTGCCGTGCATTGCCCGCGTCGACGAAGCCCTTCTCGGCGAACAGCTTCGTCGCTTCATCGACGGTCATCGTCCCGGTGTGGAGGCCAAGCGTCGCGACGAACCGCACGTTGCGGAGCAACGCCTCCTTGAGCATGCCGATCCGCGCCTGCGGCGTCTTTCCGCCGGCGCCGAGGTCGAACATCATCTCCTCGGTGTAGTGCGCCCAGCCTTCGTTCATCGAGTACGTGCAGAACGACTTGAGGATCTTCGAAGGGTTCTTCTGGATGTGCAGGCGGTGCAGATAGTGACCCGGATAGACCTCGTGGATCGTCGTGAACAGGAGGTCCATCCGCGGCGGGATGTACGCGAGCTGCTCGGCGGCGGGCCATTTGGGATCCGGCGGCGAGATGTAATAGAAGGTCGGCAGCGGCACGGTCTCGAACACGCCCGGCGCGTTGAGGAACGCGGAGTTCCAGCGCTGGAACGGCGGCGACTCCTTGAGGATCGCGTCCTCGGTTCCCGGGATCGAGACGACCTTGTGGTCGACGAGGAACTTCCGCATCTCCGTGGTCTGAGCGGTCGCGACCGCGAGCACGTCGGCGGGAGCCGGCCGATCCTGGGCGACCTGCTCGACGACGTCCTTCGTAGATTTCGTGGGGTCGATCGCCTTTGCCGCCTCGTCCATCGCGGCGAGGTTGCGGCGCAGATCCGCTTCCGCCATCGCCTGCAGATGAGCGACGTCGGTGTCCACGCCCTGCGTGTCGGACAGCATCTTCAAGAACTTCGCCGTGCCGAGGCGGAAGTTCTGCGTCCCGCTCGGCTCCTGCTTCTCGAGCCACGCGACGTGCTCGGCCAGAGCGGCCTTGCAGGTATCGAGTGCCGGACCGATCTGCGCCTGGTTCGCGAGCGCCTGGCGTACGTCCTTGTCCGCAAAGTCGACCATGCCTCGCGTCTGCAGCAGCGCCGTCTTGATCCACGGCTGTGGCAACGGCAGCACGAGGTTCATCCGCGCCTGCGCGAGGTACGCCGGCAGCGCGGTGCACAGATCGATCACCGCCTGCGCCCGCTGCTGCGCGGGCGCGTAGTCGCGGAGGATGTAGTCGTCGAGGTTGATCGCACCCGTGTAGCTCATCGGGTTCGTGCGATAGACGTCCAGCTCGACGAGCCGGAACAGCCTGCCGCGAAGCTCGGTGAGCAGCACGTCGCGCTCGTCGATCTGCAGCGGCGTGAGCTGCTTGGGATCCAGCTTCAGCAGCGCATCACGGTCGCGCTCGAGCTGCGCGCGCTGATCCTCGAGTGCCGCCGGCGTCACGTCGGGCAACTTGCCGTCGAACTTGTGGAGTCCGAGCGAGACCGCCTTCTCCGGATCCGCCTTGTAGATGTGGCCCGCGACGAGGAACGCGAGATCCTCGAACCGCTCCGGCCGATCGTCGGAGACGACGGTCGAAGTCTTCGTGGATTTTTGCGAGCAGCACGCGGTGAGCGCGAGCACGAGCAGCGACCAGCGGATCATGGCGCGCAGCATACGTCGGCCGACGCTCGGACGTGCGTCCGCCGGCCGGTCGGACACGGACAGCGCGCGCTTGTCCTTTCAACGACATCCGCGTGGCACGCCCGATGCCATGCCTCTCGCGCATGCGCACTCTCATCCCCTGCATCCTCGCTCCCTGGTTGTTCACGTTCGCGTTCTGGACGCTGTTCGGCGCCTGCATCGCCGAGGTCCCCGACGAGCCGGAGCCCGTCTCGCGGCTGCTCGCGAGCTGGGATCCGCTCGCGTGCGGGGAACCTCATCGCGTCGTGCTGGAGCTCGAGGACGAGGCGGGCAATCCGATCAGCGCATCCACACCGTGCTGGCTCGGCGGCCTCGCCGTCGATCTACCGCGGTGGGGCTGGTACACCGCGAAGATCTACTCGTGGGTCCTCGACCAGCCGATCCGCTCGGTGAAGACGGTGACGCTCGCGATCGACGCTCCGATCGTCCGCTGGCAGGTCATCACTCCGCAGTAGGCGCGGCGATCGGATCCAGGCCGCGTTCGCGGAGGATTCGAACGATCGCCGGTTCGATCGAGAACGTCTCGAGCAGCGCGCGCAGCGTGGCTCGCGCGTTCGCGTCGAACCGGTTGACCCGCTTGCCGAGGATCAGCTCGTTCTTCGCCGAGTGCTCCCAGCCGACGAGCTCGGTGACCGTGACCTTGTAGCCGTGGGCTTCGAGCGCGAGGCCGCGGACGACGTTCGTCAGGTGGGAGCCGAGCTCGCGTCGATGCAGCGGATGAGCGAACAGCGCGGCGACGGCTGGATCGGACGGCTTCGCCTTCTCGAGCTGGCGTGCGACCTCGGCCTGGCAGCACGGGACGACCGCGACGTGATCCGCCTTCTGCGCGATCGCGAGCGCGAGTGCGTCATCGGTGGCGGTGTCACAGGCGTGCAGCGCGGTGACCACGCTCGGCCGCGAGGGCAGGGCGGCGGACGCGATCGCACCGGTCGCGACGCGGAACCGATCCTGACCGAAGCGCGCGGCGCGGTTCGCCGCCTGCTCGGAGAGCTCGGGGCGCGCCTCGATCGCGACGAGCGAACCCTTGCCCGCAGGGCCGAGCACGAGCTCGTAGAGCAGCGCACCGAGGTAGCTCTTCCCGGCGCCACAGTCGACGACGATGGGATCGGCGTTGCGCGCGAGCGAGTCGTCGAGCGCGGGCTTGAGCAGGCCGACCAGGTGGCGGATCTGCTTCAGCTTGCGGCGGGCGTCGGCGTTGAGCTGGCCCTCGCGCGTGAGCAGATGGAGGTCCTTGAGCAGCTCGATCGACATGCCCGGGGGAACGTCGGGATCCGTACGAGGGTCGTGCTGCTGCTTGGCCAAGGGCGCACTGTATAGCGCGCGTCAGCCCTCGTCGCGATCCCACGCGGCCGCCCAGCGCGCCTCGACGCCGGCGTTGCCGCCCGACCCGCGGCCGGGAATCGCCATGTATGCACGCCCGTCGCTCGTGGTGATCGTGACGGCTCCGTCCCCGTCCACGGCGAGCACGGTCACGGCGGTCACGTCCGCGAGCTCGCCGCCGAGCCACGACAGGCTACCCATGTCACCGATCGCCGGACCGACGTCGGTGATCGACAGGGCGATCACCTCGCCCTTGTTAGGACCCTTCGCGCGCAGGGTCGCGACGACCTCGAAGGCCTCGCCCTCGCGATCGATCGCGAACACGATCGTCTGTCCGCGAATTCCAACGGCGTGGATCGCGTCGGCCTCGGCGAGCGTCACCGCGAGGCGAACCTGCGCGCTGCGCGGCTGGGTGACGGTGACCTGCGGCACGGCCTCGTCCAGCTCCGGCGCGGGCATGGACAGCCCCAGGGAGACGGTGATCAGCGGCAAAATCGCGGTCAGCATGACCCGGGGTAGTTCAACCCTGGGACCAGGCCTGAATCGAGCAGTTTCAGCCACTTGGATCTGAGCGTGGCTCGGCACCCACACCGGATCCCGGACGAATCGACACGGTCAAAAGTTGTGACGGTGCGGGATGGGAGTAGTTTCAAGGGCACATGAGCTGGACCGATTTGTCGCTCGTCTACCCGGCGCAGTGGCTCGTGATCGAGATGCTGGCCGAGGAGCGGGTGGAAGTGATCGAGGTCTGCGCGGATGGCTGCGCCGCGAAGCACCGCGCCTGGGAGCTTCGCGCCACGCACGCCGGTCGCACGTTCTGCTCGGTTCACACCACCTATCCGCAACTCGCCTTCGACCGTCCGATCGCTGCTGCCGCCAATCGTTGAGCCGCGTCGCTGATCAGCGCACGGCTGCGAGCGCTGCCTGCCGGGCGCGGAACGCCCGGGTCTTCACCGCGGCCACCGAGAGTCCGAGGTCCTTCGCGATCTCGGTCTCGGTGCGGCCCTCGCCGTAGCGCTTCCAGAACACCGCCGGGTACTTCGCGCCGAGGGCCGCGACGGCCTCGGAGACGAGGGCGAGGTCCGCCTTCGCCACGACCTCCGCGCGCAGATCGATCGGCGCGGCGTGCTGCTCGAGCCACGGCGTGCCGTCCTCGTCCTTCAGCGATCCGCTCGCCGCGACCTCGCGGGACAGCCGGCGCTGCTTGCGCAGGAACATCAGGGCGGCGGTCGCGGTGACCCGGTACAGCCAGGTCGAGAACCGAGACTCTCCACGGAACGAGCTCCGGTAGCGATGCGCGAGGAGCATCGCGTCCTGGGTCACGTCCTCCGCGTCCGAGTCATCGCGCACGTACTTGAGCGCGATCGACTTGACGTACCCCCGCGTGCGATCGAGGTCCGCGTCCATGCTGGCTGGTGCGTGCATCTGAGCCCTCCTGGTCCCAGGGCTTACGCACGGACCGAGCCAGCTCTGTCCAGGGGATAGGACAAACGGTTCCGAATACTTGAGTCAGGTCCGGGCATCGAAGGTGTCCAATGGCGTGGACACCGTCTAGACGTCTGGACAGCGCGGAGTATCCTACCGAGGTGAGCGTTCGCCACGTGCTCATCGTCGACGCCGACCCGGCCACGATCGCGTATGGCGCCAGCGCGCTCTCCGGAATGGATGTCGAGGCGGTCGCGACGCCGGTCGCCGCGCTCGAACGAGTGACGGGCTCCGCGTTCGACGCGGTGCTGTTCGATCCCGCGCTCGGTGATGACGATGACGGCGCGCTCGCGCTGCTCCACCGCCTGCGCACGGTCGCGCCCGACACGGTCGTCGTGATCTGGAGCGACGCGCCAACCGTCGGCTTCGCGGTGCGATCGATGCGCGGCGGCGCGCTCGACGTGCTGAAGAAGTCCGCGGAGGGCGCGGAGATCCGGTCGGTGGTGGAGCGCGCGATCTCCCACGGCGCACTCGCGCGCGAGGTCCGCCGGCTCCGCGGCGAGGTCGAGAAGGCGCGCGGCCTCGGCGAGGTGATCGGCGACTCCGCGCTCATGCGACAGCTCCTGCAGATGATCGAGCGCGTTGCCGCCTCCGATGCGACCGTGCTGATCGTCGGGGAGTCCGGCACGGGCAAGGAGCTGCTCGCGCGCACGATCCACCGCGTCGGTCCGCGTGCCGAGGGACCCTTCGTCGCGTTCGACTGCTCCGCGCTCGCTCCGTCGCTCCTCGAGGCAGAGCTATTCGGTCACGAGAAGGGCGCGTTCACCGGAGCGAGTCGCGCGCGGCGCGGGCTGTTCCGCGAGGCAAACGGTGGCACGATCTTTCTCGACGAGATCGGCGACATCGATGCCTCCGTGCAGAACAAGCTGCTGCGCGTGCTGCAGGAGCGCGAGATCAAGCCGGTCGGCGGCGATCGCCCGGTCGCGATCGACGTGCGCGTGGTCGCCGCGACCAACAAGGACCTGAAGGCGCTGGTCGCGCGCGGGCAGTTCCGCGAGGACCTCTACTGGCGGCTCGCGGTGTTTCCGATCCAGGTGCCGCCGCTGCGCGAGCGCAAGGAGGACATCCCGCAGCTCGCCGCGCACATCCTCGCGAAGCGCCGCGGTGCCGCGAAGTCGTTCGCCGGCGGCGAAGTTCCTTATCCGACGCAGATCACCGCAAAGGCGCTCCAGCGGCTGGCGGCCTACAAGTGGCCCGGCAACATCCGCGAGCTCGAGAACGTGCTGTCGCGCGCCGCCATCCTGTGCGACGGCGAGATGATCCGCACGCACGACCTCGACATGCTCGGCGTCGGGAAGTCCGCGGACAAGGGCGAGTCCGACGAGCGGGTCGACCTCCCATCGATCGATCTGTCACGGCTCGGCGAAGGCGAGGCACTGCGCGACATCACGGATCGCACCGTGCGGGCTGTCGAGCGCGCCGCGATCGCCGCCGCGCTCCGTCGCGATCGCAACCCGGCAGCGGCGGCGAAGCGCCTCGGGATCAGCCGGGCCAGCATCTACACGAAGATGAAGGCGTACGGCATCAGCCTCGACGGCACACCGACGCCGATCGACGAGACCTGACGTCACCGTCGAGCTTCGGGCCCTGCACCCAGCGCACGTGTTGCATTCATGCGAGATTGGAAGGGTGAGCGAGCAGTGGCGCGCCGTCGCCAAGGTCGGTGCGGTCAAACCGGGCGACGTCATCCCAGTGACCGTCGACGGCCTGGAGCTCGCGCTGGGGCTCGACGGCGAACGCTACTTCGCGGTGCAACGGCGCTGCGTGCACCGCGGCGGTGACCTGACGGAGGGCATCGTGTCGCGAGGTCACATCATCTGCCCGAACCACGCGTGGCGGTTCTCGACCGCGACCGGTCGCCACGCCGATGCATCGGAGTACTGTCTGGCGACGTATTCGGTGCGGGTCGTCGGCGACACCATCGAGATCGATCCGCAACTCAAGGAGTCAACGTGAAGCGTCCGCTTGTCAGCTTGATCGAAGGTGATGGTATCGGTCCCGAGATCACCACGGCCACCCTCCGCGCCCTGGAGGCTGCCGGGGCAACGCTCGACTGGGAGCGCGTCGACGCCGGCATGGGCGCGGTCGACAAGCACAAGGATCCGCTGCCGCAGGCGACGATCGATTCGCTGAAGAAGACCCAGCTCGCCCTGAAGGGCCCGCTCGCGACGCCCAGCGGCGGCGGTTATCGCTCCGTCAACGTGACGCTCCGCCAGCAGTTCGACATGTACGCGAACGTGCGGCCGGTGCGGACCATCCCGGGCGTCCCGAGCCGCTACACCGGCGTCGATCTCGTGATCGTGCGCGAGAACACCGAGGACCTCTACGCGGGCGTCGAGCACTACGTGGACGCGCGGCGCTCGGCTGCCGAGTCGATCGCGATCATCACGAAGTTCGGCAGCGAGCGCTGCATCGTGTACGCGTTCGAGTACGCGCGGCGTCACGGCCGCAAGAAGATCACGCTCGTCCATAAGGCGAACATCCTGAAGATGTCGAACGGCCTGTTCCTCGACACCGGCAAGGAAGTCGCGCAGCGCTACCCCGAGATCCAGTTCGACGACATGATCGTCGACGCCACCGCGATGAAGCTCGTGATCGCGCCCGAGCGGTTCGACATGATCGTGACGATGAACCTGTTCGGCGACATCCTGTCGGATCTGACGGCCGGCCTCGTCGGCGGTCTCGGCGTCGCGCCGGCGGCGAACATCGGCGACGGCGGCTGCGCGATGTTCGAGGCAGTGCACGGCACGGCGCCCGACATCGCCGGCAAGGGCATCGCGAATCCAACCGGCCTGATGCTCTCGGCCGCGATGCTGCTCGACCACGTGGATCAGCGCGATGCGGCAGCGCGGCTGCGGAAGGGAATCATCGCGGCCCTCGCGAACGCCGAGACACGCACGGGTGACCTCGGCGGGAAGACGAACACGGCCGGCTACACCGACGCCGTCATTCGCCTGATGAACGACTAGACGTTGACGGTGTTCAGGCCGCTGAAGCGCTGGTACAGGCGTTCGACCGCGCCGATCGGGGCGTATCCGAGCGCGGCGACGGCCTCGCCGAGGCGAACGCCCGGGCTGCGATCCTGGAGCTGAAGCGCCCGGAACAGCTGGTAGCGATCGACGATGCCCTGATCTACCAGGTACTCGCCGAAGCAGATCTCCTTGAGGCCATCCTCGACGACCTCGACGCCCTTGGCCGAGTACTCGAAGTAGTGACGGAGGTCGTTACGGTTCCTGGCATTTCCGTAACCGGCAGCGATAAAAGACGTCATCTGCATGGCGGGACTTCCTTGGGGCTTCCGAGGAGCACGCGATGTGCCATCCCGGGGGGGGCGGGCGCAACCGATCGCCCATTGGATGATCGGTTAGTTGCGGGATAGGACGTGTGAACGAACGTCCGGCCGGCTACTCGAGTTGCCAGCAGTTGGCTAACGGACCCGCCTGTGGCACGACCTATCGTGATGAGACGCGCACTACTCGTTGTCGCCTTCGCCTCAGCGTGTCATCGAGACTCGCGCACGGACGACCGACCGGCACCCGTGGAGCCGGCCACGGTGGGCTCTGCCGCCACACCGACGACGGTGCCTGTTCCTGTGCCCGCCGCCACAACGACGCCGCCGCCAGGGAGCGCCGAGCTCGTTCAGGTGCCGAAGGACGTCGCGGAGAAGATCCAGCTCGTGGAGGTCGCACGAGGGCTCGGACGGCCCGTCGCGCTCGTAGTCGCACCCGGAGATGCACGGAAGCGCTGGTTCGTCGTGGAGCAGCACGCCGGGCGGATCCGGATCATCGAGAACGGCAAGCTCGCGCCGAAGCCGTTTCTCAGCCTCAGTAACCTCTCCGACGGCAACGAACAGGGCCTGCTCGGGCTCGCGTTCCATCCGCAGTACGCGACGAACGGGAAGTTCTACGTGAACTACACCGACGCGGATCCAGGTGACACGCACATCGTCGAGTACAAGGTCTCCGCGGATCCCGACGTCGCCGATCCAGCGTCGCGTCGCGAGCTGATCAGGATCAAGCAGCCGTACTCGAACCACAACGGTGGTCACGTCGTGTTCGGTCCCGACGGCAAGCTGTGGACCGGCATGGGCGACGGTGGTTCCGCCGGCGATCCGCAGAACAACGGCCAGGATCCGAAGGCGCTGCTCGGGAAGATGCTGCGGCTCGATGCCGACGCACCCAAACCCGTGCCGGAGCTCGTGCACATGGGCGTGCGGAACCCGTGGCGGTTCTCGTTCGATGCGAAGACCGGAGATCTGATGATCGCCGACGTCGGCCAGAACAAGTGGGAGTACGTGTTCGCGGTCGCCGGCACCGACAAGCGGAACCACAATTTCGGCTGGAACGTCATCGAGGGCAATCACTGCTTCCTGCGCAAGAACTGCAAGAAGGATGGCTTCACGCTTCCCATCGTCGACTTCTCGCACGAGGAAGGTTGCTCGATCACCGGCGGCTTCGTGTACCGCGGGAAGGCACTGCCCGCGCTCGACGGCCGCTACTTCTACGCTGACTACTGCACCGGCCTCCTGCGGTCACTGAAGTGGACCGACGGCAACGTGCGCGAGCACTGGGACTGGAAGGCCGCGATCGATCGCGAAGGCATCCTGGCGCAGGTCAGCTCGTTCGGCGTCGATCACGACGGCGAGCTCTACGTCGTCGAGCTCACCGGCAAGATCTACAAGCTCGCGCCGCGATAGCTACGGCGCCGGGCGCTCGATCGTCGGTGCACACGTGTCCTGGATCTCCTTGAGCACGTGGATGTTGCGAGGCGCGTCGTGCATCGAGAACGTCCAGTGCTGTGAGGGCGTTGCATGCAGCTCGATCACGGCGAGGCCCTGCGCGGGGGCGCCCTCGTCGATCGCGCGCTTCCAGATCTCGACAGCGCTGCACTTGGGGCGTGCGAGTGGGACCTCCACCTTCTCGCACGACGGGCGTTTTTTTCGCGTCAGCGCTCCGCTGGCCCAGCCGACGGTCGGGCAGTCACTCGAGCTGTGGTCATCTGCTGTCGGAGCCACAGGTATCGGCGCGCCGATCGGACGGTCTGGATCATCCGCCGGATCAGGCGGCCTGGGCGGCGCGAGGTCGATCTCGACGTAGCCATACTTCGGATCGATTGTCCCATCCGCGCGCACGTACCACAGGCCAAGGCGGGCCACCGCGTAAGAACCGAGCGTGTCGTAGACGTGCTTGACCACCTGGTCGCCTGTCGCGAGCGCCACCACCGGAGACGGTGTTGGCGTCGGTGTCGCTACGTCCACCGGCGGCTCCGCCTGCATCGCCTTCGCCATGCACTCGCCGTACTGCGTACCGATCTCCTGCATCTTCTTCATCTGCGCTTCGGCCGGCTTCACCGGCCGATCGCCCGCCGTCCGCGCGTTCTCCCTCGACCACTGGTTCATGTCGTCTTGAACCGTGTCGGCGCACGCCTTGTCCTTGCAGGCGCACATCTTGTTGCGGAACTCGTCGAACTTCGCCATCGCTAGCTCGATCTCGTCGGGCCGCTTTTTCTTGCACGCGGGCAGGGCGAGGAGCAGCGGTACGAGGAGCAGTGCGCGCATGGTCTCTATGGCCTCTCGAGCGTTGGCTCGCAGGTGTCTTGAACGCTATGCGAGAAGTGGACGTTGCGCGGTCCGTCGTCGATCGCGAAGTCCCAGTATTGCTCCGGGGAACCCGGGCCCACGCCACGCAGCGCGAGCACCGCGAGGCCCGCGGCCGGTGCACCGGCGTCGCTGGCGCGCTTCCAGACCTCGACGACGCTGCACCTCGGCTTCGTGATTCCCATGCCCGACACGAAGCAGATCGTCTCGGAGTCGCTGCGCGTGCCTCCCCTCCAGCTGTACTTCGGGCAGCGCGCCATCGCGTCGTCGACCCTCGAGGTGTCGACCGGCACCGGCGCACCGAGCGGTCGCGACGGATCGTCGGCGGGCGACGGCTTCTTTGCCTTGCCGAATCGGATTTCGACGGTCCCGTATGTCGGGTCGACCGTGCCGTCCGAGCGCACGTACGAGATCTTGAGCTCGGCGACGACGAGACCGGCGGGGACCTGCTCGAACGTGCGCTTCAGGATCTGATCCGCGTTGGTCAGCTCTTCGACGGGCGACGCCACGAACGGTGTCGGTGCTCCGCCATACGCCCTGGTCATGCAGTTGCCGTACTCGGTGCTGAGGTCGGCGGCCGTCTTCCTCTGCGCATCACTGAGCTTCGTGATGACCGAACCATCACCGGCGTTCACCTTGCTCCAGGCGATGGTGCTCTCGTGCACCTTGTCGGCGCACGCCTTGTCGTTGACCTTGCACGCACACATCATCGTGCGGAGCTCGGAGAACTTCGCCATCAGTGCGGTGTAGTCGGCGTCGTCGCCGGCGGTCGGGCTCTTCTTCTTGCACGCAGGCAGTGCGAGGAGCAGCGAGATGAGGATCAGCGCGCGCATGGTCAGAACATGAACGGATAGCTGAACGAGCCGCCACTCTTCGTCGGCGTGAACGTCGCGGACTTGATCGCACTGGCCACGCAGGCGCCGAGGTCCAGGTCGGGGGTCGCCTTCACGGCCACAGAGGCCACGCGTCCGTCGGGGGCGACTTTTACGCTCACCTTCACCTGGCCCTTCGCCGACGCCGTGTCGGCGCACGCGCGGACCTTTACCTTCACGATGCCGATGCCGTTCGAGATCATCTGGCGGTCGAGTCCGTCGGGGAGCGGCACGTCGGGCCCCACGCTCGGATCGGGAGCCTCGACGGTGAGGCCGCAGTCGTCGGGGAAGCTCCCGTTGAACGACACGTTGCGGACCGTGTCGGAGATCGAGAAGCGCCACGATGCGACGGTGTCGCCCGTCGACGTGCTCGCATCGATTGTCAGCTTCGCGACCGCGTCACGCGGCGCGCCCTTCACGATCGCGCGCTCCCACACCCACTGTGGCGTGCAGCGCAGCGTCATCGTGTTCGGCGTGCAGCCGATGCTGCGCGTCTCCCAGCGACCGTTTTGCCAGGTCACGCGCGGGCACTGCGTGATCTTCGCGCGCGGCTTGTCGACGACGGGTGCTCCGGTCTTGCGGTTCGGATCGTCGGCAGGGCCCTTGCCCTGCGCGAACCTGACCTCGAGGGTCGCGAATGCGGGATCCATGACGCCGTCCGGACCGACGTACTGGATCTCGACGCGCGAGAACATCAGGCCGCCGCCGCGGCGCTGTGCCTCTTGCAGGAGCGCGCCGATGGGGCGCGGCTCGGGCGGCGGCTGCGCCTCGACCGGAGGCGCGACGACGACCTTGTCGACCGCCTCCTCCTTGTTCTTCTTCTTGCAGGAAGAGGCGCCGAGCAACACGACGACTGCGGCGAGCGCAGCCGTACGGTTCACGAAGGGAGGCGCTCCCCGACGTTGCCGCGATTCGGCGCGGTGGGCGGCGGGATCGCGGGCTCCGGCTCCGGGGTCACCGGTGCATCGCCGAGGGCGACTGCGAGCGCGTCATCGATCTTCGTCATGTAGCGAAGATCGATCTCGGCCTTCACCTCGTCGGGGATGTCGATCGTGTCCTTCCTGTTGCGCTCGGGCAGGAACACGATCTTGATGCCGGCGCGGTGCGCGGCGAGGACCTTCTCCTTGATGCCGCCGATCGGCAGCGCGTGGCCGCGCAGATCGATCTCGCCGGTGATCGCGACGTCGTTGCGGATCGGCCGGTTCGTGAATACCGACACGACCGCGCACGTGAGCGCGACGCCGGCGGAGGGACCGTCCTTCTTGATCGCGCCCTGGGGCAAGTGGATGTGGATGTCGGAGTTCGCGATCTTGTCGTGGTCGATGCCGAGGCGCGCCGCGTTCGAGCGCATCCACGACACGGCCGCCTGCGCGCTCTCCTTCATGACGTCGCCCATCTGACCGGTCAGGCGAACCTCGCCCTTCCCCTGGAAGATGCGGCACTCGATGAACATGATGTCGCCGCCCACCGGCGTCCACGCGAGACCCGTGATGACGCCGACCTCGGGCTTGCGCTCCGCGATGTCGGACACGTAACGCGGGGGACCGAGCAGCGCCTCGAGCTCGGCCTTCGAGAGCGACACGGTGGCGGCACCCTCGGCGACCTTCACCGCGGCGCCGCGGCAGACCGCTGCGATCTCGCGCTCGAGGTTACGAACGCCCGCCTCGCGCGTGTAGCTGTGGATGATCTCTGCGAGGACCTCGTCGGTGACGTCGAGCTGATCCTTGCCGATGCCGTGCTCGCCGAGCTGCTTCGGCAGCAGGTGATTCTTCGCGATCTGGAGCTTCTCGACGCTCGTGTAGCCCGAGAGCTCGACCATCTCCATGCGGTCGAGCAGCGGCTGGCTGATCGTGTCGAGCTGGTTCGCGGTGCAGATGAACATGACCTTCGAGAGGTCGACCGGCACCTCGACGTAGTGATCGACGAAGTCCTTGTTCTGCTCGGGGTCGAGGACCTCGAGCATCGCGGCCGCCGGATCACCGCGCATATCGGCGGCGAGCTTGTCGATCTCGTCGAGCACGAACACCGGGTTCATCGAGCCTGCCTTCTTGAGGCCCGAGACGATGCGGCCGGGGAGGGCGCCGATGTACGTGCGGCGGTGGCCACGGACCTCGGCCTCGTCACGCACGCCGCCGAGCGAGATGCGGACGTACTTGCGTCCGAGCGAGCTCGCGATCGACTTGCCGAGCGAGGTCTTGCCGACGCCGGGCGGGCCGACGAGGAGGAGGATCGGGCCGTGCTTGTTCGGCGCGAGCTTGCGCACCGCGAGGAACTCGAGGATGCGGCGCTTCACCTTCTCGAGGCCCGAGTGCTCGGCCTCGAGGATCGCGCGCGCGGCGGAGACGTCGAGCCGGTCGTCGGTGAACTGGTTCCACGGGATCTCGAGGAGGTTCTCGACGTACGTGCGCGCGATGTTGTACTCGGGCGACGACGACGCCATCTGGCTCATGCGCGAGAGCTGCTTCTTCGCGACCGCGCGGACCTCGTCGCTCATCTTGCTGTCTTCGATCTTCTTGCGCAGCTCGTCGATCTCGGCGTTGTCGTCCTGCTCGCCGAGCTCTTCCTGGATCTGGCGCATGCGATCGCGCAGCACGCGCTCGCGGTGGGTGCGGCTGGACTCGCCCTCGAGCTCGGCGCCGATGTCCGCCTTGAGACGGAGCACGGTGGCCTGGCGCTCGAGTGACGGGATGATCCGCTCGAGGCGGCGCATCGTGTCGGTCTCGATCAGGAGCGTGGTGAGGTCGTCGCGCTCGAGCTCGAGGTACGGCGCGGCCGCATCGACGAGCTTGTCCGGATCGACGATCGCCTGGACCTGCGCGCGCGTGAGCTCGCCGCGCGGCTCCTTCTCCTTGCCGTCCTTGTCGCGCGACTCCTTGCTCTGCGCGTCGGTGACGACGGCGACGAGGTAGTCGCGGACCTTCGTGGTGGTCGACGCGAGCTGCTCGGCCGCCGCCGTGGTAACGGGCGCGAGCTTCGAGACGCTCGCGATCAGGAACGGCTCGGTGGCGACGAGCGCATCGATGTGAACGCGCTCGAGGAACCGCATCACCGTGGTGAACCGACCGGGCGAGTGCTTCACGACCTGCACGATCTCGGCGCGCACGCCGACCTCGTGGAGATCCTTCTGGCCGGGGTCGCGAACCGCCGGGTTCTTCTGCGGGATGATGACGATCAGATTGTCATCGCGGGTCGCCGCTTCGATCGCGCGAACCGAGGCCTCGCGACCGATTTCGAGCGGGCCAACATGACCCGGGAGCTGGACCTCGGTACGGAGCGGAATGACGGGGTACTGACCGGCGGTCTCGGTGTGTTTCGACATCGATTCCCGTACTGTACGACTTTTCAGTCGTTGTGCTCGCGTTTGCGTAGCCGAGTTACCAGCTGGATCAGTTGTTTCTTCTGGTCCTCATCGAGGTTTCCAGGGACGTCGATCTGCACGGTGATGTAGTGGTCGCCCGCGTTACCTGCCCGATCGGGGATGCCCTTCCCGCGCAGCCGCAGCTTCTTTCCACTCGATGTGCCCGGGGGCACCTTCACTTCGGCCTTCCCGTCGATCGTCGGGACGGTCGCGACGGTGCCGAGGATCGCGCGGTCGAACGGAATTCGAACGTCGGAGTAGACGTCGTTGCCCTTCGCGTCGAGGATCGAGCCGTCTGACGCGCTGACGAGCGACGGCTCGCGCTCGGGCTCGGCGTGGCGCTTGCGCCCGGTGCTGCGCTGCCGCACGGTGGGCCCGGAACCACTGGCGACCGCACCGTTAAAGAATTGGTTGAACAGATCGCCGAGATCGAACACGCCGGGGCCGGGACCCTGCGACGTGTACACACCGCCGGCTCCGCGACCACGCACGCCGCCGCTCTCGCGAATCTGGTCGTACAGCGCCTTCTTCTTCGCGTCACCGAGCACGTCGTACGCGTTCGAGATGTCCTTGAACCGCGACTCCTTCGCCTTGTCACCACCCGTGGAATCGGGATGGTTGGTCTTCGCGAGCTTGCGATACGCCTTCTTGATCTCGTCGGCGGTCGCACCCTTCGCGACGCCGAGCACCTTGTAGTAGTCGACGTTCGGATCGAAGTCGATCTGCTGGGGCATGGCTACGCTGCGACTCCCTTCACACCCTTGCGGAACACGATGGCCTCGCCCTCGAGCTCGACTTCGATGTGCTCACCGGGCAGGAACTGTCCCTGCAGCAGGCTGGTTGCGAGTGGATCGATCACGAGCTTCTGTAGCGCACGCTTGAGTGGACGTGCACCGTACACGGGATCGTATCCAGCCTCGGCGATCTTCGCGACGGCGTGGTCCGACAGCGAGATGGTCAGCTGTCGCTCGGCGAGCAGCTTCTCGAAGCGGGTCAGCTGGATCTGCACGATCTTGCCGAGCTCGCCCTGCGACAGCGGCTCGAAGAAGATGATCTCGTCGATGCGGTTCAAGAGCTCGGGGCGGAACGTGCCCTGCAGCTCCTTCATCACGTTCGCCTCCACCTGCGTGCGGTTCCCCGGTTTCAGCTCGAGGAGGTGCATCGCGCCGACATTCGTCGTCATGATCACGACCGTGTTCTTGAAGTCGACGGTGCGGCCCTGACCATCGGTCAGGCGGCCGTCGTCGAGAACCTGAAGGAGCACGCTCCACACGTCGGAGTGCGCCTTCTCCATCTCGTCGAGGAGGACGACGGAGTACGGGTGACGGCGCACCGCCTCGGTGAGCTGACCGCCCTGGTCGTAGCCGACATAACCCGGAGGCGCGCCGACGAGCCGGCTGACGGTGTGCTTCTCCTGGTACTCCGACATGTCGATGCGGATCATCGCGGAGTCGTCGTCGAACAGAAACTCCGCCAGAGCGCGCGCGAGCTCGGTCTTGCCGACGCCCGTGGGCCCGAGGAACAGGAAGCTGCCGATCGGTCGGTTCGGATCCTTCAGACCGGCGCGCGCGCGGCGCACGGCGGCAGATACGGCGGTGACCGCGGCATCCTGACCGATCACGCGCTGGCGCAGGCGGTCTTCCATCTTCGTGAGGCGCTCGGTCTCGCCCTCGAGCATCTTCTCGACGGGGATCCCGGTCCACTTCGCGACGACCGCAGCGATATCGTCCTCGGTGACCTCCTCGCGGAGGAACGAGCCCTGCGAGCGCAGCGCCTCCACCTCGGTGGTCTGATCCGCGATCTGCTTGTCGAGCTCGGGGATCGACCCGAACTTCAGCTCGGAGGCGCGTGCGAAGTCGCCGCTGCGCTGCAGGCGATCCGCCTCCGCCTTCAGCTGCTCGAGCTTCGCCTTGCTGTCGCCGAGTCCCTTGATCAGGTCGCGCTCGTGCTGCCAGCGCGCCTTCATCGCGGACGCCTGCTCCTTGAGATCCGCGATCTCTCGCTCGAGCTCCTTCAGGCGCTGCTTCGCGCGCTTGTCGCCTTCGCGCTCGCGCTCCATCGCGGCCTTCTCGACCTCGAGCGTCATCACGCGGCGGTTGAGATTGTCGATCGGAGTGGGCGTGCTCTCGATCTCCATCTTCAGGCGCGACGCGGCCTCGTCGACGAGATCGATCGCCTTGTCGGGGAGCTGCCGCGACGGGATGTATCGATGCGAGAGCTTCGCGGCCGCGATGAGCGCGGCATCGCGCACGCGGATCTTGTGGTGGACCTCGTACTTCTCCTTGAGGCCGCGCAGGATCGCGATCGTGTCGTCGACCGAGGGCTCCTCGATCATCACTGGCTGGAACCGGCGCTCGAGCGCCTTGTCCTTCTCGATGTGCTTCCGGTACTCGTCGAGCGTGGTCGCGCCGATGCAGCGCAGCTCACCACGCGATAGTGCCGGCTTCAGGAGGTTCGCGGCGTCGGCCGCGCCTTCGGCGGCGCCTGCACCGACGAGCGTGTGCATCTCGTCGATGAACAGGATCACCGTGCCGTTCGCATCGGCGGTCTCCTTGAGGACGGCCTTCAGGCGCTCCTCGAACTCGCCGCGGTACTTCGCGCCGGCGATGAGTGCGCCGAGATCGAGCGAGCACACACGCTTGTCGCGCAGTGACTCGGGGACATCGCCCTTCGAGATCCGCTGCGCGATGCCCTCGACCACCGCGGTCTTGCCGACGCCGGCCTCGCCGACGAGCACCGGATTGTTCTTCGTGCGCCGCGACAGGATCTGGATCGTGCGGCGGATCTCCTCGTCGCGCCCGATCACCGGATCGAGCTTGTCCTGGCTCGCGAGCCGGGTGAGGTCGCGGGTGTAGCGCTCGAGCGCCTCGTACTTCGCCTCGGGATCCTGATCGGTGATGCGCTGATTGCCGCGCACCGAGACCAGCGCCTCGAGGATCGCTTCCTTCGTCGCGCCGGCTCCGCGCAGTGCTTCGCCGGCGGCCGCCTTCTGCGACGCGAGCGCGATCAGGAAGTGCTCGGTCGACGTGTACTCGTCCTTCATCGCATGTGCTTCGCGCACGGCGTCGGCCCACACGTCCTTGAACGCGCGGCCTGCATCGACATCGACGTCACCGTGGGCCTTCGGGAATCCGCCGAGCGTCCTGTCCACGTCGGCGCGAACGACACGCGGATCGGCTCCGAGCTTCGAGAGGATGCGCGGCACGACGCCACCTTCCTGATCGAGCAACGCGAGCAGCAGGTGCTCTGGACGGACCTCCGCGTGGTGACGAGCAACGGCGAGATCGCGGGACGCCGCGATCGCTTCCTGTGCCTTGTTGGTGAGCTTGTCGAGCTTCATGTTGGTCCCTCCAGCTTCGGGGCAACGTAACCACCCTTACCAAGCGGTCAAGCAGAAGGCGCCGAAAACACGGACGCCGACGCTCCTCGCGGAGGTCGGCGTTGCGGAGGTGGATCGTCGTCGGAAACTAGCTGAGTGGCTAGCCGCCGAACCTCACTTCTTGCAGGTGGCTTCCCAGCCCTTCATCCAGGTCTTGCCGTCCATCGACATCTCGCCAACCATCTTGTAGCCGGCCTTCGCGTCGGTCATGTCGTGGGTGTCGCGGACCTTCATCGTCGCCATGCCCGGCATCGACGAGCGGGCATCGCCCTCCCACAGCATCTTGTTCTCCTTCATCCCCGTCGACCACGACGTCTGGCTGGCGCCCATGTTGTCGACCATCACCGAGTAGAACTTCTTCGCGTTCGTGTCGTAGGTGACGAACATCGTGCCCTTGAACATGGGCGAGTCCATGGTGCCGGTGACCCACCAGCCGCCGAGCTTCTTGTCGCTGACGAACTTCATCGTCGACTTCATGTCCGACATCTCGGTCGGCTTCGACGGATCCATCATCGCCTTGCCGGTGCACTTCCAGGTGCCGAGCATCATCTTGGACATCTCGGCCATCTCGGCCGGCGGCTTCGGCATCTCCATCTTCTTCGGTGCTTCCTTCGCCGGCGCCTTTGCGGTCCCCGGGGCCTTCGCGTCGCCGGCGACGGCGACAGTGGTGAAGCCAACGGTCATTGCGAGCGCGATCGAGATCTTGCTGAAGCTCATGTTCTCTCCTCTACCTACGTGGAATGTGCGCGCACCATGGTCTCGCGCCTCGTGAACGTCAAGAGATCGGCCAATACTCCGCGTTAACGGCATTTGCGCCGTCCAAGCGGAATGGGGCAAATCGCCTCAACTCAGGTGATTTGCGACCGCAGTGCCCGCAGCGGCCGCGCGCACCTTCGCGAGATCCAGGAGGCCTCGCTTTGCGAGCTCGGCGACCGCGGTCGAAGCCGTCGCGAGCTGCAATCTTCCCTCGCGCCCCATCAGCTCCCCGAGCGCTGCAGCCACACGGCGCGGGGCCTCCTCGCCGAGCGCCGTGCCGAGCCGGCCCGCGAGCGTGGTGTCGCCGATCAGCGCGGCGGCGATCAGCGCGTGCGCGAGCGAGCTCGCACCTGCTGCGTCGGTCGCGAGGGCGCCCTTGTCGGCGAGCTCGGTCGCGACCTCGACGAGTGCGCCCGGATCATCCGCACGCCAGTACACGTCGATCAGCCGGCGCAGCGTGGGCAGGTGCGCGGGATCGAGATCGGATGCGCGAAGGAAGACGTCGTCGGCGCGATCGACATCGCCGAGATGGACGAGCACGGACTCGCCGAGGCGATACAGCCGCTCCGCGCGCAGGGCCGGCGTCGGCGCGAGCGGGACGAGCTGGTAGAGGTAGCGCGTCGCCGTGGGCCAGTCCGCGCGCGCGATGTGGACATCGGCGAGCGTCTCGATCGCGCCCTCGTGCATCGGGTGCTCGCGCAGGATCTTCTCGAGGTGCCCGACCGCGCCGGTGAGGTCGCCGGCCTGGCGTAGCAGGTCCACCAGCGCAAAGCTCGCGCGAAGCTTGCCCTCGTCATCTTCGAGCGGCACGAGGTCGACGACCGTACGCGCCGCTTCGAGGGCCGTCGCGAGATCGCCGATCCGCGCCGCGAGCTCCTGCACGCGCATCACGAGATCGCGCCGCACCGGCGCCGCAGCCGCGGCCTGCTGCGCGTGGTTCAACGCCTCCGTGTCGCGGCCGAGCTGCTCGCAGATGATCGAACGGCGCAGCCCGAGCTCGTCGGCGCCGAGCACGGAATCACCCGTCGCGAGGTCGCGGTAGATCGTGTCCGCGGTGATGTAGTCGCCAAGCTTGAACGCGAGCGCGCCGCGCGCGTCGAGCGCGCCGACGTGGCCGGGATCCTCGACGAGCGCCAGGTCGTACGCGCGCGCCGCTTGATCGAGCGCCTTCAGGTCCTCGGCGAGGCGGGCAACCTCGAGCCACGCGGTCGCACGCTCGTCGGGTGATTCGGCGCGACTCGCACGCACACTCGTGAGATCCGACAGCGCCGCGAGATCGCCGGAGTTGCGGTGGACGTTGGCGAGCACGCGAAACGCCGATGGATGACCGGGCTCCGCGCGCCACAGCTGGTTCGCGAGGTCGAACGCGGCGTCGTTATCCCCGGCGGCCTCGACACGATCGAGCTGGGCCGCAAGATCCGGCCGCGACGACGCGCCGGCAGCGGCACTGCGACAGCGAGCCGCTGCATCGAGAAGCTGCTCGCGATCGGCGGCGCGCGCCGAGGTCGCTGCCTCCTCGTACAGCCGCGCGGCCTCGAGCTCCCGGCCGACCGCCTCGTAGCGCTTCGCGAGCGGCAGCTTCGCCGCAGGAATCGTCGGGTCGAACGCGAGCGCCTGCTCGAAGTTCACTTGCGCCTGCGACTCGTCGTCGAGCCGTTCGTCGAAGATCAGTGCGAGCTCGAGGTGGAGCGCGCCGCGCTCGCGCGGATTCGTGGCCGCGGCGATCTCGCGATAGAGGAGCGACGCCGCGAGCGCCCACTCGCCACGGACCATCGCGGCCGTGCGCAGCTGGTACGCGATCTCGGCATCGGCGGGCGAGCACGCGTGCGCTTCCTTGAGACAGCGATACGCCTCCGCATCGCGGCCCAGCGAGTCACGGTAGATCTTCGCACGGCGGCGCCACAGCGAGGCGCGCGCGAGCTCGTCGTCGGCGAGCAGCAGCTGCCGGCCGATCGTCTCCGAGGCTGCGGTGATGTCGCCGCTCTGGAGGTACAGCTCCTCGAGTAGCTCCAGCGCCGCGATATCCTCGGGATGCACGGCGATCACTTGTTCGGCGGCCGCGATCGCGCCCTTGATGTCCTCGCCTGCGGCGAGGTTCTTCGCGTGCTCCACGTCGGGTCGGAGCTTCGGCGCCGCGCGCGGTTTGCTGCCGATCTCTCCCGAGACGATCGTGTGATCCTTGCCGAGCACCTCGGCGCGCTCGGCGGCGAACTGGCGGCGATGTTCGTCGTACGCGTTCGATGCGGCGACCTCTTCGTACAGCTCGCGCGCGGCCTCGATCTCGTCGGAGGCGGCGAGCGCATCGGCAAGGGGCATCCAGATCGGCGCGTAGCTCGAATCGATCTCGTGCGCGCGATTCCACAGCGCCGCGGCGCGGACCATCTCGTGCGCCTCGCGCGCGATCACGGCGAGCTCGTGCAGCACCACGGCGAGCGCGGGGCCCTTGGACAGCTTCACTGCCTCGTCGAGGAACGCCTTGCGTGCCGCGGCGTCACCACCGAGCTTGGCGACGTGCGCGATCACGGCCTGCGGATCATCGGGCGCATCCTCGTACGCCGGTGTCGCCGGCATGGTGACCGGGCCCGACTTGATCTTGGGATTCGTCACGGACGCCCAGCCGGCTTCTTCCACGAGCGGCGCGCCGGGAACCTCCTCGAAACTGACCGCGTCCATCCGGTCCGTGATCGCAGGCTCGTCCGCTTCGGCCTGGGCGGCGAGGGCGGCGAGGCTCACGACCGGCGACGGCTCGGTGGGATCAGGCTGCGCCCACATCCGGTCGGTGACGGCCGGCATCTGATCGGCAACCCGCGCCATCTCGGCGAAGTCGGACTGCGCGTCCAGCTGCTCTCCCGACGGCGTGGTCTGCGTTCCGAACGGCGGCGTCGGCGGCACGGCGGGACGGCGCTCCTGGAACACCGGCGGCTGCGTGCCCGGGCGCGAGGACTGCGGCAATGCGACGAGCCGGATCCGACCGATCCGCTGGTTCTCGGGCATCCCGGCGACGAGGGGTGGTGCCGTGCCGGGGAGCGTTCGCGTGCGTGGGTCCACCGCGGGCGCAGCCGGCGGCGGCGTCGGGTGCGGCGGAACGCCGGTGATCGTCTTCGTGCGCGAATCGGTGGCCGCGCGCAGCCAGCTCGCTTCCTCGCGCATCGCGGCGGCGTCGTCGGGACGCACGGCCATCTCCGCGCGTTGCTCGAGCGTTTGCGCGAGCTCTCGCTTGCGAGCGACCTCGGCCTTGACCGTCTCGAGCAGCTCCCCGCCGTCATCGAGCCGCCCCGCGAGCATCGCATCCTCGACGAGGGTGATCGCATCGCCGTCGCGACCCGAACGCCGCAGCGCCGTCGCGAGGTCCACCAGATCCGAGGAGCTGCGGCGTTCCATCGGCAACGCGCTCAGTGCTTCGACCGCGACATCCCACGCGAGGCTCGCGCGTGCCTCGCTCGCGAGCATTCGCAGCGTCGCATCGCGGCGCGTGCCGGTGCCGAACGCATCAGCGGCAGCGCGCATCGCCTGACGTCCCTTCTCCGGATCGTCGAGGTGGTCGTAGTAGATCTCCGACAGCTCGAGCAGCGCGTTGCCGCGGCCACTCCCCGAGGCGAGCTCGACGAGCGCGGTCAGATGCTTCGCGGCCGCCGCGTGGTCGCCGACCTGCATCGCCAGCTCGACGAGCTCCTGGAGGACCGCCGGCTCGCCGGGGGACACGTTGTTCACGGTCTCGAGCGTCGCGAGTGCGTCGTCGAGCTTGCCAGCGAGGCGCGCGCGCGAGGCGGCGTCGCGCAGTGTTCGCGCGTTACCGCTCGCGGCGCTGATCCGGCCGCTCGCGGTGTTCTCCTCGCGCGTGGCCTCCGGGTTCGGCACGGCGACCGGCTCGCCGCGCAGTCGCGACAGCGCGTTCAGCACGTCGGCGCCGTCGAGCGCGGCGCGCTGCAACGCGGGGCGCGCGAGATCGCGGATCGAATCGAGCTGAGAGTCGTCGAGCTCGCTCGCCAGCTCTGCGAGTGCGAGCGCGGCGGTTCGGCGCTCGCCGGCGACGATCGCCATGTCGACACCCGAATCTCCCGGCAGCTCGCCGGCGAGCTGTGCGAGACCCCCGGCGGCGGCGACGAGCTGTCCCGAGTCGCGAAGGCGCAACGTCACATAGCGCAGCGAGGGCCGCCAGATCGGATCGATCTCGAGGGCGCGCTGGTGCGTCGCGAGCGCGACCTCGGGTCGGCCGAGCTGATCCTGCAGATCGCCGAGCCGCGAGAGCAGCGGCTTCTGGCGCGCGGGGTGGCGCGCGGTCGCCGCGACCTTGCGACCGAGGATCACGCTGACGCGCTCGAGGTCGCCGCGCTCGCGCCACTCCATCTCGAGCGCATCGAGCGCGGGCAGGTGCGTGTCGCTGATTCGCAGGGCGGCCTCGAGGCAGCGGATCGCTTCCTCCCCCATGGTCGCGCGGCGGAACAGCTCTCCCGCGCGGTACATCGCATCGGCGCGTGCGCTCGGCGAGCTGTCGGTCGACAGCGACGCGAACCCCTCGAGCGCGGTGGCGGCGCCGGCGAGATCACCCGAGCGTTCGGCGAGCTCGGCGTAGAGCCGCAGCGCCTGGCCGCGGAGCTCCGGCGTGGTGCCGCGCGCGATCTCGTCATCCTCGACGATCGGCCTCAGCGTCGCGACCGCGGCCGCCGAATCGCCGGTGCGATCGGCGGCGACCGCGAGCCGGTAGCGGAACGTACCGAGCCGTCCACTCTCGACGCCGGGGTCTTCGAGCAACCCGCGGTACGCGCGGATCACGTCGGGCCACGCACGCTGCCGCCACGCGGCCTCGCCGAGCGGGACCAGCACTTCCCGCCGCAGCGCGGCGGGCACGGTCGGAGTCTGGGGTCCGAGCGCGGCGTGTGCG
>JACCRC010000078.1 GCA_013813765.1 Deltaproteobacteria bacterium | reverse complement strand
CGAGCCGCCGCCGCCACTCGGCGGCGAGGGCCCCGTGACGAAGCCCGACTCACCGAAGAGCGACGTGCCGAGGCCCCAACTCGACGAACCGAACCCACCGGAGCCGACCGCGCCCCCGAAGCCCGAGGAACTGCCTTCCGCGTCATCCGCGCCTCCGCAAGGCCCCGTCGAATCAACCCCGCCCCTGTGATCGCGGCGCGCCGTGATCAGGTCGCGAGCTCGCGCACGAACGCGCGCACCGTTGCCGCGAACAGCTCGACCTGATCGATGAACGGCCAGTGGCCCGACGGCTGGAGCCCGACCCACGGCACGTGGTTCAGATCGAGGAGCTGCTGGCTGCGCGTGCAGATGCCGCCGGGAAGGCCGGCGATGAACAGCACGGGCACGCCGAGCGCGGAGAGCCGGCCCGGGAGCGTCTCGGGCACGCTCAGCTCGACGAGGTCGGTCGCGTTGCGGTGGAAGACCGCTGGACTTGCCGACGCGAGCGCGGCGGCGTAGCCGCGCAGCGACGGCTCGGTCTCGCCGCCGGCGGCGACGGTCTCGCGCATCTTCGCGAACCCGTGCGCGGTGAACCTCTCGAGCGATTGGACCGCCGCCTCCATGCTGAACGTACAATCGCCGCGCGACAGGTTGCCATCGATGTCGATCACGCCGCGCACGGGGATGCGCTCGGCGACGAGGGTCGCGAGCACGCCGCCCATCGAGTGACCCGCGAGGATCGGAGCAGGTCGTGCAGGCCAGGTCGAGAGCCAGTCGGCGAGGTGCGCAGCGGCTTCGTCGAGCGAGTTGCCACTCGTGGGGAGCACGGGCGGCTGCGAGTCGCCGTAGCCAGGCAGATCGGGAAGCACGTGTGAGTACGCGCCGAGCAGGCGGTGCGAGACCATCGCGTCGAAGCAGCTCGAGCGCTCGCCAAGGCCGTGGATCCAGACCAGCTCGGGGAGGTTGCCGCCGCGCTCCAGGCGGCGCACGACCATCCCGTGCTCTTCGTGTGCCGGCGCGATCACCCTACCCTGCCCCGACGCTAACCGAAAACGCGGCGAATGCGCTGGATGGCTTCCTCGATGTTCGCGCGCGAGTTGAACCCGGAGAGACGGAAGTAGCCCTCTCCTGCCGGGCCGAAGCCCGAGCCAGGCGTGCCCACGACCTGCGCCTCGGAGAGCAGGCGATCGAAGAACTCCCACGACGTCGCGCCGCCCTGCGTGCGCAGCCAGATGTACGGCGCGTGCACGCCGCCGAACACGGTGAACCCCGCCGCGGAGAGGCCTTCGCGGAGCAGGCGCGCGTTCTCCATATAGAACGCGATCTGCTTCGTCGTCTGCTCGAGGCCGGCGGGCGAGTACGCCGCTGCCGCGCCGCGCTGCACGACGTACGACGCGCCGTTGAACTTCGTGGTGTGGCGGCGTGCCCACAGCTTGTTGAGCGATACGCGCTCGCCGCCGGCGCCGATGCCGGTCACACCCTTCGGCACGACCATGAACGCACAGCGCACACCCGTGAAGCCCGCGCGCTTCGAGAAGCTGCGCAGCTCGAGCGCGACGTCCTTCGCGCCTGGGATCTCGTAGATCGAGCGCGGCAGCGCGGGATCGGAGATGTAGCCCTCGTAGGCGGCGTCGAACAGGATGATGGTGTCATTCGCCTTCGCCCACGCGACCCACGTCTCGAGCTGCGCGCGCGTGGCGACGGTGCCGGTCGGGTTGTTCGGCGAGCAGAGGTACACGACGTCGACCGGTTCGGCCGGCGGAGCCGGCTGGAAGCCGTTCGCCTCCGTGCCGACGAGGTAGGTCAGGCCGGGATAGCGGCCGTCGGCTCCGGCGGCGGCCGTGCGCCCGGCCATCACGTTCGAGTCGACGTAGACCGGGTACACGGGGTCCGTGACGGCAATCCGCGCCGTCAGCGCGAAGATCTCCTGCACGTTGCCGCTGTCGCACTTGCTGCCGTCGCTCACGAAGATCTCGTCGGCCGCGATGTCGACGCCGCGCGACGCGTAGTCGCTCTGGCGGATCGCCTCGACGAGGAAGTCGTAGCCCTGCTCCGGCCCGTAGCCGCGGAACGTCTCGCGCTTACCCATCTCGTCGACGGCCGCGTGCATCGCCTCGACGATTGCGGGAGCGAGTGGCTCGGTGACGTCGCCGATGCCGAGCCGGATCACCTTGGCATCCGGGTTGGCCGCCGAGTACGTGCGCACGCGGCGCCCGATCTCGGGGAACAGATAGCTGGCAGGAAGCTTGGCGTAGTGCTCGTTGATGCGCGCCATGGCGCGCGAACGTATCACGCGCCCGCGGGCAACCCGAGCGGCGCCGGCGCGGACCAAGGGACATGCGATTCGTGCTGGTGCTGCTGGTGTGGATCTCCGGTTGTGCGAAGGACATCCACGCGCGCTATCCGGCGGCGCCCGACGAGCCGACGAGCAGCGTCGTGCTGCTCCTGTCACAGCCCGCGAGCGACGTGAACGTCGCGATCAACGGCATCCTCGTCGTCGAGGACGCGCACACCGGCCGGATCGTGATCAACAACGCGCCGACCGGAAACGTCGACATCGTGATGACCGCGAACGGAGGCGACAAGGCGATGCGCGTGTGGCTGTCCTCGGATCACGCGACCACGATCCCGCTCGGCGTACCGGATGCGTCGTCGGGCTTCCTCAAGAGCCTGTTCGGGACGCTCGTGACGATCGTCGCGTACTCGCTACTGCACTGACTGCGGAGCGCGGACGTAGGTTCGCTGGACCGTGCTGGTCCCCACACCGTAGGCGAGCACGAGCTGGTTGCCGGTGTATGACGCGATGCCGACGGCGAGCGAGCCGCCGGTCGGTCCGGTCTCCGTGCAGGTGTCCTTGTCCAAGGTCAGGATGAACGTCGGCAGGCTCTTGCCCGGCACGAGCTGCCCGCGCTGCTCGCACGGCCCGAGCTTGCCGCGATCCACGGTGAGGTCGAGCCGGCCATCGGGCGCCACCGTCAGGCGGTAGTACCAGTCCAGGTCGTCGTTGGTCAGCCAGGTCCCGGCGAAGGTCGCAGTGCCCTCGATCGCGATCTCGGCCGGAGGCGGCTTCGGCTTCGCTTTTTGAGCACAGGCGCAGAGGAACAACGCAGCGAGCACGAGGCGCACGGCCTGACGTTACGCCGATCGGCGTTGCTGCGGTAGAGTGCCGGCGCCATGGCCGTCGAGCGCACCGACTTCATCCGCGACATCATCGAACGCGATCTCGAAGCGGGTACGTACCAGAGCGTCGTCACGCGGTTCCCGCCGGAGCCGAATGGCTACCTCCACATCGGCCACGCGAAGTCGATCTGCGTGAACTTCGGCGTCGCGCTCGACTTCAAGGGCAAGACGAACCTCCGCTACGACGATACGAACCCCACGAAGGAGGACGTCGAGTACGTCGAGTCGATCGAGCGCGACGTGCGCTGGCTCGGCTTCGAGCCGGCCGCGGTGCTGTTCTCGGCGGACTACTTCGGCAGGATGTACGAGCTCGCCGAGCGGCTCGTCACCGAGGGCAAGGCCTACGTCTGCGACCTCACCGACGATCAGATCCGCGAGTATCGCGGCTCGCTCACCGAGCCCGGCAAGCCGAGCCCGTTCCGCGACCGCAGCGTCGCCGAGAACATGGACCTCTTGCGCCGGATGCGCGCGGGCGAGTTCCCCGACGGCGCGCGCGTGCTGCGCGCAAAGATCGACATGGCGTCGTCGAACATGAAGATGCGCGACCCGCTGCTCTACCGGATCCGCCACGCGCACCATCACCGCAGCGGCGACGCGTGGGTGATCTATCCGATGTACGACTGGGCGCACCCGATCGAGGACGGCATCGAAGGCGTGACGCACTCGATCTGCACGCTCGAGTTCGAGAACAACCGCGAGCTCTACGATTGGGTGCTCGACAACACCGGACCGTGGACGCCGCGGCCATACCAGTACGAGATGGCGCGCCTCGTCCTCGACTACACCGTGATGAGCAAGCGCAAGCTGCTCACGCTCGTGACCGGCAACCACGTGAACGGCTGGGACGATCCGCGGATGCCCACGATCGCCGCGATGCGCCGCCGCGGCTACAGCCCCGAGGCGATCCGCGCGTTCTGCGAGATGATCGGTATCGCGAAGACCAACTCGTCGGTCGACATCGACAAGCTCGAGTACTGCATCCGGGAGGATCTGAACAAGACCGCGCCGCGCGTGCTCGGTGTGCTGCGCCCGATCGAGGTCGAGCTCACCGGCTGGAAGGGCGGCACCGAGGTGCTCGACGCGCCCTTCTTCCCGCCCGATGTCGGCAAGCCCGGATCGCGGCAGGTGCCATTCAGCGGCCGGGTGCTCATCGATCGCGAGGACTGGTCCGACGATCCGCCGAAGGACTACAAGCGCCTCGCGCCCGGTCGCACGGTGCGGCTCCGCTACGGGTACTGCATCACCGCGGATGAAGTGATCGAGCGCGACTCCACCGGCAACGCGACGAAGCTGCGCGCGACCGTGCACATGGAGACCGGCGGCGGAAAGAACCCGGAGCAGAAGGTCTGGGGCGTGATCCACTGGGTCGATGCTGCGAGCTCGCTGCCTGTGGAGATGCGTCTCTACGACCGGCTGTTCAAGGTTCCGAAGCCGGAGGAAGGTGGGCAGGACTTCCTCGAGCAGATCGATCCGAAGTCACTCGAGGTCGTGCGTGGGGCACGTGTCGAGGCGAGCCTCGCAGCTGCGGCGGTCGGATCGCGCTGGCAGCTCGAGCGCGTTGGTTACTTCGTGGTCGATCCGGACACCAAGCCCGGCGCGATCGTGATGAATCGGACCATCACACTTCGTGAGTCCGCGAAGGCAGCGGTGACCGCGCAGCACGTCGCGATCAGCGAGCCCACCGGCAGGAATCCGAAGGCGCAGACGCGGCCCAAGACGAAGTCGCCGCAGGAACAGCGAATGGAAGCGCGCGCGCGCGATCCGGAGCTCATGACCGCGCATGCGCAGATCGCCGCGATGCCGGTGATCACCGCAGACCACGCGGATCTCCTCACCGGCGACATGCACACCGCGAAGGCGTTCCGCATCGTCGCGGACATGGTGCCGCCGGAGCTCGCCGCGAAGTGGATGATCAACGAGCTTCCGCGCGCGCTCGGCGATCGGGGTATCGAGTCGGTGGATGCCGCCGAGCTCGGCAAGCTCCTCGCGGCGGTCCACGCCGGGTCGCTGGGCCCCAGCGCCGCGAAGACCGTGCTCGCGGAGCTCGTCCGCACTGGCCGACCGTTCAGCGAGCTGAAGGGTGCGGCACCGACCCCGGCCGTCGATCTCGGCGCGGCCGTCGAGGCGGTGATCGCTGCAAACCCCGAGAAAGCCGCGCAATACAAGGCGGGCAAGACGGGCCTGCTCGGCTTCTTCGTCGGGCAGGTGATGAAGACGTCGCCGAACGCCGACGCAGCGGCCGTCAACGAGGCGGTCCGTGAACGGCTGTCCTGACCTGGGTAACACCTCCCCAGCACGGGGCGGATCCTCCCAGTTGTCGCGGACATAGCTGCGGCCCACAATGATCATCGTGAGGGTCCATCTTCTGTTCGCTGTCATCGCGCTCGCCGCGTGTCATGCGGAGCTCGTGGGCGATGGCTCGAGCAACGGAGCGGTGCCCGACGCGAACAACGGTGGCGGCGGTGGAGGTGGCGGCGGCATGATCGACGCCGCGGTCTCCCCCGATGCACCGATGTGCATGAACGGACGCGTCGTGTACCTGAACTTCGACGGTCAGGCGCTGACGGCTGGAACGCCGAGCAACGCGACGACGAATCGCGCGAGCTGGATGCAGATCGCGAATGGATCCGCACCGCCGTATCGCGCGCAGAGCGCGAACCGTGCCGCCGACATCATGGCGATCACGACAGGCATTCGCGCGCAGCTCTCGCAGTTTCCGGTCACCGTCGTGACGACGCGGCCCGCGACGGGTCCGTACGTGATGGTCGTGTTCGGCGGCACCGCGAACCAGGTCGGCTCGCGGTTCGGCGGCGCGGTGAACGCGCTCGACTGCGGTGACGTCGCGACGAAGAGCGACGTCGCGTGGATCTCCGACGGCATCTCTCCGAACCAGCGCGTCATCAACTTCGCCATCGGTGCGATCGGCTTTGGCCTCGGCCTGTCCGCGACGACGGATCCGCTCGACTGCATGTGCGGCTGGGATAACGCCTGCGAGTCGAACAACGCCGCCGCGTGCAAGCTGGGCGGTCCGATCGCTCGCGATCCCAACGCGAATCAGCGCTGTCCTGGCCTGACGACACAGGACGAGCCCGCGACGTTCAACGCGGCGTTCTGCCAGTAAGCGCGTGTCGCGCATCTGGTAGGCTTCCGCGAAGTTCTCGATGAATCGACGCGTTCTCTCGCTGGTGATGGCTCTCCTCGGATCCGCTGTGGCACACGCCCAGCCGGCGGGTGATCAGGGCGACAAGGTCGATGCCAAGGCGCTGATGCAGTCGGGTCTCAAGCTGCTCGAGGCGAAGGATTACCTCGGCGCGCTCGCGGTGTTCAGGAGCGCGTACCAGCGCTTTCCGAGCGCGAAGATCCTGCTGAACATCGGCACCACGCTGAATCTTCTGAACCGCAAGGAAGAGGCAGCCAACGCGTACCAGACGTACCTCGACTCTCCGGACTCTGATCCCGCGAAGCGATCGGACGTGACGACCGTCCTCGCCGTGCTCGACAAGAGCATCGGCAAGCTCGAGATCAACGTCACGCCAGCCGATGCCGAGGTGCAGATCAACGATGGCGACTGGCAGCCCCTCGCTGCGGTGCGCATCTATCGGGTCCCCGCCGGGAAGTTCACCGTGCGCGCGCGCAAGGACAAGTTCCAGCCCGAGGCGAAGTCCGCGAGCATCAACACCGGCGAGAAAGCCGGCATCGTGATCAACCTCGTCGCGATCCCCGAAGCTCCGGTGATCACGACCAGCAACCCGACCCTCCCGGATCCTGGGCTCGTCGCAGCGGTGGAGCCCGAGCAGCGATCGAAGCTCGCCGGCCTCGCGCTCGTGCACCTCGACATTCCGCGCGGTGGTGCGGCGGCGCTTGTCGGACTCGCCTACGACATCTCCGGTCCGTTCCAGGTGCAAGGCACGGCGATCCTTGGCCCGACGTACGGCGCGTACTTCGGCGCCGCGTTCGCGTTCCTCGACGGCAAGGTCCGCCCGTTCGCAGCAGCTGGTCTCCCCATGTTCGTGTCCAACGGGATCCGGGTCGGGCTGCGCGGTGCAGGTGGTGCGGAGATCGTGATCACGAAGCACGTCTCGTTGATCGCGGAGCTCGGGGCCGAGCTGATGCTGAACCCGGAGGACAACATCCTCAAGGTCGCGTTCATCCCCGCCGTCGGCGCTGCCGGCCGCCTGTAGCCCGCGGCCAGAGCGAGCGCGAGATGGGTGTTGACACGGCGTATGCTTTGATGTCATTACTCGTGTCATCAATTCAATGTCGGTGTCACGAACCTACAAGAGCCCGCTTCGCGAGGAGCAGGCAGAGCAGACGCGCGAGCGGCTCCTCGAGACGCTGACCGAGCTCCTCGCGAGCGACGCGGACGGAGACAGCGTCACCGTCGCGCTCGTCGCGGAGCGCGCGAAGGTTTCGGTGCGCACCGCGTATCGCTACTTCCCCACGAAGGACGCGATGCTCGATGCGTTCAACAAGTGGATGCGCACGCGGCTCGGCTCTCCGGAACCGACGACCTCGATCGAGGGGATGCCGGACATGGCCGCGAAGCTGCTCACGTCGTTCGCCGAGAACGAGAGCGTGATCCGCGCGTCGCGCCGCTCGCGCAGCGATGTCGAGCTCCGCAAGGTCCGTAAGGCGGAACAAGTTCGCGCGGTGAAGAAGGCCGTCGAGAAGTTCGCGCCGCAGCTCGACGACCTCAAGTCACGGCAGGTCGGCGCGATGCTCCACAACGTTTTTGGATCCGAGCCCTGGCTCAACATGCTCGACAACTGGGGGCTCAGCACGCCCGAGGCGATCGAGGCAGTGCGCTGGGGGCTCGATGCGATGATCACCAAGCTCGAAACCGAGAGGGCCCGCAAGGGCAGAAAGTAGGGTCACATGGATGCGGCAACGTTCGAGCCCCCGTCACCGGGCTCCTGGGAGATCGAGTCGGCGCACATGCAGCGTCCGAGCACGCGCTACATGGCGGAGCTGTTCCCCGTGCACATGGTGCGTGGGTTCAAGGAAGCGATGTCGCGGTACGGCTCGCTGCTCGACCACATGGACGTCGCCGTGATCAACGGCTTCATCTACATGTGCCCGCGACCGGTGGGTGCGCCCAAGAAGGCGAAGGGCACGCCGCCCAAGCTCATCTTCAAGCTGCTGACAAAGCTCCACCCCGAGATCCGTCGACGCCTCAAGCGCTGCGCGGAGGTGCTCGACAAGAAGCTGTGGCGCGAGGACATTGCCCGCTGGGACAGCGAGTGGAAGCCGGCGATCCTCGCGCGGCACGCGGAGCTCATCGCGGTGGACCTCGCGAAGCTCGACAACGGAGCTCTCGCGGAACACCTCGAGCACGTCGAGGAGCGAATGGCAGATGCGATCTACCGCCACCACTCGCTGAACGTCTGCGCGATGTTCCCGGTCGGTGACCTCCTCGCGCAGGCGCTGCCATGGACCGGTCTGCCGGCCTCCGAGCTGTGCGCGCTCCTGAACGGGAGCACGCCGGTCTCCGTGGGTGCCACGGACGAGCTCGACCACGCCGTCGCGGCGATCCGTGCGGACGCCGACGCCTCCCGCCTGCTCGCATCGAGTGCTTCGGCGGAGGAGATCGTGTCGGGCCTCGAGGCGCATACCGGTGAGGTCGGCACGGCGGTGCGCGCGTACCTCGCGATCGTCGGGCCGCGCCTGCCCAGCGGCTACGACGTCTCGGAGCCGTGTGCACGTGAGCTCCCCGAGATCCTCGTCGGCGCACTTCGCGCCGGCTCGACGAGCAAGCTCGATGCGGCGCAGGTCACCGCAGCGACCGCGCGCGTGCGAGCCGCCGTGCCCGAAGCGCATCGCGCGCAGTTCGACGAGCTGCTCGCCGAGGCGAGGTTCGTGTACCGGATCCGCGACGAGCGCGGCTACCTCAACGACGCGTTCGCGACCGGCCTCGCGCGACGCGCGCTGCTCGTCGCCGGCGATCGCCTGGTCGCCACCGGAAAGCTCCACTCGCGCGATCACGTCGTCGATCTGAAGCCCTCCGAGGTTTGCGCGCTGCTGCGCGGCGAGCCCGGCCCCACCGCCGAGCAGACGGCGAAGCATGTGACGTACCGGATGTCGCACTCGACGGAGGACGCGCCGCAGCAGCTCGGATTCCCGCCCTCCGCACCGCCGCCCGCCGAGTGGTTGCCGCCGGCCGGCGCCCGGATGATGCGCGCCGTCGGCGCCGCGATGGGCGCGATGTTCGAGGTCCCGAAGAAGAGCGGCGAGGCGAAGATGCTGCGCGGTCTCGCGGCCAGCCCCGGCACCTACGAAGGCCGCGCGCGCGTCGTGCTTGGCGCGGAGCAGTTCGCGAAGGTCGAGCGCGGCGATGTGTTGATCGCGCGCACCACCTGCCCCTCGTACAACGTGCTGCTGCCGCTGCTCGGCGGCATCGTCACGGATCGCGGCGGTCTGCTCTCGCACGCGGCGATCGTCGCGCGCGAGTACGGCATGCCCGCGGTCGTCGGTACCACCGACGCAACCACGGTCGTCCCCGATGGCGCGCGCGTGCGAGTCAACGGCGCGACTGGCGAGGTCCAGGTCCTGTCATGAACCCGGTCCCGCTCGTGGACGCGCGCGAGGCTGCCGAGCTCGGCGGCAAGGCGGTCGAGCTCGGTGCGGCGCTGCGCGCAGGCTTGCCCGTCCCCACCGGCTTCGCGCTGCCGGTCGCGCTCGTCGATGCCGTGGCCGCAGGTGATACCGCGGCGCGTGCGCGCGTCGAGCGCACGTTCGAGCACCTCGGCGGCGATCCGGTCGCCGCACGGTCATCCGCGGTTGGCGAGGATGGCGCATCCGCCAGCTTCGCCGGGCAGCACGCGACGAAGCTCAACGTCGTCAATGCGCGCGACCTCGTCGAGGCCGTGCTCCACGTTCGTGCTTCGGGACACACCGAGTCGGCGCTCGCGTATCGCGCTCGCTCGGGGATCACCGGGCCACCGAAGATCGCGGTCGTGGTCCAGCGCCTCGTACGCGCCGAGCTCGCGGGCGTGGTGTTCACGCGCTGCCCTACGAGCGGGAAGGACGAGCGCGTCGTCGAAGCCGCGCGCGGGCTCGGCGAGGCCGTCGTCGCCGGGCTGATCAACCCCGAGCGGATCCGGTTCGCGCGCGACGGACGACTGATCGAGCGCACCGCCGCTGATCAAGATCTGATGATCGTGGCCCGCACGGGCGGCGGGACCGAGGAGCGCGCGGTCGCCGATCGCCGCGCCACGGTCCTCGGCGATCAGCACGTGCGCGCGCTGCACGAGCTCGTGTCGCGCATCGAGCGCATCTTCGGCGACCGTGGTCACGATCTGGAGTTCGCGTTCGCCGGCGACGCGCTCTTCCTCCTCCAACGCCGGCCGATGACGAGGCACGCATGAACTCCGACCTTCTCGGCTTTGCCGCGGCTCTCTCCGCGGCCACTCAGACCGGACTCCTCCTGCAGCTCGTCGGCGCGCCGCGCACCGCCGCCGACCACGCAGCTGCGGCATCGCTCGACGCGCGCGCGACGGAGCGCGTGCTCGACGTGCTCGTCGCGTTCGGTGTCGCCGCGCGGATCGGTGCCACGTTCGCCGCCTCGCCGTGGCTCTCCACGCAGCTGGAGCGCTCGCCCGGAGGACCGCAGAACATGACGGCGCTGTGGCTCCACGTCCCCGAGTTCCTCCGCACCGGCCAGCCCTTCATCAAGATGGACGCCGCGCGTGAAGCGACCTACCAGAACGTCGTGGGCGCGCTCGGCCGCATGTTCGCGCCGACCGCCTCGAGCCTCGCCGACGCCCTGCCCCGCTCGCCCTCGCGCGTGCTCGACATTGGCTGTGGTTCCGGCGTGTGGAGCCTCGCGATCGCGCAGCGCCACACCTCCGCCCGCGTGACCGGGCTCGACCTGCCCGCCGTGCTCGGCGCGTTCCGCACGCGCGCGACCGAGCTCGGCCTCTCGGATCGGATCGAAACGCTCCCCGGCGACGTGCACGAGCTCACGATTCCGCGCGAGTTCGATCTCGTCGTGGTCGCGAACGTGCTGCGGATCGAATCGCCGGAGCGCGCGCGCGCGATCGTGCAGCGCGCCGCGGCAGCACTCGTGCCCGGCGGCGAGCTCCTGATCGTCGACGCGCTCGGCGGAGGAACGCCGGAGAAGGAGCAGGGCCGCACCGTCTACGGCCTGCACCTCGCGATGCGCACCGAGCACGGTCGCGTCTACACGCCCGCGGAGATCACCGCGTGGATTCGCGAGGCCGGGCTGAAGACCGTGGAGACGATCGATCTCGCGACCGAACAGATCGGCGCGCTCGCCGCGCTGCTCGCGCGCTGAGAAATGGGGTCCGACCCCGCGCGGGAAACTCTCTCGGCTCTGCGCCTCTGCCCCTCTGCGGTTCGTCCATCGGGCACGCGTCCTACCCAGGGTGCGGTTCTCGAGGAAGACATCGAGCACGCCGGCGGCGAAGATGCCGCGCATCGCCCCACCTCGACGACGATCGCGGAGCTCACGAGTCGACGACGGGGAGCCGCAGCTTTCCGCCGCTGAACACGGGGGCCGCGGCGGCGTGCTGCTTGCGCGGCTCGGTCACGGTCGTCGGGCGGATGTCGGGAGCGCGCTCCGCCCACGCGCGCGCGACGTCACGATCGAGCAGGTGCGTGGGCCGGATGTTGCGCAGCGCGTTCGCCATCACGGCGCGGACGTGCGGGTTGTCCTGCTCGAGCTTCGCGAGCAGCTCGGTCATCGCGTCGCGCTTGAGGCCTTCCTGCGAGCCGCAGAGGTTGCACGGGATGATCGGGAACGCGAGGTGCGAGGCGTACTCGGCGATGTCCGACTCGGCGCACTCGATCAGCGGGCGAATCACCTCGAACCGGCCGTCGTCGGTGCGATAGCTCGCCGGCATCGCCTGCAGCTTGCCGCTGTAGAAGAGGTTCAAGAGGAACGTCTCGAGCGAGTCATCGCGGTGATGACCGAGCGCGATCTTGTTACAGCCGAGCCGCTCGGCTGCGGTGTAGAGGATGCCGCGACGCAGGCGCGAGCACAGCGAGCAGTAGGTGGCGGTATCGGGCAGGTGCGATGTGACGACCGAGTAGGTGTCCTCACGAAGGATCTCGAAGCGCTGGCCCGAAGCCTCGAGGAATGCGCGCAACCCGGAGCCGTCGTAGTTCGGCTGCGCCTGATCGAGGTGCACCGCGATCAGCTCGACCCCGAACGGGAGACGGGGCACGAGCTTCCCGAGGAGGTGGAACAGCGTGTAGCTGTCCTTGCCGCCCGACATCGCGATCATGATCCGATCGCCGGGGGCCAGGAGCTTGTAGCGCTCGCTGGTGTCCTTCACGTCCCGGTAGAGACGTGCTTCGAGGCGGCGGACGAGGTCGGTCACAGTGCGCCTTCTATAGCAAATCGGGTAGGTTAGTCCACCGTGACGTTTGCGGACATCGCCCAGCTCGTCCGAGAGGCCCCCGCAGCGCAGGGTTACCTCGCCGTCGAGACCGAGCGCGGGGAGCGCCGGTTCGTCCTCGGGCCACGGACCGCGCTCGATGCCGAGGTACCGATGCTCGACTGGCGGACCGCGCCGCTGGCCTCGGTGTTCTTCCGGCACGCACCGGGACAGAGCTACGAGATCGAGACCGGCGACACGCGCACCACGACAGGGCGCGTGCTCGAGCGATGGCTGACCGTTGGCCGCGGCGAGATCGACGCGCTGATCGGAGAGGATCGTACCCTCCGCGCCGACGGCGAGCAGCCCCGTCCGCGCCCGCAGCCCTCGCCCACCGCCGCGCGCTCGCGCGATGCCGTGATCGTGCTGGATCCGGATCAGCAGCGCGCGGTCGATCTGCCCGCGGATACCTCGCTCGTGCTCGACGGCGAGGCGGGCGTCGGCAAGACGCTCGTCGCGTTGTACCGAGTCGCTGCACTCGCGGAGCGCGCGAAGCAGCACAGCCGCAAGTTCCGGCCGCTCGTGCTCGTACCGACCGAAGGTCTCCGCCGCCTCGTGCGGATCCTCGCGGACCGCCTCGGTATCGAGAAGCTCGCGATCGAGGTGATCGATGACTGGCTCGTCGAACGCGCGCGGGAAGTGTTCCCCGGCCTGCCAAAGCGGCTCAGCGAGGGTGCGAAGTCGCAGGTGATCCATCTCAAGCGCCACCCCGCCGTGCGAGTCGTGCTCGACGAATTCACCGGCTGGAAGCCGCCGAAGGGCGACGACAAGCTGCCGCGTTCGCGCGCGCGGCTGCTCCACCTGTTCGGCGATCAGGAGCGGCTGCGCCGGATCGTCGCCGCCTCGAACGGCGCCCTTCCCGACCGCGCGATCACCACCATGATCGCACACACGCGCTCGCAGTTCGAGACCACCACGGAGAAGGCGAACAAGGGTGTCGATGCCGCGCGCCTCGTCGCGCTCGACGGTCGCTCCCTCGACGCGGGCACACCGATGGAGAACGCGCACACGATCGACGCGGAGGACGTACCCGTGCTGTTCGATCTCGTGCGGCGCGGTGCGCTGCCGGAGGCGAAGCTGACGCTCTACGACCACATCGTGATCGACGAGGCACAGCTGCGCGCACCGATGGAGCTCGCGGCGATCGGTGACGCGCTCGCGCCGCACGGCACGGTCACGCTCGCCGGCGATCATCGCCAGGCCACGGACGAGAGCGCCTGGTTCGACGGCTGGGCCGCCGCGCGCGCAGAGCTTCGCCGGTCGCGCTGGGAGGAGACGACGCTCGCGGTGACCTATCGCTCCGTGCCCGCGATCAGCGACCTCGGACGCGCGATCACGACCGGTAACGCGACGCTCCCCGACGAGCCACCCGCGGATCCTGCGGTGTGGGCGAGCACGTGCGGCTCGGCGCTCGCTCAGGTCGCGACGATGTGCTGGCACCTCGACGCGCTGATGACGCGCGACCCGTGGCGGCAGATCGCGGTGATCGCACGCACCCCCGAGCATGCACGGCGGCTCCACATGGAGCTCGCGCGCGGCCTCGATCCGGTGCTCGTGCTCGACGGTGATTTCCGGTTCGAGCCCGGTCTGATCGTGACGACCGCCGCCGCCGTCTCCGGGCTCGAGTTCGACTGCGTCGTGATTCCGGACCTGACGCCCGCGTTCTATCCGGTCCAGACCGAGCTCGCGCGCTCGCTCTACGTCGCCGCGACACGCGCGCGCGACTGGCTGTGGCTGCTCACGCCCGAGACGTGGTCGCCGCTGGTCGCGCGCTGACCACGCGAGCTGCATCCCGGTCCAGTGCAGCCTGCGCCAGGCCCGCTTCGGGATGCGGCGCTTGATCGCCTCGATCGAGGTCACGGTCATCGCCGCGAGCAGCACGAACACGAGCGCCGCGACCGCGGTCGTCGGTTTCTGCGCGCGGATGAACGCGCCGACGTCCGGCGACGCGAGCCACGCGATGCCTGCGAAGTGCCACGCGTGGGACATCGCGAACCCGAGCCCCAGCCACTTCCGCTCCGCGAGCAGCGCCTTCGTGAATGGGGCCGGGCGGAGCTGGACGAGCGGCCGCGCGACATACACGAGGGCGAACAGCACGAGCGACGTGCGCGCCGTCCACCGGATCAGCGCGCCGGCCGCGATCGGGCCCCCCGGCAGCGCCGCGATCAGCGCGATACACATCGCGCTGACCGCCAGGGTCACACGACGAGCCGCCGCGCGCCACGCACCCGACGAGGCTATCACCGTCAGGCGAGCGCAGAACGGATCGCGAGCGCGAGCCCGGCGACCAGGAGCAACGACCACACCGCGCGCTCGAACCGTGCGCCATCGAGGTACCGATGCAGGCGCTCTCCGAGCCACAGGCCCGGGATCAGCGCGAGCGCGATCACCCCGCCGAGCTCGACGGTCGCGCTGCCGTACAGCCCGAGCGCGAGGAAGTTCACGAGCAACGCGATGTTGAGCACGAACCACAGCACCGCCAGCGTTGCGCGGAACGAGCGCTTGTCCGCGAGCTCGCGGCGCGTGACGTAGACGATCATCGGACCACCGGTACCGAACAGGCCGTGCGCGACTCCGCCGGCGACGAGGAACGCGCTGCGCCAGACCCGTGACAACGCGCCCGACGCGGGCCGCACGAGCTGGAGCACCGCGAGCAGCGCGACGAAGCCGCCGAAGCCTGCGGCGAGCAGGTGCTTCGCGGGAAGGTGGAACAGCGCGAGGCCGATCGCCGCGCCGATCGCCACCGGCAGCGCGATCGTCTTCACCAGCACGCGCCAGGCGATCGCGTCGCGACCGCTCGCGATCAGCCACGCCGACATCGCCAGGTTGAGCGGGACGAACGCCGGGAGGAGCTGATCGAGCGGAATGAGCTGCGCGCCGATGCATGCGGCGATCACCGTGCCGCCGAAACCGATCGCGCCCTCGGTACCGAAGGCGACGAGCGCGATCAGGGCGAGCAGCGCGAGCGTCATGCGTGCGCAGTGTGCTGCGGCACGCGTACGCCGGCGAGCCCGCGGCGCATCCGGTCGCGCTCGTGCCAGTCATCGACCGCGTCGCGCGGGTGCATCGGACCGTCGAACCGGAGCTGGAACGCGGCGTCGAAGTCGGTCGTGCCGTGCGTGCGCACGAAGATCGTCTTGCGGTTGTACGGGAGGAAGAACATCAGGAACGGGAAGAAGTTCTTCACCATCACGATGTCTGCCTTCCACAAGGACAGCCCGACCTCCGAGTAGAACGATGGCCGCATCACCATCGACGGACCCTCGGTGATCACGATCCGCATGTGATCGACGGAGAGCACGACCGTGCGACCGAAGCCGTGTCGGTCGTGCTTGCTGACGATCGTCCCTTTCACCGGCAGCGGCGTGGAGCGGGCCGGGTCCAACGTGCCGCCGATCGACAGCGCGAGCGTCTCGCCTGCCGCGCGCGGCCACAGCGTCTCGATCGCGTGCGGGTCGCGCACCGCCGCATACGTCAACAGTCCGGTGGCCTCCGCGAGCAACGCGCGCAGGAGGTGCGTCGAGTCGCCTGGCGCGCCCGCGGTCACGACGTCCGATGCATCCGACATCGTCACGCAGCCGAGCTTCCTGCGGACCGTTGCGTTGCGCGCGCGAGCAATCCCTTCGCTCGCAGAGGGGAAGACGGGCGGCTGATCGTGCCGCCGCTCCCAGCACATCTCGGCGAGCTCCTCCGCGACTCGCTCTGCGGTTGCGTGATCGTTGTTCGTCACGGTGACCGTCGACCAGCCGAGCGCCGGGTCGTCGTTCCACGGGTGGACCATCAGCGTCGATGCAGCGAGCACGTCGCCGCGTCCCTCGAGCTTGTGCATGCGGCGGAACACCGCGCGCATCGGAGCGAGGAAGTCGATCGTCTTGCCACCGCCGAGGATCATCGGGAGCGTGCGCCACGCCATCGTGGGCTTGATCTCGCCGAGCACGGTGCCGATCAGGATCGTTCCGGCCTTCTTGCCGATCTTCGCGTGATCGCGGTGCGGGTTCGTCTGGTACGCCACGATCGCATCGGCGGCACCCACGCGCGCGGCCGTGAGGTTGCCGTGGAGATCGTGCGAGATCACGAGCGGCGCGCCGCCGAGCACTCGACGGACGCTGCGCATCAGCCGGCTCTCGGGATCCGGGATTCCGAGCGCGCCCATCGCGCCGTGCAGGCACAGGTACATGCCGTCGACAGGTCCGGCGGCGCGAAGCTGTTCGACGAGTCGCTCCTCGAGCGTCTCGAAGCAGTCCTTCGAGAGCGGTCCACCCGACGACGCCCACGCCGACAGGATCGGCACCGGCTCGATCACGTTGCGGTGTGCCGTCGCGGCCTGGATGAAGCCACCGAGCTCGGCGCGCTTGAAGAAGCCCGCGACCTCGGGGCCCTTCGTCGCTGCCGCCATCAGTGCATCGCCCTCGAGATAGTGGCTGTTCTCGAAGTCCGACAGCACCGTCGGCACCGGTGATAGCGCGTTGGTCTCCTGCGCGATCCGCGCGAATGCGATGCGCTTCACGGCTGATCCTTCCGGACGTGGAGATCCGCCATCACCTTCCGGACCTGGCGTGCCACGAACATCCGGATCGGCATCTTTGCTGCCATGCCGTACATCGGCGCGGAGCCACTCTTTGCGAGGGATGGGTCGCGGCGAACCTCCTCGACGCACGCGCGGAGGTCGGCGAGGTACGCGTCGACGATCTGGCCGTGGTTCGCCGTCACCGTCAGGTGGATCGACGCTGGCTTGTGCTGTCGATCGATGGTCCACCCGCGGGTCTCCATCCGATCCGCGATCGCGTACACGTTCATTCCCACCGCCGCATACGTCACGATGGTCGCGTCGCCCTTGCCCAGCAGCGCGAGGCCCGAGATGCTCTCGATGCCCAGGCGCAGTCGATCCGCCGCGTCGAGCGCCTGCTTCGCGAGCGCCATGTAGCCATCCTCGCCAAGCGACTGCAGCGCGGTCCACGCCGCTGCGATCGGCCCGCCCGGCCGCGTGCCGAGCATCGTCGGCGACGCATAGATGCCGCCCGGAAAGTCCGTCGCGACGAAGATCTGGTGCTTCATCGCGTCGATCGAACGCCACGTGAGCGTGCTCGCGCCCTTGGCCGCATAGCCGAACTTGTGGAGGTCTGCGCTGATCGAGGTGACACCGGGCACGCGGAAGTCCCACTTCGGCACGCGGCGCCCGAGCTTCTCGATCCACGGCAGCACGAAGCCGCCGACGCACGCGTCGACATGGAGCGGGATCCCGTGCTTCACCGCGATCTCGCCGAGCTCGACGATCGGATCGACGACGCCGTGCGGATACTGAGGCGCGGAGCCGACGATGCCGATCGTCCGCCACGAGATCGCCTTCTCCATCTTGCGCACGTTCGCGCGCAGATCCTCACCGACGGGAACCTTCTTCAACTT
>JACCRC010000530.1 GCA_013813765.1 Deltaproteobacteria bacterium | reverse complement strand
GCGAGGTGACAGGTCGACACGACCGCGAGCTCGCCCGCGCGACCGATCCCGAGCCACGGCCCACCTCCGTCGCGCCACGCGCGCCGATGGCCGTGGCGTGCGGTCGCGATCGGTTCCTCGCCGATCGAGACGCAGACGAACGGCATTGGGAGCGCCGGATCGGAGTCGCCGCGCGCGATCCGTGACGCGAGCGTGGTCTCCGCGGCGACGTCCTCGGCCAGGCGAGCGATCACGAGCTGATCGCCGATCGCGAAGGCCGCGACGTCGAGCGCGCTCGCGATCGTGCGCGCGCCCGAGCCATTGGCGCTGCGGATCGTGACCGCGAGCGGCTGATCGGGGAGCTGGCCATCGAGTGCGCGGATCGCCGCGCGCGCCGCGTGTGCGTGTGCGATCGCATCCCGGAGCGGATCTGCGGGCGGCGGCGTGCGCACGCCGATGAAGGTGTCGGACGACGGCACCGCATCGGACATGACGTAACCCGAGCGCGGCTGCAGCGGCTCGACCGCAGCGGCGCCACCCGCCAGGAGCCACCACGCGGCGGGAACCTCGAGCTCGGCGAGCGCGGACAGCTCGCCGTGCAGCTCGGAGGTGCGGCGGGCCCACGCTCTCATCGCAACACCAGCACGTAGACAGGTTGCACCGGATCCGGTCGCAGCGAGACCCGGGTGAAGCCCGCGTCCGCTGCGAGCGCGGAGATCGCGCGCGCTGTGGGTGCGGTGTGCAGGACGAGCGGCGAGAACACTCGGCGCAAGAGGCGCGACCTCAGGTGGTCCGCGTGTGCGGCGATCCGCGTGCGGTCCGCCTCCGGATCGAGCTCGACGATCACGAGGCTGCCCCGGACCACGCGACGCAGCTCTCGCAGCGTGCGCGGGCGGTCCTGCACGTGGCGGATGGACGACAGGCACACGGCGACGTCGATCGAGCGGTCTGCCAGGGGGAGCGCTTCGCCGCGTGCGCGGATCACACCCGCGACCGAACCGAAGTCCCGGCTGGGATCGACGGGGATCACGCAAAGGCCCGGGTGCCGGGCACGGGCGCGGGCAGTGAAAGTCGCAGGGCCGCACCCGAGGTCGAGCAGGGTCTCCGCGCCGGCAAGGTCCAGCCCGTCGAGGAGCCGGTCGTCGAGATCGCCGAATGCGGGCCGTTCCGAGCGGGCGTACCGCCGTGCGCTCTTGCCCTCGAACGGGTGGCGGTAGAGGAAGCGGTCGAGGAGCAGGGCGAGCACCGGCGGTCCTTCCGTGATGTTTGCCTCGGCGGGTGGCCCGACCGCAATGGTTTCACTCCAAAGCGTCGACGGGCGGTGTTAGGTTCGCGGCACCTCGGGGGTAGTTGTATGCAGAAGCTCGTCTTGCTCGGTGTGGTCCTGTTCGCCGCGTGCGGGGATGATGGGAACTCGTCCGGAATCCCGGACCAGTGCAACCCGATGGGCGGCGAGGGCTGCTTGTTGCCGTGGCCGTCGGCCGTGTACCTCAAGACCGATGCCTCGTCGGTCACCGGGAACCGCGTCGATCTCCCGATCAGCGCGATGCCGAAGAACGAGGACGGCGAGATCGTCCAGCCCGACCTGTTCAACCGCTACGACGGCTTCTCGCTGAGCGGGCCGATGCTCGTCGCGTTCCCGACCGGCGTGTCGGTGCAGGGGCTGCCGAGCTTCAAGAACCCCGACGAGTCGCTCTCGCCGACCGCGCCGATCGCGCTGATCGATATCGATCGCGGCGAGCGCACGCCATTCATGGCGGAGATCGATCAGAACACGATCGACGTCGCGAAGCGCGACCTGATCATCCGTCCGCTCGCGCGCCTCAAGCCGGGGACGCGGTACGTCGTCGCGATCAAGAAGACGGTCCGCGCGGCGGACGGTGGTGAGCTGTCGTCGCCGCCGGCCTTCGAGGCGCTGCGCGACGGCAAGGACTTCAGCCACCCGCGGTACGCCGATCTGAAGAAGCGCTGGCCGGCGATCTTCGACAAGCTCTCCACGATGGGGATCGCGAAGGACGACCTCGTCCTCGCCTGGGACTTCGTCACCGCCTCCGACGAGTTCATGCGGTCCGACCTGACGACGATGCGCGAGAAGGCGCTGCCCGCGATCGGCAACACCGGCGCGAACCTGTCGTTCACCGTCAAGATGACCCAACCGAACCTCTCGACCACGTACAAGCGCTACCTCGGCACGTACAAGGCGCCCGACTTCCTCACCGCCGGCGAGACCGATGCGTCGATCCTCCGCCGTGGCGCGGATGGCCTCCCGGAGAACGTCGGCCTGCGCGACGCGCAGTTCGCCGCGATCATCCCGAGCTGCGTGACCACCGGCGCGAAGCCGCTGCCGCGCCCGACGGTGATCTTCGGCCACGGTCTGTTCGGCTCCGCGAAGGAGTACCTCGATGACGCGTTCGTCGGTCAGCTCGCGGAGCAGCACTGCCTCGTGATCATCGCGGGTGACTTCATCGGGCTGACGTCCCGCCAGCTGCAGCTCGCGCCGCTCGCGGTCAACGACATGAACCGCGGCCGCCAGATCAGCGAGAAGCTCGCGCAGTCGGTGATCGACTTCATCGCGCTCGAGAACGTCACCCGCGGTCCGATGGCCGCGTCGGACGAGTTCAAGTTCAACGGCCAGTCGGTGATCGACCCGCAGCAGACCTACTACATCGGTGGATCGCTCGGCGGGATCATGGGCAACACGTTCATGGCCTACGATCCGAACATCAAGAAGGGCGTGCTCGCGGTGCCCGGTGGCATCTGGTCGATGCTGTTCGAGCGCTCGGCCGCAAGGTTCGCGCTGCTCGGCGCGGCGCAGGGCAGCTACCGGGATCCGGCCGTGTACCAGCTCGTGGTCGCGTTCCTCGGCTTCGCGATGGAGCCCTACGATCCGATCACGACGGCGGCGCACGTCATCAAGGACCCGCTGTTCGGTCAGCCCGCGAAGAACATCCTCATGTGGTACACGCTCGGCGACTGCCTCGTGACGAACATCTCCACGGAGATCATCGCGCGCGAGATGGGGATCAAGCTGCTCGGTCCCGCTGCGAAGGAGCCGTGGCACCTGCCGCCGACGCCAGGTCCGCTGCAGAGCGGAATCACCGTCTACAACGCGCATCCGACGCCGATGCCGCCCGACACGAACCAACCGCCGTCCGAGGACAACGGAACGCACTCGGGCATCAACAAGAAGCAGTCCGCGCTGCGCCAGGTCGAGCAGTTCCTGCTGCAGAACCAGGTCGTCAGCGAGTGCAAGGTGAACAACCAGCCTGTCCCGTGTGATTGCGCCGTCGCCGGCGCCTGCGATTGAGGAGAGCCCATGCGTCGCCTGCTCAACTGTCTCGTGATCGTGCTCGTCGCATGTGGCCCTTCCGCGCGAGGTGGTGACGACGACGGGACGATCGACGCGCCCGAGTCGGAGTGCAATCCGGGCACGCACCGCTGCAACGCCAGCACCTACGAGGTCTGTTCGAACAGCACGTGGGTGACGCAGGAAGAGTGTCCGGTCGCGTGCAACGAGATGCTCGGTTGCGTGACCTGCAGCCCCGGCAACAACATCTGCAAGGACGGTGACGTCCATAGCTGCGGGCCCGACGGCAGCGTCGGCGGCCTCGTCATGGCATGCACCGGATCGAACATCTGCCAGAACGGCGCGTGCGTCGACGCGTGCGCGGATGCGGCGATGAAGCGCAGCTACACGGGCTGCGAGTACTGGGCTGCGGATCTCGACAACGCCGTCGAGGTACTCGGTGTGCCCAGCCTGTTCGGCTGCGGGCTCACCGCACCTGGCGCCGTGCAGCGCAACATGCAGGTCTGCTACGACAGCGCGAACCAGGTGACCGCCGGTCTCTGCGATCCGCCGGGGAACACGTGCCCGACCGGCTTCGCCTGCCAGATGACGAACGTCTGCGTGCTCGACGCGCAGCGCTCGCCGTTCGCGATCGTGGTCTCCAACCCGCAGGCGCGCCCGGTCGACGTGACGGTCACGGCGGGCAGCGGCCAGACGTTCACGAAGTCCGTGCCGGCGGGCTCGGTGCTTCCACTGGCGCCGCAGATGAACGGCGTCCCCGATGCGTCGCTCGATGGCACCGGCAAGGAGCGCAAGGCCTACAAGATCGTCTCGACGCTACCGATCGTCGCGTATCAGTTCAATCCGCTCGACAACGCGAACGTGTTCTCGAACGACGCGTCGCTGCTCGTGCCGCGCGCGGCGTTCGACATCGAGTACTACGCGCTGTCTTTCGAGAGCGCGGATCGCCGCAATCCGCCGCCCGGGCAGGCCAGCACGCACAACTACCGGTCGTACGTTTCGGTCGTCGCCTGGCAGGACGGCACGATGATCGAGATCACGCCGACGGCTGCAGTCCAGGCGAGCGCGACGCAGGCCACGATCGCCGCGGGTACGCCGACGAGCTTCACGCTCAACGCATTCGACGTGCTGACGCTGCAGGCGAGCGGCGCTGGGGACCTCACCGGCACGAAGATCAAGGCGGTCAACGGCACCACGACGTTCGGCGTGTTCGGCGGCCACGAGGCAATGGGCTTTGGCGAGAGCATGGCGCCCAACACGACCATGACGCGCGGGCCGTGCTGCGCGGATCACGTCGAGGAGATGATGTTCCCGACATCGACGTGGGGGAAGACGTTCGCGATCGCGCGCAGTCAGAGTCGCGGGACGAACGAGCCCGACATGCTGCGGATCATGGCGCAGAAGCCCGGCACGATGATCACGTTCAATCCGCCGGTGCCCGGCGCGAACTGCTCGAACCTCGGTCCCGGTCAACATTGCCAGGTGAAGATCCAGAACGACACTTCGATCCAGTCGAACGAGCCGATCCTCGTCGGCCACTACCTGCAGTCCGCGATCTGGTCCGACCCGCTGTTCGGCGGCTCGGTCGGCGAGGGCGATCCGTCGATGGCGCTCGCCGTGCCGACGGAGCAGTACCGCACGGACTACACGATCCTCGTGCCGATGGCCTACGCGAAGAACTTCCTGACGATCTCGGCGCCGTCCAGCGGCGCGGTCCTCGTCGATGGCCAGCCGGTGACGATGACCCCGTTCGCGGGTGGCACGTATCGGTCGAACCGCACGATGGTCGCGGCCGGTCAGCACAAGATCCAGTGCCCGGCAGGCTGCGGCGTCCTGGTCTACGGCTACGGGCAAGCGGTGTCCTACATGTTCGCCGGCGGGCTCGATCTCAAGCAGATCGTGATCAACTAGGGAATCGCGCGGGCGGCGGCTTCGATCGCCGCGGCCATCTCCGCCGCGCTCGCGTAGCGGTCGTCGGGCTGCTTCTCGAGCGCGACGCGAATCACGCGATCGAGCTCCGGCGGCACGCCGTCATCGACCGGCGGCGGATCGCGGTTGAGGTGCGCCTCGATGAGCTCGAAGTCATCGTTCTGTCCGAACGGCGGCACGCCCATCAGCAGCTCGTAGAGGATCACGCCGAGCGCGTACAGATCGCTGCGGTGATCGATCGTCTCACCGCGCAGCCGCTCCGGCGCGATGTACTTGAGGCTGCCGACCACGGTGCCCTGCGCGGTCAGCTTCGCGCTGCCTTCCATGCTCGCGAACCCGAAGTCGATCAGCACCACGCGCTCGACCGGCCCCGGTGATGGCTCGAGCATGATGTTCGCCGGCTTGAGATCGCGGTGCAGGATGCCGGCGCCGTGCACGGCGGAGAGGCCCTGCAGCATCTGCCACGCATAGCTCGCGGCGCGCTTGGGCCCCACGCGGCCTTCTTCCTTGATGACGCCGCGCAGGTTCTTGCCGCGCAGGAGCTCGACGACGAGGTACGGCTGCTCGGTGTGCGTGACTCCCGTGGCGAGCAGCGCGGCGACGTTGTTGTGGCGCAGGCGTGCCTGCACCTCGCCCTCCCGCGCGAACCGCTGCTTCACGGCAGGGTCACCTGCGACGCTGTTGCGGAGGATCTTCACGGCCACGAACGCGGCCGTCTGCAGATCGAGGGCGCGATAGACCTCCGCCATCGCTCCTTTTCCGATCCTGGCATCGATCCGCCAGCGCTGGCCCAGGACCTGCCCTACGGCGGTGGGTTCTGCGGACACCAGCCGACACTAGCACTTCGGTTCTGCTATATGACGGACGTGTCGCGACACCTCGTGAGCATCAACGACCTGGATGCGACGGAGATCGTGAAGCTCCTCGATGTCGGGGACTCCTACTGGCCGGCGATCACGTCCACGGGTGACGAGGCGCCGAAGAAGCTGACCTCGCTGCGCGGCCGCACGGTCATCAATCTGTTCTTCGAGAACTCCACGCGCACGCGCACCTCGTTCGAGCTCGCGGCGAAGCGGCTCGGCGCCGATGCGATCAACATCTCTGGATCCGCGTCGTCCACGGCGAAGGGCGAGACACTCGCAGACACCGCGCGCAATCTCGATTCGATGCGGGCGGATGCGATCGTCGTGCGCCACTCGTTCGGCGGTGCCGCCGAGGTGATCGCGAAGAGCGTGCGCGCCTCCGTCATCAACGCGGGCGACGGCCAGCACGAGCACCCCACGCAAGCGCTACTCGATGCCGCGACGATCCGCCGTCACAAGGGCCGCATCGAAGGTCTCGACGTCGTGATCGTCGGCGATCTCGCGCACTCGCGCGTCGCGCGCTCCAACATCCTTTGCCTGGCCAAGCTCGGTGCACGGATCCGGCTGTGCGCACCGCGGACGCTCGTGCCGCGCGGCATCGAGGAGATCGGCGGCGAGCTAACGCGCGAGCGCGTGCGGATCGTGCACCGTCTCGAGGACGGCCTCGACGGCGCCGACGTCGTGATGATGCTTCGCGTGCAGAGCGAGCGGTTCGAAGGCGAGGCGTGCCGGTTTCCGAACACGCGCGAATTGTCGCGGACGTTCGGTCTCTCGGAGCGCACGCTCGCTTATGCGAAACCGGATGCCATCGTGATGCATCCAGGTCCCATGAACCGCGGCGTCGAGATCTCGCCCCAGGTGGCCGATGGAGCGCGCGCCGTGATCCTCCAGCAAGTATCGTGGGGCGTCGCGATCCGCATGGCCGTGCTGGAGCGCGCGATCCTCGTGGACGTGAAGGCCGAATGACGACGCCGGCGCTCGTCGTCGACGGCATCACGAAGGTGTTCGGCAATCACGTCGCCGTCGACAAGATCTCGTTCGAGGTCCCGCGCGGTGTGGTCTACGGCATCCTCGGACCGAACGGCGCCGGCAAGTCGACGACCCTGCGGATGATCAACGACATCATCGCGCCCGACGCCGGCAAGATCACGATCCTCGATGGGCTGACGCCCGGCTCGGCGGCGGCCTCGAAGATCGGCTATTTGCCCGAGGAACGTGGCCTCTATCCGAAGATGAAGGTCGGCGAGGTGATCGAGTTCATGGGCGAGCTGCGCGGCCTGAAGCGCGCCGAGGCTCGCAAGCGCGGCGCGCACTGGCTCGAGCGGCTCGGCCTCGGCAAGTGGACGAAGAACAAGGTCCAGGAGCTGTCGAAGGGCATGCAGCAGAAGGTGCAGTTCGCCGCGGCGCTGATCCACGACCCCGACATCGTGATCCTCGACGAACCGTGGAGCGGCCTCGACCCCGTCAACGCCGAGGTGCTCCGCGACGTCGTCGACGAGATCCGCGACGCCGGCCGCACGGTGCTGTTCTCGACGCACCAGATGGAGCAGGCCGAGAAGGTCGTCGACGCCGTGTGCATCATCGTGCACGGCAAGAAGGTCCTCGACGGCAAGCTGCGCGACATCAAGCGCAACTGGCAGGCCGCGGGCTGGATCGGCCTCGCGTATGCGGACGAGGCCTCGAAGACGTCCGTCGAGGCGATCCTCGCGGATGGCAAGCTCGTCGCCGAGACGCGGCCGCACGACGAAGGCGACGACACCGATTGCGAGGTGCGCGCCGCCGATGGTGTCGCGCCGCAGCAGTTGCTGGCCGCGCTCGTCAACGCCGGCATCGCGCTGCGCAAGTTCGAGGTTCTCACGCCGTCGTTGCACCAGATCTTCGTGGAGAAGGTCGGTCCGGAAGCCGCGGTGGCCGAGCGCCGCGAAGGAGACGCAGCATAATGGCCGGGTTCCGCGACACGCTGGTGATCGCGCGGCGCGAGCTGCTCGAGCGCGTGAGGTCGAAGTGGTTCGTCGCGATGACGATCCTCGGCCCGGTGTTCATGGTCGCGCTGATCGTGATCCCGGCGCTGATCGCGAGCAAGAGCGGCAAGGGCGCGCGGATCGAGATCATCGATCGCTCCGCCACGCTCGGGCCCAAGATCGTCGAGGCCGGGGCCAGCTACGGCTGGGTCGTGTCGCTGCTCCCCACCGACACCCCCGACCAGGTCCCGCTCGATCGCATCAAGCGCGACGAGATCAACGGCTTCTTGATCATCCCGGCCGACGCGCTCACCGGCGGCGAGATCCTCTACCGCGGTGATAACGCCGCGGGGCAGGTGTTCAGCGCGCAGCTGCAGGGCTCGATCAACGCCGCGATCATCAAGACGCGGCTCGAGAAGCTGAACATGTCGTCGCTCGAGATCGTCGCGCTGATGATCCCGCCGAACACGAAGCTCCTGCACTCGACCGGTGAGGCCACCGGCAGCTCCGGCATGGGCTCGTTCCTGATCGCATACGCACTCGCCTTCATCCTCTACATGGTGCTGACGCTGTACGGCGTCGGCGTCATGCGCTCGGTCGTGCAGGAGAAGACCTCGCGCGTGATGGAGTTCCTGGTCGGCGCGGTCAAGCCGAGCTCGCTGATGTCGGGCAAGATCCTCGGCGTCGGCGGAGCCGCGCTGATCCAGCTCACCGTGTGGCTGAGCGTTGGTGCGCTCGCACTCGCATACCGTGAAACCGTACTCGGCTGGTTCGGGATCACCGGCGCGGGCGCCGCATCGCTGCCTCCGCTCGAGTTCACGGAGATCAGCATCACGCTGCTCTACTTCATCCTCGGCTACTTCTTCTACAGCTCCATGTATGCCGCGGTGGGAGCCATGGTCTCGTCGGAGCAGGACACGCAGCAGGTCCAGATGCCGGTGACCATGCTGCTCGTCATCGGGGTGATGTGCATCCAGGTTGTCTCCAACGCGCCGCGCGGTTCGACCGCCGCGCTCATGACCATGGTGCCGCTG
>JACCRC010000526.1 GCA_013813765.1 Deltaproteobacteria bacterium | reverse complement strand
GCACGATGGCGAGCGCGGTGATCGACGTACGGACGATTCACTCGAAACCGACGTCTCTCGCCGAGCGTCTCCAGCTGATCTTCACGTTGGCGCTGGGCGTCCTGATGATGGTGCCGAGCGGCGGTGCGTCCGCGGTAACCGTCGCGGCGGAGCTGGCGTTCATCGCGAGCGATCTGCATCAGATCGTGAAGATGGGGGGACAGAACCAGCTCGCGAACACGGCGATCGATCCCACCCACGCGCTGATCGCCGAGGTACCGGACGCCGCCGAAATGATACTGGCGCTGATCGCGTTGCCTCTCGGCGCGGGTGGTGCGGCGATCGCAATCAATGAAGCTCGCGTCGCTGCGCAGGCCACGCGCAACCTCCGCGCATCGCTGATCCGAGCGGGCGGTGACCTCACGCGCCCCGAGGTCGCCGAGGCGCGTGCCGAGGTTCGCAACCTTGCGATGAAAGCGTTCGGCGGTAACGAGGTACGTGTTGACGCGTACCTCGAGACACTCACGGCCAAGCTCGGGAAGAGCACGAAGCGACTCGCGACCTCGGTCGAGCGCACGAGCATGGTCGCCGAGTACGGCACCGAGGCGCTCGCCCGACGCTTCGGTATCTCCAAGATCACGGTCGTCGAGGATCTCAAAGCCACCGCGAGCGTTCGACACGGCGTTGTCGACGGCAAGCTCGTGGTCGCCGAGGTTCGCGTCGGACCGAAGACCACCGTTGGCGACCTTCTCGACCACATGGTCACCGTCGACGCGCTCGAACGTTACAACGGCGTCATCGGCAAGCTACGGCTTCTCTGGGATCACATCGTCCAGAAGGCGACGGGAAAAACCATCGTCAACCCGTTCCGGTCGGATCCCAGCTCGCCAGGGTTTCGGATCTTCGAGGAGGTCCGGAAGCACGAGCAGATGCTTCGATCGCGGATGTCGCAGCTCGCGAACGGACTCGATGCAGGCGACGGGAAAGCCGCTGCCAAGCTCCACGACGAGACCGAATTCTACGAGGGCGAACTCTCCTACTGGAGGCGTGAACTCTCGGAGGTGGAGGCAGGCCGTAGCACAAACGTTGAGTCAACCGGAATCGAGGCACGCAATCCCGAGGGCATTCACCGAGACGTGATCGCCCAGAATGACCCAGCCTACCCGGAGCTTCCCGAGGGCCAGCGCTACCGACGCACGAGCAGTCGCGAGCCAGGAAAGGAGTACGAGCCGTATGACGTCAAATCGGCGGAGAGTTCGGCGCGCGAGCGCATACGCGGCGCCGACGGCAGCGTGACATCTCATGGGGGACAGGTGAAGTACCGTCCTCTCGACGCGCTCGGCCGGCCAACTGGCGTTGAAGCGACGCTCACGCCAGGAATGCTCGGCACGGGAACCAAGGCCAGGACGAGCATCGAGCCGCCCGGATGGCTCGGCGACGGAACGAAGTTTAACCAAGGACGCGGGCATCTCCTCGCGAACCTCCTGGGCGGTGGCGGCAACCTTCCGGAGAACCTGGTGACGATTCAACAGAACTGGGTGAACACACCTGTGATGAGTAAGCTCGAAGATCAGGTTGCGAGGGCTATGATGCAAGGCGAGACGGTTCACTACGTATCGACGCCGCTCTACGATGCTGACAAGCTCCTGCCGCGAGGAATCACGATCGTCGCAACCGGAGACCGGGGCTTTGAGCTAATCGTTACGATTCTGAACCCACCGGGGATGCGATGAGCGTTGAAGAACTTCAGCGAATGATGCCGGCGCCTCGCGAGCCCGTGTTCGTGCCGTGTGAGCGTGACTGGAAGGACGCCGAGGCAGCTCTCGGAACACGCTTGCCCTCCGACTACAAAGCCTTCCTGGGAGCGTACGGTAGCGGACGGGTGTCTCAGTTCCTCGAGATTTTTAACCCCGCGTCCCCGCACGAGTACAACAACCTCGTCGCCTGCTGGAAGAAGCAGGTGCCGATCTTCGAGTACATCCAGAGCCACGGCACGCAGGTGAGTTTGAACTTGCATCCCGCGAAACCTGGCCTGCTGCCGATTGGCCAGACCGACAACGGGGACATGATCTTTTTCGTAACCGGCGGGCCGCCCGATGACTGGCGAGTGGCGGTGCTCATATCGCGAGCCCAAGATGTTGAGATCTTCGACCTGAGACTCACTGAGTTTCTGACCTCTGGGCTGCGACACGAAATCGATGCGCTTCCCGATGACCTCGAACGCGTCTTCGACGCCGCGGACGCCGGCAGCGGAAGCGCATAGAGTTGTCATGTTCCTGGATGACGAACGAGAGAGCTGGCGATGACGAACGTGGACCGGGGGACCTTGAAGGGGGCTCTCTCCCGCTATGAGCACCGAGGACCGCCGAGGATCCCCTGGACCCTGACTCCAGAAGGAGGCGTCCTGAGCATGTGCAAGATCGACATCGTTATCGCGAACGTCAGCCACCTTTCCAAGACGGTTGCAGTGCTACGACGAGCCGAACCAGACATTGGGGTCGCCGAGCTAATCCGACGGATCAACGCCGACGTTCCCGTCGTCGAGTACACGCTCTTTGGGAACAACCACCCCGCGGTTGCCGCCAAGCTGCGGACGCTGCTTACAGAGATTCCGAAGAGCGGAGCCACGCTTCGTATCTTGCAGATCAACCAAGACGAGCAGTTTGATCGCGTGGCCCATGCCATCGATGAAATCCCTGCATCGACGCTGACGAACATCCTCGACGAGGCAGAAGGTGATTTCGAGTAGCCACCCGGGTTCGACCGAGGCGGTGGAAACAGTGCGGCCAGCTCGTGCCGTCATGCTAGGTTCCGTCGCTTCGAGGACGCCGTCATGAAAAACCCCGCCTTCCTGTCTCTCGTCGTCGGGCTCATCGGCTGTGGAAGCCACGCGAACGTTCAGTGCGAGCAAGACTCGAATTGCGACCTGAGCGGCGGAGGAAAGTGTCTCACCGCTTCGAGCGGCAACCAGTGGTGCGCGTATCCAGATCCGTCGTGCCCGGGCGGCTATCGCTACTCGGATCAGAGCATCGGCGATGGGCTCGGTAGTGAATGCGTTGATGCTGGTCCTGATGCGGGGGTCGACTCGGCGATGCCCGACGCCCCACCGATGAACTGCCCGACCGCAGCGCCGCTCCAAAGTGGGCAGGCTGCCGAGCTGGTCCTCGGCCAGCCGTCTGCCACCACGGGCACGCCGAACAATCCGTCTTTCAGTGGTTCGACGCTTTCGTCACCGACCGGGGTAGTCGCGGAGGGTGGCCGCCTCTGGGTCGGCGATTCGGGAAACGCTCGGGTCTTGCAGTGGAACAGCGCGCCCGCGGTAAACGGTCAGAGCGCCAGTGTCGCGATCGGACAACCAGATCTGTTGACGGGTACCGCCGGTACGACACAGGACCGCACTTCGAACGGGCTCTCGTTCATCGCGCGCGCAGGCACCAAACTTCTGCTCTCGGACACTGCGAACAACCGCGTGCTTATCTGGAACGGCATCCCGACGACCAGCGGCCAACCGGCCGACCTCGTGCTCGGACAGACGTCGTTCACGACGAAGGCGAGCGGCAACGGGGCCAGCAACCTGTATGGACCCGCAGGTATCTGGACAGACGGCACGCGTCTTGTGGTTGCGGAGCGCTTCAACAATCGCGTGCTGATCTGGAACACGTTTCCGACGTCGAATGGTGTACCCGCTGATGTCGTGCTCGGAGCGTCAGGCTTTGGCACGTCGCCGTTCGTCAATCCTCCGACCGCATCTTCGTTTCGCAATCCCGATGGTGTGGCATACGACGGGACGCGTCTCTATGTCGCGGATGTGTCGAACAACCGTGTTCTCATCTGGAACGGTCTCCCGACGACGAACAACAAACCCGCTGACGTAGTGATCGGCCAAACCGGCTTCGATATCAGTTTCGACAATGCCGGCGCGCCCTATCCACAAGTGAACGCGATCGGCATGAAGGGGCCAAGCGGCGTTCACGTCGACGCCTGTGGCTCTCTCTACGTCTGCGATGGCAGCAATGGCCGCGTCCTCGTCTACACAGATGTTCCGACGAGCAATGGCGCGGCGGCGGATGCAGTCGCTGGAAAGCCGAACTTAACAGCACAGCCGAACGCATCGGCTCCGGCCTCCGCGGCATGGATGAACGGTTGCTCGGCCGTCACGGTAAGCGGCGCGAGCCTCTACGCGACCGATACGTCATTCAACCGGACGCTGCGCTTCGCGCTGTCCCGGTGAGGGCGAGTCGTCTGTGTCTGACCGATGCTGACGGCCACGACGCCGAAACCCAAGTACACCGGCGAGCGCCACGGCGGTCTCGAACACTATTGCGGCCAGGCCGGAGCAGTCCACCAATACGGCTCAGGTCGTTAGCTGTGGATTTGCATCCGGATCGAGTAGACACTTCATTGGGCACCTCAGTCGCCGATCCCGATGGCGCGTTATTGGTAGTGATCGAACGCTTGCTGCGTGCCCAACATTTCGGCGGCGCCGCGTTCGGCGTCAGCTCTCGAAATGACAAACGCCTGTTGGCTTAAGCTCGCGTAGGCGAAGGCAAGGCTGATGTAGCGTTCCTGGAGCGCGTCTTTTCGCGCTTGGCTATATGGCGCCATGTTGGGCCCGATCGAAACGCCGCCCGACACGAATGCCTCGGCGGCCTCGAGCAAATCCGCAACCACCTTGATGAAACTTTCACGGGTAGGAAGATCGTCGTGCTTCTCTCGTCTCGGCATCTGTTCAAGGTACTCCGACCGTGTGACTGCGTCGGCTATCAGTGACCTCGAGGAACGCAAGGACCAAGATCGATTCCTAGGCTGATCGGACGCCGTCGGTAGGCTACTTCGCAAACATGCGGCAAGCGCGAACGTTGTTCCGCTCTTTCCGTACTAAAGCAGCGGCGATCGTGCAGTCCGCTTCGCTCGCGTAGTAGCGGACGCAATCGCCCGCCCGGCCTGTCACTGACCGCTGCATCGACATTCGGCGGACTCCTTCTTCAGCATCCCGAGTATCTCGCTTCGTTGGGAAATACTGGCGTACAGGTTGTCATCCTCGCCTATGCACTTGGGTTGCTGGCTGGGTTCGGGGCAAGCATCTTTGCGGTGGCTGCGTTGTTCGTGAAGAACGTTTTTCATACGGTGAACGAACGAGAGGCACTCGCGTCCGACGCACTTTCGATCGCAGACGCGCAGGCGGGCACGCTTGCTGGTGCTGCGTATCGCCGCTACATGACTGTGCACTATTGGCGCATGTGGCAGCGGAACTTCGGCGCCTTGGAGCGAAAGGCGCGCGTGATCAAGGTTGGGCAGACGTGCTTCATCGCCTTTCTCTTTGTCTTGATGGCGGTCGGCGTGGTCATGTCATACGCATCTCATCAACGATTTCTCTCGACCTAGGAGGACACGATGACCAAGGACAACCGTGAGCAGTCGCCGTCGCAGTCATCGCCGTCGCATTCGTCGCCGCTCCCAACGCCGTCAAGCGAGGGTTCGCAGTTCGAGCAGGCGCCGGTCTCGATGCCGGTCTCGATGCCGATTCCTGGCGACGGAGTGCCGTTCAGCAAGAGCGACGGGGAGCAGTCGTGAGCGACTCCAAGGGCAAGGCGGCCCCCGCAAGCCAGCCGACGCCGACGGCACCGCCACCGTCACCGTCACCGTCGGCCCCGGTGACGCCACCAGCGCAACCGGTCTCCATGCCTATCCCGGGTCCGGGAATCGGAAGGCATGACGGCGGCGATGGAATTGTGAAGCTGTAGGACGGTTCGTGCGCTGAGACGGTGCGGTACCAGATGGAACGTACCTCCGTGTAGCCGGCGTGCGATCACCCTCGCGTGATCTGCGGTTTCGGTCGCAGTTCTCGCCGTTTCGGCGTCTCTAAGAGCGGGACTGAAAATCCGCGTGTCGGCGGTTCAACTCCGTCCCCGGGCACTCTCGAACGTTTTTGGCGGGCTGCTACCCCGCAAGGTGCGGCAGGAGCGCCGGCACGTCGATCGGTTTCACCAGATGCGCATCGAAGCCGGCTGCGCGCGTGCGTTCACGGTCCTCGCGCCGACCGTAGCCGGTGAGAGCGATCACTCGCAGCGCATTCCCGTGGTGCTCGCGAAGGGCGCGCACGACCGCATAGCCGTCCATGTGCGGCATGCCGATATCCAGGCGCACGACATCGGGTTTCTGCTGCGCGACACGCTCGAGTGTTTCGGTCGAGCGGTAGATGACATCGACGCTGTGGCCCTCGAACCTCAGCAGTAGCGCCAGGGCATCCGCAGCGTCTCGGTTGTCATCGACGATCAGGATCCGTCGGGTCGCCACGGGCTTGACGACGGTCTCCTCCACCCTGTCGGGGGCTGAAATTCGCGGCAGTCGGATCTCGAACGTGGAGCCCTGTCCGAGACCGGCACTGTGAGCCTGCAACGTCCCGTGGTGCATCCCGACCAGGTGCCGGGCCACGGACAAGCCGATGCCCAGCCCACCTTGCGAGCGGTCGAGAGAGCGCTCGCTCTGCACGAAGAGATCGAAGATGTGCGCCAGGAGCCGGCGGAGATTCCGACCCCCGTGTCCTGCACCGACAGGACGAGCTCCTGCTCCGTGGTGCTGACCGCGAGCGTGATCGTGCCGCGGGGGTCGGTGTACTTGATCGCGTTGTGCAGGAGGTTCGTCACCGTCTGCACGAGGCGGGCGCGATCGCCCGACACATACAGCTTCTCGCCGGGACGATGGATGCGCAGCTCGTGGAACTTCTCGGTGGCCAGGGACCGGCCGGTCTCGATGGCCTGGTCGATCACGGAGTCGAGCTCCACGGACTCCAGCTTCAGCGCCACGCGCGCATGCGTGAGACGCGCGACATCCAGCAGATCGTCGACCAACCGGGTGAGCTGCATCGACTGCCGAGCGAGCACCGCCAGCAGTGGCTGGAGCGCTCGGCGGTATCCTCCACCAGCCCGACCTCGGCTGCCGTCCAATCACGAGCCGAGGTCTGGTTGGCCACGAGCGTGGCGACCGGTTGCCCGTTCTTCAGGAGCGGCACGACCACGCAAGCGCCGATGTCGTTCGCACGGTAGGACGCGCGTTGATCGTCGGGCATGGCGGAGTCGACGTTCACGCACACCACCGACGGCCTCCCGCCGGCGAGCGACGGCATCGGCCAGTCGGCCACGGGGTAGCGCCGAGCGTGGCTCGCCACGCCGTCGCGGCACCACGCGAGCTCGACGACATACTCGGCACGAAGCGCGTCGACCTCGACGAAGTAGGCGCGGTCGCAGCCGAGGTGCTCGCCGAGCAGCCGCATGGCTTCGCCCTGAATTGTCGCAGCGTCGGCGAGCGGCCGCAGCGCGTCGCCGAGCCGGACGAGGTAGCGCTGCCGCTCTTCGCTCCGACGCAGATCCTCCTGCGCCCGCTTCCGCTCCGTGATGTCCGTGAAGAGCACCGCGACGCGGCGACTGCCCACTCCACCCAGCCGGAAGATGTTGAGGTCGAAGACGCGCCCGAGCGCGAGCTCTCCTCCACCCGAATCGACGCGCCCGTGTCCGCCGCACGGCCGTAGAGCTCGCCGTCGTGTGGTTCACCGCGAGGTACGCCACGATCCGCCCCCCGCGCACGAGCGGGACGGCAACGTAGCCCCGATCCCCACCGCCTTGTATGCCGCGAGCTCCTTGGCCGAGAGCCCGGGGTGGACGCGCACCTCGTTGACGACGAGCGTCCGCCCGGCACGCAACTTCGGTCGCGACGTAGGCGCCGAACTCGTCCCAGCGGTGTCCACCGAGCGAGGTCGGTATCGCCGGGTCGCGCCGATACTCGCGGTGGTTGGTGAACGTCTCGGTCGATCCCGCGCCCCCCTCCCCGTTACATCACGCGGCTCGCCCCGAGGTGGTCGCCGAGCACGCGCGTGGCGACCGCCTGAGCCTCCACCGGGTCATCCGCGCCGCGGAGCGCGTCCGTGAGCGCCAGGCGGAAGGCGTCGTGGCGACCGTTCATCGCTCGATACTACTCTTCGGTCCCCCGCGGCGGGGCTCGCGAGGCTCAGCTGCGCGACGACATGCCGTTGGGCTGCGACGACATGCCGCCCTGGAGCTCGGGCGACTTCGCGTTGTCGCTACCGATGTCATCGACGACCTCGCCGATCTTCCCGATCGCCTGATGCGCGAGATCCTGGGCGCGATCCATCACGTTATCGCGCGCCGAGCCCATCCACTCGTCCTCGGTATCGGTGCGCGGGATCGAGAGACCCACGACGGTTCCGAGCGCGAGCAAGGCGGCGCCGACTGCCAGCGGATTCTCGCGGAACAACTCGGTGCCCCGGCGCTGGACGCGCCGCGCCTGCTTCCCGGCACCGTGCGCGAGATCCACGGCGGTGTGCTGCACGCGATGCGCAGCGCCGCTGACGGTGTCGCCGACCCGATGAGCGACGTCGCTCGCGGTATCAGCGACGCGATGAGCGACGGCACTCGCCGTGTCGCCGACGCGGTGCGCAGCGCCACTGACCTTGTCCTTGGCCTCCTGCGCGAAGCCCTTTGACTCGCGATCGCTCTCCCCCTCGTCGCCGCTCGCGTAGCCGTAGCCGTAGCTCTGGTCGTTGCGCGCCATGCGGTCGCCACGGTTGAGCTGGCGGGTGTCGTTTCGCATCCGCTGGACGCCACGATCTCGGTTGGCGCGGCTGCGACGGCCCTCGATGAACAACCAGGCGAGACCCAGACCGGCGAGCGCCGCGGGGATCGGGTTGTCCTTGATCGTCTCCGTCACGGACCTACGGACTTCGCGAACTCGGTCTCTTGCATCGTGAACCATGTCTTCCACCTTTCCAATTGTGGCCTCGCGCATGGCCGCCTTGGCCTGCGTCACTTCTTCGCTGAACCTGGTCTTCGCCGCGTCGATCTCCTCGACAACTTCCGACTTGATCGCGGCCTTCGCTTCCTTGAGCTCGTCCTTCAGCGCTTGCTTCGCCTCCTGAAAGTGGGCCTTCAGCTCGGCCTTGACGGTCGCCGTCGCCTCGTGGAACTGGTCGATCGCCTGCTCCTTCAGCACCGCCGGGTTGAGCCGGCCATGCAGCTCTTCGATCGTGCCGCTCATCTCTTGCCGGGTCTCGGCAATTTGCGCGCGCAGCGTTGCCGGGTCGTCCTGGCTGCCGCCGCCTACTGAAGTTGTTTTGTTGCCCATGTCTTGTTGTCCTTCAATGAAGCGAGAGTTTCAGTGGGTTTGAGGCTCATGGTCTTGAGCGCCCGGAGCCCCGCATGCGCGACTGCGTAGGCGATCACGCCGAACACCGCGGCCACGATCAGCGCCGAGGCGTAGAGCGGGACCCAGCGAGCGAGCAGCACGACGATTCCCGCCGCCAGCGTCACGAGGCTCACGACTCCGAGCAGCGCTCCCGTCATGATCATGATCGACTGCTTGCCGGCCTGCGCAGCCTTCTGTCCGATCTCCGTGGTCGCGAGCTGAACTTCCTGACGCACGAGTGTGCCGGTCTCCGAGGCAAGCTCGCCGAACAACTCGCCGATCGATCGTTCAGGCGTGGTCCCGTTGGTCGTCGGCATCACAACTTCCTCGCTCCTCCGGGACCGTCACCATTCGAACCGTTTCCTTGCGATCCGTTTCCGGCGCGGTTGCCCTGCATGCCGCTGCCGTTGTCGCGCATCCCGCCGCCGCTCTCGCGAACACTGGAAGAGTCCGAAGTCCCGGCGAGCTGCCGACGCGATGAACCGCCGCGCATCGAGCCGTCGTTGTATCCGGAGCTCCCGAAACCGGACTGGCCCTCGGTATCATCCATGTCGAGATCGTCATCGCGATGCGACGAGCTCTTCAGGAAGCGCGCGGCGACGAGACCGAGCGCGAATGCGCCACCCAGAAACAGCAGAGGCTCACGACGCGCGAAGCTCTCCGTCGAGCGCACCGCGCTCCGCAGGTCGGCCGTCCGGACCGAGCCGGAGACCTTGTCGAGAAGCGCTGCGGCCTTCTCGATGTACGGACCGGCCACCGAATCGGCGAGGTCGGTGCTGGTGCGGTGTAGCGCGGATGCGACCTTTCCGATCTGGCCTGCGGACTTCTCTTGCTGACCCGTGACCTGCTCGCTGGCGAGGTCCTTGGCGCGGTCTGCCACGTGCGTGGCGAGCTCCTTCGCATCGGCGGCGAGGCTTCCTCCCTGCGCGCCGGTCTTGTCAGACTGCGGGGTCGAGGGCGGCGTGCTGCCGGTCGGCCGGTTCTTCGTCGGTTCCATCTGAGTTCTCCTGTGAATTGGATCGAGCGCCGCTCATTGGCGACGCTCCCTTGGCTCGAGGCCCGGAGTGCGAGAACCGAGCCATGCGCGCGGGCGCGAATTTCGCCGCCAGCCCGCACGCGCACCTCGCAACGATGACTGTGGCGCTCATCGCGACAAGAGGGCTCGACGTCGCGTGAACGCATGCGAGTCGATCCGACGCAAAACGCTGCTACCGCGTTGATCTAGGTACGGGCGGGCGACCGCGTTGTGCGGCGCCGCCCACCCCGCGGCCTAGGCCGGCGACGCCACGAGCTGCCGCAGCTGCCATGCCTGCATGTGCATGTGCTGACGCGCGCGACGCTCCGCCGTCTTCAGGCCTCGCGTCATCACCACGCAACTCCCGATCAGCGCCGCGGTGAAGAGCGTCAGGACCGCGAACGTCCACGGTCCGGCGTGAAACATCGGTGACCGGATCGTCGCAAATCCTTCGCCGATCTCGAAGGACTGCGGAAGCCACCCGATCTGCTCCGCGAGGAACGGCAGCATCACCCCGGCAAACGCGATCGTCGCGACCCAGGTCGCCTGGCGCTTCGCGTACTGCGGCCCGGTCATGAACCCCATCGCGACGACCGCGGCGGTCCCGGGTCCGAGGAAGAACGGGGTGTAGAGGTGCGAGACGACGGCGATCAAGAGGACGTGGATCACGAGCACGGGCATCGAGAGGTACTGCCGCCCCGGCCGACGCATCCACAGGAGGAACAGGATCCCGGTGATCGAGAGCAGCGCCATGAGCACGAGCTCGAGGGGCCGGGCACCCTGGCCGACGAACAGCATCAGCGGCGCGAACATGAGGAAGCACGCGCTCGCAACCGCGGCGGCGCTCGAGGTGCGGCGCACGACCTCCGCGCTCTCCGAATCGAACGCCTTCACGACCTCGGCCGGCAGCTCGGGCGGCGGCTCGAGCATCATCCGCGTGATCAGCTCACCTGCGCGGTGCAGCGTGGGGTCGAGGGCGAGCGCCCTGCCCGCCTCGCGCATCGCGGCGCTGCGATCGTGTGCCGCGAACGCGACGAGTGCGTCGTCCAGGTGCCGCTTCGCGAGGGAACGGCGCAGCTCGGTGTCGCGATCACCATCGAGGAACATCTGGATCTTCTCGCCGAGCTCGCGCGCGGTCGCGATCCGTTCCGCGCGGTCCGTGGCCGTCGCTTTCGCGGTGAGCGCGTCGAGCTCCGGCGGAATCTCGCGATCGGGTGTGCGGTGCGCCGGCCAGCTATCGATGCCGTTGACCGCCGAGTGCATGCCCGCCTGCCCCGTCGGGTGCAGCCGCTCGTGCGTGAGCAGCTCGAACAGCACGCAGC
>JACCRC010000525.1 GCA_013813765.1 Deltaproteobacteria bacterium | reverse complement strand
GGCGAATACCGACCAGAGCAAGGGCGTTCCCAAGACCCGCAACAAGAAGATCGCCACGCTGAACTTCCAGATCATCCCGGGCACCAACTGGGAGGAGTTCACGCTCGAGTTCCTCAAGCACCAGGAGTGCCGCGGCAAGCAGATGTTCGAGGAGTTCCTCCCCGATGCCGCGAAGGGGCTGACCTGCCCACTCGCCAAGTGAGATGAGCGAAGAGAAGCCCAAGAAGAAGCTGCCGATCGCGGACGGCGGCAAGGCGGCGAAGACAAAGGCCGGTGGCTGGGCCGCGTTCACGGACGCGGGCACCGCACCGAAGTGGCTGATCGCCGCGCGGGTCGTGTTGTTCCTCGCGCTGTGCGCGACCATCCCGACGATCCTGGGCGTCGAGCACGGCAATCGCCTGCTGTGGACCGTGGCGATCGCCGCGCTGCCGTTCTTCTGGATGACGTTTGGTTATCACCTGTGGCGGCGGATCTGCCCGCTCGCCGTGATGGCCCAGATGGGGCGACTGCTCGGCCGCCCGGGCACCCGGAAGATGGGCGACTGGATGGGACGGAACTACCTCCTGTTCCAGCTCGGCTTCATGATCTTCGCGCTGTCGTTGCGCCTGCTCGCGACGAACGGCTCCGCGGTCTCGCTCGCGATCTTCCTCGCCGTCGTCGTGGTGATGGCGATCGTGACCAGCTTCGTCTACAGCGGGAAGACGTGGTGCAACTTCATCTGCCCGGTCGGTCTCGTCGAGAAGATGTACACCGAACCCGCGCGCGGCTCGGCCGCGCCGCAGGAGCTGACATCGCAGTGCGCGCCGTGCGTCGCGTGCAAGAAGCACTGCCCCGACATCGATCTCGAGCAGGGCTACTGGAAGGAAGCGAGCGAGAAGCCGCGTCGCATCGCGTACTTCGCGTGGCCCGGCATCGTCGTCGGGTTCTACACGTACTTCTATCTCGTCAACGGTCTGTGGACCGACTACTTCCTCGGGGAGTGGGCGTACGACCCGCAGCTTCCGAACAAGCTGTTCGAGCCCGGCTTCTACTTCGCACCGGAGGTGCCGCGCATCGTCGCCGCACCGCTGACGCTGATCGTGTTCGGCGTCGTGAGCCTCGTCGTGTTCCTCGTCGTCGAGAAGATCATCACGCGCGCGCGGATGTCGTCGCTACCGAAGGAAGCCACCGAGGAGACGAAGGCGAGCCTCGTCGCGAGGATCCGCCACGGGATGCTCTCGTTCTGCGGGCTCGTCGCGTTCAACGCGTTCTATCTGTTCGCCGGTCAGCCGTCGCTGTCGAAGCTCCCGGGCTGGGTCGTCACCGGATGGGGACTGATCGTCGTGTTCTCGTCGACGGCGATCTTCGTCCGCCGCGTCACGCGGCGCGAGGACCAGCACGTCCACGAGAAGTTCGCGCAGAAGATCCTCAAGAAGTGGGAGTGGGGCGACGCGCCGCCGTCCGACGATCTCAAGGACATCTACCTGCTCCACACCGAGCGCACCAAGCAGCGCGAGGCGCGGCTGCGTGCGTACAAGGAGACGATCCGCGAGATGGTGGCAGACGGGCTCGTCACGCGGAACGAGATGCAGCTACTCGACAGCCTGCGCGCGCAGCTCGGCATCTCCGACAAGGATCACCAGAAGATCATCTCGGAGCTCTCGGCCGAGGAGCGCCAGCTGTTCGATCCGAAGTACCAGGGCTCCGCGGAGTCGCGGCTCGCGCGCGACCAGTACCGCAAGGACCTCCAGCGCATCGTCGTCGAGGCCGCGCGGCTCGGCACGTCGCCGTCGGACGCAAGCCTCTCCCAGCTGCGCGAGGAGCGCGGCGTCGGGGCGGAGGAAGAGGCCGACGAGATGGCGAAGCTGCTGGCACCGGGCGGACCGATCGCGGCGATCTACGAGCACGAGCTCGCGGAGATCGGACGGCTGGTCGCCGTCGCCGAGGCTTCGAACCAGCCGCTCGCGGAGAAGAGCGAGTCGGCCAGTCTGTCCCTGCTCCGTCACCTCGCCAAGATGCGCGCCCACGAGCACGCGATCAGCGCGCTCGGCGTGCTAAGCGTGATCACGCAGCGACCCGAGGTCGAGACCGTGCGCGCGCAGTCGGCGGCCCGCCGGAAGGTTCGCCAGCAGTCGCTGGAGATGCTCGGCGGTGTGGATGCCGCGCTGCGGGTGCCGCTCGTCGACGCGCTCGATCGACTCGGCCGCGACGAGCAGGCTCCGCTGACCTCGGCGCCGATCGTCGGCGTCGCCGATGACAGCAACCGTCACCTGCGTGCGGTCGCGGCGATCCTCCTGTCGCGGTTCGAGGACGAGCCGGCGCGCGCGCGGCTGCTCTCGATGCTCGACGATCAGGAGCCGGTGGTGCGCGAGGCCGCGGTGCGTGCGATGGGCGCGAAGAGCCGGCTCACCCGCGACCTGCTCTCGAAGGTGCTCGACGACAAGGATGAACGCGTGCGCCACGCTGCGGTGCGCGCGGTGTCGGGCGGAACCTCGGCGGAGATGCCGGCGCTCGATCCATCGGTGTTCGCGCAGACCAAGCACGGCGTCGGCAAGCAGGGCGTGTACGCGACGCTCGATGCGAACGCCGCGATGGCCTCGCTCACGGTGATCGAGAAGATGATGCTGATCCGACAGGTTCCGATCTTTGCGGACCTCGCGCCGGATGACCTCGAGGAGCTCGCGCTGATCGTCGAGGAGCGCCGCATCGAGCCGGGCCGCGATCTGTTCCGCGAAGGCGAGCCCGGCGATGCGGTCTACTTGATCGTGAAGGGCGGCGTGCAGGTGATCATGGGCGGGACCGATGGCAAACCCGAGCGCGTGCTCAACGAGCTCGGTGCCGGCGCGTGCATCGGCGAGATGGCCGTGCTCGATGCCTCGCCACGCTCCGCGACGGTGCGCGCCACCGATCGTACGCGCACGCTCCGCGTTCCGGGCGAGGGCTTCAAGCGCGTGATGTCCGAGCGGCCCGAGATGTCGCAGGCGATCGTCGCCGAGCTCGTGAAGCGCATGCGCGGCATGATGGCCGGCGGTCCCGGCGGCACGCCCAAGCTGTCGGCGGCGGCGATCCAGATCCCCAAGACCGACGAATAATTCGTGGGACGGGCCCGCGCGCACGGTGGGCGCACCTGCGAGGCCGCCCGTCCCCTCGGCGCGGAAGAATCGGCAGATCGACAGCGTTGGTCTAGGGCGAAGGCTGAGATCATCGCTCGTTGTCACGGCGCGATCTGGCCCGCTCTACGCAATAGGTATAGCCATGCGGACCACACTCTTCCTCAGCTCCCTACTCCTGCTCGCCTCGGCCTGCCGCGATGGTGAGCTCACGGCTGGAAAGCCCTTCGCCCGCACCTCGACGACCGCCGACACGTCGCCCAGCACCGCTGGACCCGAGACTCCGATCGCATACGACGAGACGCGGCCCGCCGGCGCTGCACCGACCGAGGACACCACGCGCGTGACCGGGACACCGGTCGCGGATCCGTGGGAATCCCCAGCGAAGATGCCGGAGACCCCGATCGCGGTCGCGACGACCGAGCCTGCGCCTGCGAAGCCCAGCGCGCCGGTGACGTCGTCCAGGGGCCCGGTCTGGATCGAGACGACCTGCGAGGAGGCCTCCGTTGAAGCGCAGCTCACGCAGATCAAGGAGAACAACGCATCGGCCCGAGAGGTGTCGGTCGGTAAGGCGGGCGTGATCGTGGACGAGGGCAACCGCCAGCACCTCACCGCGTGGGACACCGACTCGAACTGCCACGTCGACGTGACGGCGCCCAAGGACGTCGACACGGTCTCGATCGCGCGCACGGTGCTCTCGCAGCTGCCCGGCCGCGGCTAGCTTCAGGCGGCGGCATCGAGCTCGACGACGAACCGAGCTCCCGGGCTCGCGTGCTCGACCCACACGCGCCCGCCCATCGCCTCCACCTGGCTCTTCACGATCGCGAGCCCGAGGCCGCTGCCGCCCACCGCACGGCTGCGGCCCGCGTCGATCCGGTAGAACCGCTCGAAGATTCGATCCTCCTGGCCCTCGGGGATGCCCGGGCCCTGATCGGTGACGGTCAGGCGCACGCGGTCGCCGTGCTTGTCCGCGGTGACGCTCACCGGCGTGCCACCGCCGTACTTCACGGCGTTATCGATCAGGTTCTGCACGACGTGATCGAGCCCATCGCGGGTCGCGAGCACGGAGAGCGCCTCGGGAACAGTGATCTCGATCTGCGCGCCTGGCGTCACGCCCTTCGTCGTCCGTGCTGCATCGTTGACGACCTGCCCGAGCGCGACCGTGATGCGATCGCCGATCATCGAGGCGCGGCCACCGAGCGTGTCGAGGACGAGGAGATCGGAGACCAGCGAGGCGATCCGGTTCGCGTTCCGGTGGATCGTCTGCAGGAACTCCTTCGACGTCTCCGCATCCACGCCGCCGCCGAGGAGCGTCTCCGCGTAGCCCGAGATCGAGGTGACGGGCGTGCGCAGCTCGTGCGCGGCGTTCGACAGGAACTCGCGGCGCACGGCCTCGAGCGCGCGCATGCGCGTGACGTCGTAGAGCACGACGATCGCGCCCTGATCGCCAAGCGGGCGCGCGGTCACGCGGACCTCGCGCCCGAGCAGCTCGAGCTCGGAGTCTGCTTGCTCGCCGGCGAGTGCCTTCTCGATCAAAGGCTGGATCGGCGCCGGCATGTCGTCCTCGCCCACCAGCGGCTTCGCGGCGTCGTTGACGAGCACGACCGCGCCCGTGCGATCGACGACGACGACACCCTCGACGAGTCCACCGAACACGACCTTCAGGAGGTCGCGCTGGTGCGTCAGCTCGGTGACGCGCGCCTTGACCTCGCCCGCCATGTGCATCATGGCGCGCGCGAGCACACCGAGCTCGCCACCCGCGTCGGTCGGCGGCGGCACGTCGTAGTCGCCCTGCGCCATCTTCTCCGCGGTGCGCGTCATCGACTGCAGCGGACGGGTGACCGCGCGGATGAAGATCCACGACAGGAACAAGCAGCCAAAGAAGCCGAACACCGAGCCGACGAGGAGCCGGTTGCGCATGCGAGCGCGGGTGTCGAGCACGTCGCCGAGCGGCACGGCCAGACGGATCACGCGGTTGAAGTCCGCGGGCACGGCGACGAGGTACTGCGGCGGCTCGTCGGGCATGAGCTGGCGGATCGCTCGGCCGACCTCGCCGCGGCGCGCCTTCGCGACCTCCGCCGCTTCGCCGATCGGACGTCCGATCGTCGAGGGCTCGAGCGAGTCGCCCTGGATCAGGCCGTCCGCGCCGATGATCGTGATCCGCGTGCCGGTGACGGCGGCGAGGCGCGGGGCGAGGCGATCGGGGTGGCCCGCGACGGTGAGCCAGCCCGCCACCGCAGTGCCCTGCTTCGACATCCGCGTGTCGAGCGACGACAGCAGATCATCCGCGAGTGTCCGCTCGATCGCGAACAGCGTCCCCGCCCCGACGATCACCATGAGGACGAGGAACGTCAGGATCAGCCGGACGCGGAGCGAGCTACGCACGCGCGGGCGATCGTATCAGGCGCCGTCGCGCTTCGCTCGGTAGCCGAAGCCGTGGACCGTCTCGATGACGTCGGCGGCGGGGCCGAGGCTGACGCGGAGCCGGCGCACGTGAACGTCGACCGTGCGCGTGTTGATGTCGCCGCGCATCTCCCACACTTGTTCCAGCAGCTCCTCTCGCGAGAACACGCGGCCCGGATCGCTGACCAGGAGCTGTAACAACTTGTACTCGAGAGGCCGCAGCTGCGTTGGTACGTTGTTGATGCGCACGTCGTGCGTGACCGGATCGAGCTCGATCGGTCCCACCTTGAGAACGCTCGACGGATCGCCGGCCGCCGGTCGCGCGCGGCGTTCCGCGAGCCGGTTCGCGAGCGCCGTCACGCGCAGCACGACCTCGCGCACGACGAACGGCTTCACCACGTAGTCATCGGCGCCGACCTCGAGGCCGAGGATGCGATCCTCCGCCTCGCCCTTCGCCGTCAGCATCAGGACGCCGACCTCCGCGCTGCGACTGTCCCCGCGCAGCGCCTTGCAGACCTCGTAACCCGACGTGTCGGGCAGCATGAGGTCGAGCACCACGACATCGGGGTGCTGGTTCTGCACGAGCGTGATGCCCTCGGCGCCGGTCGCGGCCGTATGGACGTCGAAGCCCGCACCTTGCAGGTTGAACTCCAAGAGCCGCGCGACGTCGCGCTCGTCCTCGATGATGACAACCCTGCGTTCCATCACTGGCGAGCATACGTTACCCTGCGTTCGTGCGCAGCTGCTGTGTCCTCGCGATGCTCGTCCTGGCTGCATGTTCGTCGAAGTCCGGCACGAAGAAGGTCCGCATCGCTGCGGCGTCGGATCTCCAGAAGGCGTTCAGCGAGCTCGGAAAGACGTTCGAGGAGCGGACGAAGGTCACGCCCGAGTTCACGTTCGGATCCAGCGGCTTGTTGTCCAAGCAGATCGAACAGGGCGCGCCGTACTTCATGTTCGCGGCGGCGAACAAGGAGTTCGCGGACAAAGTCGTCGCCTCGGGGCACTGCGACGGGAGCACGGGGCGGCTCTACGCGCGCGGCAAGATCGTCGTGTGGACTCCGGACGGAGGTCCCGCGCCGGCGCAGCTCTCGGATCTCGCGAAGCCAGAGTTCAAGCGGATCTCGATCGCGAACCCCGAGCACGCACCGTACGGCCGCGCCGCGAAGCAGGCGCTCGAGAAGACCGGTGTGTGGCCCGAGATCGAGTCGCGGATCATTCTCGGCGACAACATCTCCGCGACGATGCTCTACGCGAAGGAGCGCAACGTCGAGGCTGCCGTCGTCGCGCTGTCGCTCGCAGTGGTCACCGATGGCGGGAAGTCGTTACCGATCGACGTGTCGCTGTACGACCCACTCGATCAGAAGCTCGTGGTGTGCGGCAAGGGGGAGGAAGCGGACGCGGCGCGTAAGTTCGCCGACTACGTGACGTCGCCCGAGGGGCGCGAAGTGATGAGCCGCTACGGCTTCACCATGCCAGCGCCATGAAGTCCGAGACGCTCGCCGCACAGGCTCTGCACGCCATCGATGCGGCCACCGGCGCGATCGTGCCGCCGATCCACCTCGCGACCACGTTCGCGCGCGACGAGCACTACGCACCGATGGGTCCGGTCTACGCGCGGGACGAGAGCCCTGCCCCCCTGCACGCCGAGCGCGTGATCGCGGCGCTCGAGGGCGGCGCCGCGGCGATGGTGTTCTCGTCGGGAATGGCCGCAGCAACGGCGGCGATCCGCGCGCTGCTCCGGCCGGGCGATCACGTGATCGCACCGCGCGTCGGCTACTTCGCGCTGCGCCACTGGCTCGAGCGGTTCGCCGCGCGCTGGGGCGTGGGGCTCGATATCGTCGACACCACGGACCTCGCCGCCGTGCAGGCCGCGCTGCGCCCGGGCGTCACGAAGCTCGTCTGGGTCGAGACGCCGGCGAACCCGACGTGGGAGCTGACGGATCTGTCGGCGGTCGCCGACCTCGCGCATCGCGCAGGCGCGCGCCTCGCGGTCGACTCCACGACCGCGACCCCCGTGCACACTCGTCCACTCGAGCACGGTGCGGACCTCGTCATGCACTCGGCGACGAAGTACCTCGGTGGTCACTCCGATGTGCTCGCCGGCGCGCTCGTCACGCGCGTGATCGATGACGCGTGGACCGAGCTCGCGCAGCTGCGGCACGACGAGGGCCCGTGCATCGGTCCGATGGAGGCGTACCTGTTGCTCCGCGGGATGCGTACGCTGTACGCGCGGGTCGAGCGATCGAGTCGCACCGCGCAATTGCTCGCCGATCAGCTCGCCGCGCTCCCCGGCGTGACGGTGCGGTACCCGGGCCTCGCGAGCCATCCACAGCACGCGCTCGCAAGGCGCCAGATGGAGCGCGGCTTTGGCAGCATGCTGTCCATCCAGGTCGGCGGAGGTGCCGAGCGCGCGCTCTCCGTGGTGAAGCGCCTGCGCGTTTGGGTGCCCGCGACCTCGCTCGGAGGCGTCGAGAGCCTGGTCGAGCACCGGTTCTCCGTCGAGGGCGCGAACACGCCCACGCCGCCGGATCTGCTGCGGCTGTCGGTCGGACTCGAGCACGAGGATGACCTCCTGGAGGATCTCCGCCAGGCACTGGAGACGCGATGAAGATCCGCGTCGCGACCTGCAAGACGTTGCCGGAGGTCGATGTCGACGAGGCTCCACTCGCGGCTGCGTTGCACGCTGCCGGCATCGAGGCCGAGCTGCTCGCGTGGGACGATCCGACGGTCGACTGGGACCAACCGATCCCGACGATCCTGCGCTCGACCTGGAACTACGCACTCGATGTCGGCGGCTTCCTCGAGTGGATCGACCGGGTCGCGAGCACCGCGCCGCTGTGGAACCCGCCGGACATCGTCCACGGCAACGTGCACAAGCGCTACCTCGTCGAGCTCGCGGCGCGCGGCGTGGGCGTCGTGCCGACGACGATCGTCGAGCGCGGGACCAGGATCGATCTGAACGAGGTGGCCGCGCGTTACAGCACGCCGAAGCTCGTGATCAAGCCGGAGGTCGGCGCCGGCTCGCTCGGCACGCGCGTGTTCACGATCGGCGGGCCGCACACGAACCCCACGCCCCACTCGCACCTCGCTGCGCTGACCTCGCGGGGCGCGGCGCTCGTCCAGCCATACCTCGAGTCGGTCGATGGCTACGGCGAGCGCTCGCTCGTGTGGATCGACGGCGCGCTGTCGCACGCGATTCGCAAGACACCGCGGTTCACCGGCGAGATCGAGCGGATCGACGGCCCGCACCCGATCGCCGATGACGAGCGCGAGCTCGCCGAGGCCGCGCTCGCACCGTTCGCGAAGCGCATCCTCTACGGGCGCGTCGATCTCGCCCGCGACGAGGCGGACCGGCCGGTCGTGATGGAGCTCGAGCTCGTGGAGCCGTCGCTGTTCTTCGCCCGTCTGCCGGGCTCCGCGGAACGGTTCGTCGCGGGTCTACGCAAGCGCCTCGCGTAACCGCTGCAGCGCGTCGATCGTCCACGCGCCGTACCAGAATAGATCCTTGCCGTTCACGCGGACGACCCTCGCGGCGGGCAGCGCCTCGCGGAAGACCGCCTCGTCGTCGGCGGAGAACGCGTGCGGTTCGTCGGGGAGCAGGATGAGCTCCGGGTTACGCGCGCGGATCTCGTCGAGCATGATACGCGGGTAGCGAACGTCGCGGCCGCTCGCGTCCTGCGGTGCGCTCTTGCCGAGATCCGCCGCGAGCGGATACAGACGCAATCGATCGCCGAACGCGTTCGCGATGCCGACCTGCGCGAGCACGTCGGAGCCGAACGTGTCTGCGTTGAGCGTCATCAACGGATCCATCCAGATCGGAACGAACGCCTTGCGCGTGGCAGCGGGCGGCGAGCCCAGCTGATAGCCGCGCTTGATGAGATCCTTCGCTCGCTCATCGCGCTCGACGCCGAGGATGCGTGCGAGCCGCGCGAGATGCGCGATCCCCTGCTCCACCCGCCGCGGCAGCGACACCAGCACCGGCACGCGCGCGGCGAGCGCCTCGAGCGCCGGCCGGGTGTTCTCCTCCTGGTTCGCGATCACCAGGTGTGGTGCGAGCGCGAGCACCGCATCGACATCCACATCCTTCGTGCCACCGACGGTGGGCACGGTCGCGGCCTCGGGACTCTCGCAATACGTGGTGCGGCCGACCAGGCGGTCAGCGGCGCCGAGGGCGATCACGCTGTGAGTGTCGCTCGGGACCAGCGACACAATCCGCTGCGGGGAATGCACGAACACCAGGGTTCGCCCCAGATCGTCGGTGAGCTTGAGGGCCGGCACGCGGCAGGTATACCTCAGCGTGCTAAGGTCGCGGCGTGGGCAAGCCCCCCGCCGAAGATCCGATGGTGGCGAAGGCGTTCGACAAGGACAGCCATGACGAGCTCGCCCGTGCCGTCGATAACCTGACCTCGGAAGAAGCCGCATTCTTCCTGGCCAAGCTCGAGGCCGCGTTCAAGAAGCGGAAGATCCAGCTGAGCGGCTACCTCGTCGCGATGCTCCTCTGGATCCTCGCGATGATGGGTGCGCTCGCCTACTACGGCACGCACAAGGGGTTCGTCGGCTGGGTGTTCATCCTGCCGTTTGGCCTCGTCGGTGTGATCTTGTTCGCGTTCGGCAAGTGGGCAGAACGCGTCGGCGCGAGGGCCCCGGCGTCGCCTGTGGAAACGAAGCGCGCACCGGCGCCGTAGGCGTATGATAAGAGCCATGCGCAAGCTGGCCTCGATCGGTCTGGGTCTCGGGCTCCTGGTGGCCTGCGGTGACAGCAAGAAGACCGAGGACAGCGGGCCTCCCGGCCCCGACGCGCCGCCGGCCTGCGCCACGCCGATCGCCGGGGAGATCGTCCGTCCTCGGCTGATCGGTCAGACGCCGGGTCCGGCGATGCTCGCCACCTCACCGCCGGGGGATCCGCGGCTGTTCGTGGTCGAACAGAGCGGACTGATCCGGGTGTTCATCGACGAGGACCTGCAGCCCGAGGCGTTCCTCGACATCTCGAACGACATCGTCGCGGGTGGCGAGCAAGGTCTGCTCGGCCTCGCGTTCCATCCGCAGTACGCGACGAACGGCCAGTTCTACGTGTTCTACACGCTCTCGAACGCGAACGTCGTCGCGCGCTGCACGGTCAGCGCGAACCCGGCACGCGCCGACGGCTGCGCGCCGATCCTCTCGATCCCCGACTTCGCCAGCAATCACAACGGCGGGATGATCGAGTTCGGCATCGACGGTCTGCTCTACATCGGCACCGGCGACGGTGGAGGCAGCGGCGATCCGCAGCGCGTCGCACAGAACACGTCGAACCTCCTCGGCAAGATCCTGCGGATCGACGTCAACAACAAGGACAGCGGCAAGGAGTACAAGGTGCCGGCGGACAACCCGTTCGGCAACGAGGTGTGGATGTACGGCCTGCGCAATCCGTGGCGCTGGTCGTTCGATACCAACGGCGACATCTGGATCGGCGACGTCGGTCAGGGCGCCATCGAGGAAATCGACGTGCTGACACCCTCCGAGCAACGCGGGGCGAACCTCGGCTGGAGCAACTTCGAGGGCGCGAACTGCTTCCGCCAGGGCATGTGCAACGCCGGCAACGTGGTGATGCCGAAGGTTGGCCACGCCGCGAGCGACGGCTGGCACGCGATCGTCGGTGGTCAGGTCTACCGCGGGAAGTGCTACCCGGACCTCGTGGGCTCGTACTTCTACACCGACAACGAGCGCGACCGGATCATGCGCGCGCAGCTGGTCAACGGCACGCTGATGACGCAGGAGCTGGTGGGCACCGCCCCGGGAAGCCCGGCGAGCATCCACGCGGACTCGCGCGGCGAGCTGTACCTGACGACGGCGCAGACGCCGGGCCGCATCTATCACCTCGAGGCGAATCCCTGACGACTCCGACCGCGTCGACGATCCGGCTCGCGACCGGCATCGACTACAACCTCCTGACCTGGGACGGCCCGCGCGAGCGGACGTTCCTGCTCGTGCACGGCTTCACGGATCTCGCGTGGGGCTGGGCCTGGGTCGCCGAGCGACTCGCTCCGCACGGCCGCGTCGTCGCGCCAGATCTGCGCGGGCACGGAGACAGCGGTCGCGCCGGCGACGGCGGCTACTACTACTTCATGGACTACGTCGCTGATCTCGACGACGTGGTCGCGCAGGTGGTGACCGGCGAGCTGGTGCTGGTCGGGCATTCGATGGGCGGCGGCGTTTGCAGCTACTGGGCGGGGACGCGACCCGAGAAGGTGCACCGGCTCGCGCTGCTCGAGGGCCTCGGTCCGCCCGACCTGGCGAACCTGGATGGCCCCGCGCGCACGGCGACATGGATCGACTCCTGGAAGGCAGCGCGTGGAAAACAGAAGGCCCTGCCCTCGCTCGACGTCGCGGTGCAGAAGATGATGGAGAAGGACAAGCTGCTTCCCGAGGCGATCGCGCGCAAGCTCGCGGCGGTCGGCACGCGCGAAGTACCCGGCGGCTTCACGTGGAAGCACGATCCGCTGCACATGACGATGGGCCCGTATCCGTACCGGCTCGACACCGCGATCAAGTACTGGACGCGCATCACCTGCCCGGTCCTGATCGTCGACGGCGAGGCCAGCATGCTCAACCTGCCGATTCCCGAGCGCGCCGCGCGCCGCGCGCACTTCGCGAACCATCGCCACGCGACCGTCCCCGGTGCCGGCCACGCGCTGCAGCGCCATCAGCCGGCCGCCGTTGCGGAGCTCGTGCTGTCGCTACTCGGTACGTGAGAGCTCGGGCGAGAGCTCGATGGCCGGCACCTCGATCTGCGCGGTCGTGCGCCCTCTCCAGACCTGGGGGACGATCACGCGGAACGTCGAGCCCTTGCCGACGGTGGAGTCGAGCTCGATCTCGCACGCGAGCAGCTGCGAGAGCTGGGTGACGAGCGCGAGGCCGAGGCCGACACCCCCGTAGCCCTTCGAGTCGCCGCGCTCACCCTGTCGGAACGGCTCGAAGATCTTCTCGCGATCCTCGGGCGGAATGCCGATGCCCGTGTCGACGACCTCGATCTCCACGCTCTCGTCGGTCGACCGAGCGCGCACGGTGACCTTGCCGCCCTCGGGCGTGAACTTCACGGCGTTCGCGATCAGGTTCACGAGCACGTGCGCGAGCCAGCGCTCGTCGGAGAGCACCATCGGCAGCGACGGCGGCAGCTCGACCTCGAGCGACAGCTTCTT
>JACCRC010000480.1 GCA_013813765.1 Deltaproteobacteria bacterium | reverse complement strand
TCGCCCCCCCACGGCACGCCCAGCGAGCCCGTCGCGCGCAATCCCCCCGGAAACAGCACGATGTCGCCGATCGAGATCATCGAGGATCCGACGCGGCCCGCCGCTGGCACCCCTGCCGGACCGGGGGCCACGCCCGCCGAGGTGGAGAAGAAGGCCGGCTTCTGGGGATCCTTGTTCAAGAAGCGCAAGTAGCGCAGACTGAACGGCGTGAGCGAGAAGTCCGAAGGAACGCCGATCCAGGTCGCCGGTCTGGTGGTCACCGCCGCGGTGATCACGAACATCGCGTTCTACTTCCTGTCGGACCTCTACTTCGAGGACCGGAGCGCGATGTACGGCGCGGTCTCCGACGCCCATATCAACAACGTCCGGCTCCACTTCGGGATCTTCACCGGCTCGATCAGCCTGAGCGCGATCTTCGCTGCGTTCTGGCCCCGGATCCTCGGGCACGTGCTCGCGGCGATGCTAGGCGTCGTAGCGATCGTCGCTGGCGTAGGTGCCATCTCGCGCAACATGCATCCCGTGCTGCCCGCCGCGCTGATCGTCGCGGGCGTCATGCTCGCGGTCCTGGTGTGGAAGTCGTTCGAGCGCAGCCGGGTCGCCTGGGCGTTCCTGATCGGCATGACCTCCAGCCTCGCAGCCGTCCTCCTGTTCGGCTCTACCAAGGTTCGGAGCGTGTTCGACATCGGGCTGTGGACCGCCTTGATCATCCCCGGCAAGCTCGTTGTCTGCACAGTTGCGCTTGCGATGGTCCGCGACGACTATCGAGAGGCATGAGCAGAGCGCTCCTCATCGTCATCGCCCTCGCCGCTTGCTCCAAGCGGAACACCAGCACCACGACGACGACGGGCCCCACGGGGAACGGAACCGGCACGACCAACAGTGACCCGGGCACGGGCACGGGCCCCGGTACGGGCACGAGCACGGGCACCCAGACGCCGCCCCCGTTCAACAGCGAGGCGGATTGCCCGGCCATCCAGGTCAAGGCGCCCGACTCGGTGTCCCAGGGCACGAAGGCGCGGGTCGCGGCCACCCTCGTCGGCGGGACAGGCACGCCGACCTACAAATGGACGGTCAGCGCTGGCTCGGTCGCGAGTGGTCAGGGTACCGCGGTGATCACCGTCGACACGTCCGGCCTCAAGGGCACCAGCGTCGTCGCGACGCTCGAGATCGGAGGAGTTCCGACGCAGTGCGCGACGACGAGCGCGACCGCGACCCTCCTCGTCGGGCCGTAGATCTCCGTCTCGGATCGCTTGCCGCCTCCCCGTGTGTCCGCTAGAACGGATGCACCAACACGATCACGGAGGCCACGATGGCGCAGCTGCAGCTTGGAGACGACGTTCCCGATTTCACCGCCGAGACCACCGAAGGAACGATCAAGTTCCACGAGTACCTCGGTACCGGCTGGGGTGTGCTGTTCAGCCATCCGAAAGACTTCACCCCCGTGTGCACGACCGAGCTCGGCCGTGTCTCCGCGCTGAAGCCCGAGTTCGACAAGCGCAACACGAAGGTGATCGGTCTCTCGGTCGATCCGCTCGGCTCTCACAAGGAGTGGGCGAACGACATCAAGGAGACCCAGGGTCACGCGCTCAACTTCCCGTTGATCGCCGACGCCGACAAGACCGTCGCGAACCTCTACGGGATGATCCACCCGAACGCGAGCGACACGTTCACCGTGCGCTCGGTGTTCATCATCGGTCCCGACAAGAAGCTGAAGCTGACGCTGACCTATCCCGCGTCGACCGGCCGCAACTTCGACGAGATCCTGCGCGTGATCGATTCACTGCAGCTGACCGCGAAGCACAAGGTCGCGACGCCGTCGGACTGGAAGCAGGGCGGCGACGTCATCATCGTTCCTTCGCTGAAGGACGAGGATGCGAAGGCGCAGTTCCCGAACGGCTGGAAGACGGTGAAGCCGTACCTCCGCATCGTTCCGCAGCCGAAGTGATTCACGACTTCGCGAACGACGCCGCGTACGCCGCGATGTCTTCGCTCTCGGCGTAGCCACCGCCCGCGCCGCTCTGTCCGCCCTGACTCACGAAGGAGCGCGGACAGCCGCCTGTTCCGCGGAACGTGCGCTTGCCGACGACCGTCTTCGCGGCGACGTCGTAGACGATCACGTCCGCGTCGTAGAGGAACACCGTGTAGGTCGCGCGCTGGCCGTTGGCGCCGACGTAGGTTCCGCAGCGCTTCTCGCGCGTCTGCCGCGCAAACTGCTCCACCGCGAGGTACTCGACGGAGCCGATCGGACGCTCGGGTCCGAACGCACTCACGCGGCCCGCGGCGGTGAGGTAGAGCACCGCCCGCCCGGGCACGATCGCGCCTGCACCGGGCGTCGCGGCAGCGAGCGACCGCGAAAGCTTCGACGCGTAGTCGAGCACCATCGGCTGCACGGACACGACGAGCTTCTCGAGCGTGATCGATGACGTGGCCTTGCCATAGCGGACCGTCAACACGCCGGGTAGTTGCAGACCCTTGGTCAGCGCCGCGGTCGACACCTTCTCCACCCCGCCCGCCGGCGACACCTTCAGCTCGAGCTCACCGAGAGAACTCTTTTCGGCCTTCATGCCGTCGAGGTCGAAGGAGAGCTGGGGGTCGAAGTGGGTCGCCAGCCTCGTCGTACCGTCGGTCGAGGTGCGGATGTCGATTGTGCAAGGTACGCCGTGGCACCTCACGATCGGGCCCCCGCTCTGATCGCGGAACATCGACATCTTCCCCGCAGCGAGCGGTGCCTTCCTCGTGGCCTCGCCGCAGGTCACCTCGATCTCCTCGACCAGCGCGTGGTACTGGAAGGACACATCCATCGACACGTAGCCCTTGCCGTCCGTGATCAGGATCTCGCGTTGTTCGGGAGGACCGTACGTGGGAACAGGCAACAGTCGCGCGGTGCAGCGCTCTGCCGCGCCGGTCGCGATCTCCAGGCTGAGCTTCTTCGATGGTGGCCAGGGGTCGCGCTGCGGTACGTCGGCGACCGAAACCTTCGCGATCGACACGCCACCATCCGCCCCGCCTCCACATCCGAGCGAGAGAGCCACGAGAACCACGAGCTGCTTCATCACCCTCCATCGTACGGCTCACCGGGGCGAACCTGACCGGCGCACCGCTCCGAATAAGTCCGATTAAGCCGCGCGCGCCGCGGGCGCTTGTTGCGCGTTAGGATCGACGCGCAGATGTCGTGGCGCGACCGTTACCGGATCGTACGCGAGCTCGTGCCGGTGGGGACGGTCGAGCGGCACGCGGTCGTCGACGGCGATGGTGTGGGCGCACTCGTGCTCACGGCACCGCGGGCCGTTGCACGCGTGACGGAGGCGCTGATCGACGAGGTAGCGGCACTTCACCAGGCTGCGCGCGGCCCCGGCGTCCCGGGCGTGCGCGAGACCGGCTGGACCGCCGAGCACGCGTTCGTCGTGTACGACTGCGGTGCGTGCATCGATCTCGAGGAGCTCGCGGCGACCGCGCACGTCCTGCAAGCGACGGTCTCCTACCGGCTCGGCACCGCGCTCGTGCGGATGCTGATGACGACGCTCGAGCGTGTCCACGCGATCACGCACGGTGGCCGTCCGATCTGCCTCGGGTTGCTCGGCACGCAGACGGTGATGTTCGATGCCAGCGGCGTGCTGTGGCTGATCGGGTTCGGCGGGTTCCCGGTGAGCCTGCGCGCGCACGAGGGACGCGTCTACCAGGCGCCCGAGGTCGCGGCCGGCGCACCGCCGACACCCGGCGCGGATCTCTATGCGGTGACCCTGCTCGTGCGCTCGCTGATCGGAACGGTCGAGATGCCGGCGAGCGCACTGCGCGTGCTGCAGGGAGATGCGTTGCCCGAGGATCAACCTCTGGTCGACCTCCTGCTCGTCGCGAACTTGCAGATCCTCGCCGGCTATCCGCACCGACGGCCGTCGATGGCCGAGGGACTCGCGATGTCGCGAAAGGTCTGGGCGCACTTCGGCATCGAACCGGACGAGACGGGGTACCGCGCGTGGGTCGCGCGTATCGTGGCGACGGCGACCGCACGCGCGCAGACCGTGCTCACGATCGAGGGGGGGACGGTGCGTCTGCCCGGCGGCGAGCGGCTCGATCTATCGCGCCACACCGCCGCGCGACGGCTGCTGGTCGCGCTCGCGCAGGATCATGTACGCGGCAAGGGCGATGGGCTCGACCTCGCCGAGCTCGTGGCAGCCGGATGGCCGGGCGAGGCCATGAGCTTCGCGTCGGGAGCGAATCGCGTGCACGTGGCACTGACGAAGCTGCGAAAGCTCGGCCTGCGCGAGCTGCTGGTGCGCGATGGCGGTGGATACCGCCTCGCTCCCGGGATCGAGGTCCGGCTTAAATCGGCTTAACGAAACCGAGCCCGGGGGAGCGGGCGATCGCGGCGCCGTAGATTGGGGATGGCGGTGAGTGGGAGCAGCAGGAGTTCCAGTTCTACAAGTCGCGCGCGTACAACGACGGGGCCGGGAACGGGACCGATGTCTGGATCTTTGGCGATCACCCGGGTGACTACACCTGCGTCGCGACGGCCGGCGGCGACACCGTCGCGGAGGTCGCGTTCACGATCGGCGCGGACGGAGCGATCACATCGCGAAGATGAAGGCCGGCAAGGTCACGAACACGACGCTCGACACGAGCGCGTCGAAGAAGGCGTCTTCGGCCGCGTCGCGTGGAAGAAGGGATGCCCGAACTAGGCGCTGCTACGGAAAGATCAGCTCGTAGTCGTTCGCGGTCCCGGTCGACGGGAACGTGCGGGGCGTGCACGGGGTGTTGTTCACCACGCCCGCGCTGACCGTGCCCGTGCAGTTCGGCCGGTTCGCGGTCGTCGTCGTGCCCCAGGCCGAGCACTCCGCCCGATTGCCATCGGAGTCGATGCAGATCCGCAGCGGCGCGGAGACGCTCCGATTGCCGACCTGGTCGGTGACCACAGTCGCGGCGCACGCCCAGCCGTCCGAGATGTTGGTCGCCCGCGCGTCGAACGCAAATCCCAGACAGTTGAACCCGTCGATCGGTGGGACACCGAAGACCTGAGTCTGGTCGGTGAACGGCGTGTCGATCACGATCGTCGAGCTCTCGCCGAGGCAGAGCGCCGGCGGCGCGGTCGGCATCCCGGCCACGCAGCTCGTCGCGTTGCCGCCCCCGAACGTGGTGGCCCCGAACGTGGCGTCACCGGTCGGAGTGATGCCGGCGAGCGCGACCACCGCAGCCTCGTTGGCCAGCATCGGCATCGTCGCGGGCACGATCTGCGGGTTGATCGCATCGCACACGCCATCGGCGTTGGTGTCGACCACGAGTGGCTTGGTCGTGTCATCGAACACGTACAGCACCGCGCTCGCCACGCCCGCGTTCGGAATGTACAGGGTGGAGTTCAGGGTGCCGGTGTTGCCCACGTCGGTGATCCGCGCGCGGAGCTCGATCAGCTGGGGGACCGACTCGCCATCGTTTGGCGCGTCACCGCCGAGCGGATCGAAGTCGAGACTGCACTCGCCGGGTGCGGTCGCCGCGTTGATCACGCGCACGTTCGGCGGATCGAGCGACGCCAGCGGCGGGACGTTGTCGAGGATGATCTGGAACCCGAGCTGGCCCATCGCGCCGACGTGGTCGGTCGCTCGCACGACGATCGTCGGCGACACGAGGCCCGCCAACATGGTCGTGTCGAGAACGCCCTGCCAGCGTGTGCCCATCAGCTTCGTGAAGGCCACCGTCAGGTTGCCTACCGTCGCCTGGACCGCCGCGATGCCATCGGCATCGACGACGTCGACCTCGACCCGCAGCATGCCGCGCACGATCGTGCCCGCCATGGGGTCGAGCAGCGTGATCACCGGGGCCACGCCGGCCATCGGCGCGTCGGGCCCAGCGTCCGGCGCCGCATCGAGGAGTGGCGCGTCGATCAGCGGCGCATCGCTCCCCGGCCGCGCATCGACCAAGTTTCCGCCAGGCGGCAGGTACTTGTCCTCCTCACCTCCGCAGGCTGCGAGCAGGCCGAGACAAAGGACCGAACAGCACGATGAATTCCCCACGTCGGCCATTGTCTCCCTCCCACGCGCCGAGGGCAACAACGCGCTTCAGAGGGGCGAGTTGTCGCCGGCGGGGAGGAAGCTCGCCCAGTAGAACGGGTGCGCGTACTCCTTCCTCGCAGCGAGCTCGAGCTGGATGTCGCGCAGCGCGGTCGAGCGGCCCTTGCCGGCCTTGAGACGAGCGTAGTAGCCGGCCATCAGATCCTTGGTCGCGATGTCGTCGACTTGCCAGAGCGACATCACGAGGCTCTCGGCGCCGGCGATCACGAGCGCGCGGCGCAGACCGTAGACGCCCTCGCCGTTCGTCACCTTGCCGACGCCGGTCTCGCACGCGGAGAGCACGACGAGGCGAGTGCCGAGAAGATCGAGGCCGGAGGCCTCCATCGCGGTGAGGATGCCGTCCTCGTTGCCGGAGGTGAGCTTGTTCGCGCCGGCGAACGCGAGGCCGGAGCGAAGGAGAGGATTCTCCGCGGCGGGTGTGGCCGAGGCAGGAGTTGCGGGAACGCCAGCGTTGCGCGTGGCGTCCTTCGCCGGAATGGGCGGCTCGTCGGGGAGAAAGAAGCCGTGCGTCGCGAGGTGCAGGATCTTCGGGCCGCGGACCTTCTTCACCGCGGCCTCGGTCGCTTCCTTGCCGCGATACACGGTGAGACCGGAGAGCGCCTTCGCGACCTCGTCGGCTTCCTGGCCGGTGCCGGGGAGCGCGGGCCACTCGAGTGACGCGAGATCCGCGGAGCGCCGGCCGCGCGTGCCGGGGGCCGCGGCATCGTCGGGCTTCTTCGCGGGTGCAGGGCCAGTCGCGTCGAAGGAGGGATCCGCGAACACCACACCACCGCCTTGCGCCTTGGTCTTGATGTTGAGGCGCAGAAGGTCGCGGCCGGAGGTGAGGTACGTGAAGTTGTAGGTCTTGACGAGGAACTGCTGGTTGTCATCGACGAGCGCGGAGAACGGAACGACGTTGAGCGCACCGTCGGGCGCGAGTAGCACGGTGGTGCTTCCCGCGAGTGCTGGAGCGATCTTCGCCATCGTCAGCTTGTAGAGATCGCGGCCGAGGTCCACGACCTTCTTGTTCGCCGGATCGGAGACAGCCTTGCGGAACTTCTCGATCGCCGCATCGATGACACCGGCCTCGCCGAGATCGATCAGCACGGGGTCGCCCTTCGCGCCGACGACGTAGGCGGCGTACTTCCGCGGCTTGAGGACGGGGTTGATCGTGTAGGGCGCCTTCGGATCGCCGGGCTGGAAGTTCACCATCTCGACGAGGCGAGCACCCTTGGGGATCATCTTCTGCACGGCTGCGAGATCGATCGTCTGCGAGGCCGCGCGATACGCGGTGCTCTTCTTGCCAATGGCGAGCTCGAGCTTGACGATCTGATCCTCGAGGCGAGCAACCTCCTTCGCGTAGTCGGCATCACCGGTCGCCGACGGCCCGGCGACGGTGAGCTTCGCGAGCATCGCGCGCGCGCTCGCGAGATCGTCGAGCAGCTTCTTGTCGTCAGGCGACAGCTTGCTGCGGATCGTGGCGAGGTTCGCCGCGGCCGCATCGAGCACGCGGCCCTTGCGGCGCAGGAGCGTGGTGAGACCGAGCCGCGACGCAGATGGGCTCTTCGATGCGTAGTCGAGCTGGAAGTTGATCGCGGTGTCGAGCTGGTAGTTGTTGCGCTGGAAGTACACGGCGTGGTCGGACTCGGTGCCGGTCTTCAGCACGAGCGAGAGCTCGCGCTCCGCGGTGTCGAGCGACGACGTCAGCAGCTGCTCCGCCTGCTGGATCTTGCCGCTTGCCATGTAGTTGTAGGCGAGCGTCAGCTGGGCCATGCCGTAGATCGGGTGCCGCTTGCCGTACGTCTTCTCGAGGTTTGCCTGGTACGCCATCATCAACTTCTCGGCGCGCGCGTAGTCGCCAGTCTCGCGGAGTAGATCCGCGATCTGCGTGTTGTAGACGGTCGCGGACTGGGGCGCGATCTTCGTCAGCTGCGCCTGCGCCTTCTCGAGGTACGCGAGCGCCTCCTTCGGCTTGCCCTGCGCGCGCTTGATCTCCGCGAGCGAACCGAGCCAGCCGGAGAACTGGGTGCCGCGCTTCTCGTCGAGCTGCACGGACTTCGTCATGTACTCCTCGGCCTTCGCGAGGTCGTTGCTCTGCCGGTACTGAAAGCCGAGCTGACCGAGCAGCGAGGACAGCATTGGATCGTCGGGCTTGTCCTTCTCGAGCCGCTTGATCTCGTTCATGTAGAGGTTGATCACCTTCTGCGTGAGCGGCTTCGCGAGATCGTCGCGGCCGCCGTAGTGATACTGCGCGGCGACGCCCCAGTACGTGCCGGCGACGAGCTGCACGTTGCCCTTGCCGTGCTTGTCCGCGATCGCGAGCACGCGATCGTAGATCGCGATCGCCTTCGCCTTCTGGTTCGTCATCCAGTACGTGCTCGCCAGGATCTGCAGCGGGCCGGTGAGTGAGAGGTCGTCCTTCGCCGGAGCGAGCGCCTCGTGGATCTTCAGCGCCTGCTCGTAGATCCGCAGCGCGGCGGAGTACTCGTTGCGCTGGTTCAGCATCGAGCCGTACTGCGTGAGGCTGCTCGCGTACTGCACGCTGTTCTCTCCGTCGAGCTTCTTCGACATCGCGAGCATGCGCAGGTAGATGGGCTCGAGCTCGTCGAGGCGGTTCTGCGCCCAGTACGGTCCGATGAGCGGCATCAGCGCGTAGTAGGCCTCGCGCGAGTCCGCTCCCTTCTGCTTCTCGGTGAGCGCGAGGACATGACGGTAGAGCGCGATCGAGCCGGCGTAGTCGCCGGTCTGCTGCATCAGCCCCGCAAGGGTCTGTGCACGGCGCAGCGTCTCCACTGCTTCGTCACCCCAGCCCTTCGCCGTCAGCGCGTAGAGCTGCTTCGCGACCTTCAGCGCCGCGAACGACGCCTGCTTCATCTGGTGCTCGGTCAGCTCCTTGTCGAGCTTGTCGATCACCGCTTGCTCGGACTTCGTCGGCGTCTTTGGAACGGCTCCCGATGATGGAATAAACAGCAGCAG
>JACCRC010000457.1 GCA_013813765.1 Deltaproteobacteria bacterium | reverse complement strand
CCGCAGGTACGGTGGACGTCGCCGCCCGGCTCCGTGGAATGTGGTGACGAGCTATACGCGTCGGCTACCAGCGGTCGCGCCGCGGATCAGCCTGATGATCACCAGCAAGATCACCGCGCCGATGAAGGCTACGAAGATCGTCCCGGCGATACCGGCGAACGGCGTTGCCCAACCGGCGGCTTTGAACACGTAGCCTCCGACAAACGCGCCGGCGATACCCACAACGATATCTCCGATGATGCCGTAACCGGTTCCGCCAACAACGAGGGAGGCGAGCACACCGGCAACGAGGCCGACGACGAGAAGAAGTAGAATGTCCATGATGTCCGGACATCCAGCATCGCGCGTGCCATGAGCTAAGTCCTTAGTCCCCGATGGGAACGACGGTTTTTGGCTCCACCATCAGCACAACCGTGCGCTGCGGCGCACGCGTTCGGTGCATCACGCCACGGGGTACAACCATACCCTGCCTTGGATCGAGCTCGACGGTTCGGCCTTCGAGGTCGAGCACAAGCGTGCCCCTTCGAGGACCGAAGAACAGCTCGTCCTCGGCTGATCACGGCCGCACGCTTGCATCGCTCGGGCGCATGCTGATCGCGATCAACCCTGGCGACCCGAAGCAACCGATGCCCGATCCGCGGGAGCCGGGCCCGAAAGAACCACCGCAGAAGGATCCGCCATCGAAGGAACCGCCGCGCATCGATCCGCCGGCACAGCCTCCCCAGCCGGGCGATCCGCCGGAGCGACAGATCGATCCGCCAGCGCCAGGCGAGCTGCCGGGAGTCGATGATCCACCGGCGGATCCCGATCAGGCGCCAAACATCATCGCCTGATCTCTTTGTTTGCGGGCGTACCGCTTCCGCGCGTGGCGGGATCTGCCCACCTCGCAGGCGGGTCGCTGCGGTCTACCATCGCGGCATGAGAAGACTCGTCATCGCGGTTCTCTCGCTCGCACTGGCGACCACCTCGGCGCGCGCGGAAGGCATCGGACTCGGATTCTTCTTCGGAGACCCCACCGGTCTCGATCTGAAGATCGACCTGCAGCGGCGATCCGCGCTCGATATCGTCATCGGCCTCGCCAACTTCCGGGAGCGCGGAGCGAAGTACGCGCACCTGACGTACCTCGTGACGCCGATCGTCGCGCGCGGCCGGTCCGTGAACGTCCCGCTGCGCCTCGGCATCGGCGGCGCGATCTACGGGACCGAGGACTTCATCAACGCCGGCGTGCGCGTTCCGTTCGAGGTGGCCCTCGCGTTTCGCACCACGCCGCTCGAGATCTACGGCGAGATCGCGATGCTGCTGACGCTCACCGACGATCCGCGCTTCGACCTCCAGGGCGGTGTCGGGCTGCGCTTCTACTTCTAGGGGCAGCTCGTCATGTCCGTGATCCAGCTCGAGATCAGCGAGCCGATCAACGGATCCGGAACCAGCGAGCCGAGCGCCGGCATGCCGGGACGCTGCGTGACGAGCTGGTGGAGGCGCGAGTTCAGGGGACGCCCGGGGACGATGACCTCGCACAGGCGCGTCTGCGCGAGCGGCGTGGTGAACCGCAGGTCCTTGATCGAGATGTGATTCGGGTTGTGGCAGTGCGCGCAGTTCGCGGCCATGTACCCGCGCGTGCGGCGCTCGACACTCAGCGATGCATCGTGCGGAGAGGGGAGGGGGGCGGCCGTGGAGGTCGGGCCCACGCCGAGCTGCACGAGCGTGGGGAGCTGCTCCGCGATCACGCCGTCGTAGTCGAACCAGCGCTTCAGCTGCTCGGGACGCGGCCCGAGCATCGGACCGAACGAGCTCTCGTGGCAGCTCAGGCACTGGCTGCGGCTCGGGTAATAGTGCGTGTACGTGCCGGCCGTGGTCGACCACGCCGCGGTGCTCTGCCCGTCGCTCATGAGGTCTGCGTTGCTGCCGTCCTGGCGCCACTTGTAGGTGAAGCCCTGCCAGCCGCTCGCGGTCATGACGAGGAAGCGAGTCTCGACGGCCTTGCGCGTCGTCGCGTCACCCGGCGTGGTCTCGACCGCGAACTCCTTGATAATCACGGCGCCCGTCGATGCGGACCACGCGCCGGTGGCCGAGTCGCTCATGACGGCGCCATCGGGCAGCGCGAACCAGCGCCGCTTCTTCGTTCCGTCGGTCCACAGCTCGCTCATGAGGTCGTACGGAACCATGCCGGCGTGCGGTGCGACCTTACCGGGCGCCGTGAGCGTGAAGCACCCGGTGGCGAGCACCGTCGACGGCGGCGAGCTCGCGGAGAAGCTGCAGCCGGCGATCGACGCGCGCGTCTGCGGGCCTGCCGCAGCTTCACGTGGACCGTTGAAGCGCGCGATACCGAGCGTGCCGCCCGCCGTCCATGCGACCACCGGTGCGCGACCGGCGCCGAGGAGCATCCGCGAGCCGGCCGGCATCGCCGTTGCCGCGAGCCAGCTGTGACCGCCGAGGATCTTCCACGCGTCTCCCGCCCACGCCGCGGTCACGCCCCGCGCGGTGCCTTCGATCGACTCGCTCCACGTGATGATCGGCGCGCCTGCCGAGTCGATCGCGATCTGCGGAGCGCGTGCGTCGCTGTTCGGATCGACATCGAGTAGCCCGCCGAGCCGCGTCCATGTGGTCTCGCCGGCGTTCGCGGTCGCGGCGTAGACGCCGTCGGATCCGCTGTACTGCTCCCACGCCACCGCGACCGTCTGCGCGCGCGTCGCGACCGAGATGCGATTTGCCCCGGCGATCGGAGCGAGCGCCTGCCAGCTGCCGCTGACCAGCCGGTGCACCTGCGCGCCGCTGGGATCCACCCAGGCAACCGCTCCGCGTGCGATCGCGAGATCGGTCGGGGCGCCGGCGGTCGAGAGCGCGGTTCCAACGGTCTGCCACGATCCGGTAACGAGGGTGTGTACCGTCACGCTGCTGCCGCTCGCGACCGCGAGCAGAGGCGCGTCGACCTCGTTCGCGAGCGCGACTTTCGTGGCCGGAGCGGAGAACAGTGGAATCCACGCGTCGTTGACCCAGCCGAGGACGTTCGCCTGGCCGCCGTCGACATAGGCAACCACTGGTCGCTCGTCGGCGTCGAGACCGATCGCCACCGAGGTGACGTTGCTCGCGCCGAGCTCACCGCCGTGACCTGCGACGACCACCCGGTGCGCGCTGGGCGGGCCCACGATCCACGCGGCGAGCACGCTGCCATCCTTGCCGACGGTGATGGCCGGTACGCCACTGGCAACACCACGATCGAGCGCGATCGGGCTCCACGGCGTGACCGAGGCGGTCAGCGACAGGTCGTCCTCGCTCGCATTGCCCGCGCGATCGACGACCTCACCATCGATCTGGACCGCGAGCTCGCCGACACCGCGCACCGCGGGGTCGATCGTGACGAGCACCGAACGCCCGTCGGTCCCGACCGCCACCGTCGCCTCGACGGGATCGTTGCCGAGCGTGGCCGTCACCGTGAGCGCCGGCGCGACGATCGGCTCGTCGAACGTGAACCGGATCGGACCGTGCAGCCATGCATCACCGCCCGGCGCTGGTGTCACAGCAATGACGTGAGGCGCGACACTGTCCTCCTCGCCGCCGTCGCCGCCGACCCCGCCATCGCCGTTGCTCCCGTTCGGGTCACTCGACGAGCCGCTGTTACAGGCTGCGAGGACCAGAAGAAAGCCGAGTCGTACGCGCATGGGCGCTGATGCGAGCAATCCACATGCCGATCTCACGCGTGACAAAGACGCTCAGCGTGCCGTGGCACATCGCTTGAACCAATTCCGTACGGAGGACCTATGCGGAACGCGAAAGACGGCGGGGCATCGGAGTCGGTCTGGTTGGACGTGGATATCCCGGACTATGACAGCACGCCGGAGCTCGATACCGACGTCGTCGTGATCGGCGCAGGCATCGCGGGCCTCACGACCGCGTTCGAGCTGGCGCGCCGCGGGGTTCGCCTCACCGTGGTCGACGACGGGCCGATCGGCGGTGGCGAGACCGGGCGCACCTCCGCTCACCTCTCGTCTGCCGTCGATGATCGCTATCACTACCTCGAGCAGCGGTTTGGCCGTGGTGGCGCACAGCTGATCGCGGAGAGTCACTCGGTCGCGATCGATTACATCGAGGCGATGTGTCGCGCGCGGTCGATCGACTGCGACTTCCGGCGCGTCGACGGCTATCTGATCCTGCCGCCCGGTCACGAGGCGGACAATCATCGCGAGCTCGACCGCGAGATGGCCGCCGCGCAGCGTGCCGGTCTCGAGTGCGAGATGGTCGATGAAGCGCCGCTTCCGTTCGATACGGGTCCAGCGCTGCGGTTTGCACGCCAGGCCGAGTTCCATCCGATGAAGTACCTCCGCGCGCTCGCGGAAGCTGTCATCGAGATGGGCGGCAAGATCCACACGGACGTGCACGTCCACGGCATCGAGCCGGGCCGGCCTCTGCGCCTGATGCTCGATCGCGATCGGACGATGACCGCGCACACCGCGATCGATGCGACGAACGGCGCGTTCACGTCGACGCTCCACCTGCCGCTGCGCCAGGCGACGTACCGATCGTACGTCGTCGCGTTCGAGATCCCGCACGACATGATCCCGCACGCGCTGATCTGGGATACGGCGGACCCGTATCACTACATCCGCGTCACGAAGGGCAAGCATGGCCACGAGGTGCTGATCGTTGGCGGCGGCGATCATCGCGTCGGTCAAGGCGAGCCCGCTGCGCAGTGGGACGAGATCGAGCAGTGGACCCGCCAGTGGATCCCGGCCGCCGGCCGCGTGGTCGCGCGGTGGTCGGGGCAGATCGTCGAGCCGGCCGACGGTTCGGCGCACATCGGCAAGAGCCCCGACCTCGATCACGTCTACGTGATCACCGGTGACTCGGGCAACGGACTCACGCACGGCACGATCGCAGGCCTGATCATCCCCGAGATGATGCACGGCAAGAGCCCGCACTGGGCCCCGGTCTATGATCCGAAGCGGAGCCATCTTCACGCCGCGGGCGCGCTGATCTCCGAGGCTCTCAAATCATCTGCGCCGTATACCGACTGGCTTCGCCCCGGCGACGTCAAGGCACTCGAATCGATCCCGCGCGGCGAAGGCGCGACCATCCGACGCGGTCTGCACCTCATTGCCGCGTACTGCGACGAGAAGGGACGACACCACCTGCGCTCGGCGAGCTGCCCGCACCTGAAGGGCGCCGTGCACTGGAACACTGCGGAGAAGACGTGGGATTGCCCGTGCCACGGCTCGCGCTTCGATGCCTACGGTCGCGTGCTCAACGGTCCGGCGAGCCAGGATCTCGAACCGCTGGAAACTCCGGCGGAAGCTACGCGCCCCGCGGAGATCCGCACCGAGCAACGCGACACGCAGCGCACACCGGTACCGGTGCCGGCGATGCCGATCGTGCGCGATCGCTGAGCGAAACGCCTAACCGTTGGCACGTGACGCGCATAGCTACGCGCTCATGTCGATCTTAAAGAAGCTCGCCTTCACTGCCACCGCCGCCGCTCTCGCCGCCTATGCGCTGAAGGGCAAGAACAAGAACGTGGAGAAGGCTGCGAAGTCTGTCGAGAAGGCGGCAAAGCCCGCCGTCGCGAAGGCGAAGTCGAAGGCCAAGGGCGCCGCCCGCAAGGCCAAGGCGAAGACGAAGGCCGTCGCCCAGCCTGCCTGAGCGCCGCGCGTGCACGCACGGTGCTGTACGCTCCGTCCGTGCGTGCAGCGCTTGGCTCGGTCCTTCTGTTCGCGGCATGCTGGAGCGGCTCGTCGATGCCGCCTCAGCCCACCGAACCAACCTCGTCCTCGGCACCTGCGAAGCCAGGCTTCCGCGCAACGTTGCGGATCGACGCGGAGCCAGGCCCGCGCCGGTTTCAAGGCGTGTGGCTCGAGCACGGTGACAAGCGCTATCTCGTCGACTACCGCAAGCGCGAGCTGTGGACGACGTTCGATGGTCTCGCGGTCGACATCACCGGCCACTGCTTCGAGCCGTTCGGCGAGGCGGTCGGGGCGACGCACTTCGCGATCGAGACGCTCGCCGTCGCGGACCGAAAGGCATCTCGTCGCTTCCACGGCTTTGGTCCCGAGCAGACGCTGACCGGATCGTTCGTCACGGAGACCGGCGCACCGGGCACGAAGCTCGAAGGCTCCGCCCTCGCGTACTTCGAGGCAGACGGCAAGCGCCGCGCACTCGCAGGCGGCGAGTCCGGAGAGGGCGGCGCGACGATCATCGCGCGCGTCGTCGAGATCAACCTCGCGTATGCGGCCACGACCGGGGGCGAGCAGCTCTGGGTCATCGCCAGGAATCCGCAGGGTTGGGTGCAGGATCCGGCGACGGCGCCCAGACGCATCCAATGCCCGTAGAGGATCGAGAAAACCGCTCGCAGTGGGTCGAACCTTTGGGCTATAGACGCCGCGAATGAGGCTATTCGCTCGCATCGTTATCGTCGGGGGTCTGCTCGCGTCATGCGCGTCTGCAGACAAGGATGGTGGTTCCGCAACGCCGGTGAAGGAGACCGCCGTCGCCGGCGCTCGGATCCGCGGTGGAGGAATCCGCATGGACGTGCAGATCGGTCGACAGCTGACGAAGGTGCCGGGCAAGGCCGGTAACACCGTCGTCGCTCCGAACGCGGTGGTGAGGCCGTGAAGCGCCTCGTCCTCGCAGTGCTCGCTGCCGCCGCGATCGCGAGTGCGACCGCAACCGCCGCGGTGCCGACGACGCTGTCGTTCTCGGCGCGGCTGATCGACGAGAAGAGCGGTGACCCGGTCAGCGGTGCGCACCGGATCTCGTTCGAGCTGTTCACCGCGGAAGCGGGCGGCAACAGCGTGTGGAAGGAGCAGCGCGACGTCGAGATCGAGGAGGACGGCGTGCTGTTCACCGATATCGGCGCGACGAAGGCGCTCGACAGCACGGTGTTCACGGGCGCGAAGCTGTGGCTCGAGGTCAAGCTCGACGACGTTCCGATGGACCCGCGGATCGCGATCGACGCGGTGCCGTACGCGATCCACTCGGCGAACAGCGATGCGATCGGCGGACTGCCGGCGCAGGACATCCAGAAGCGCGTCTCGGGCACATGCTCGAACGGCAACTTCATCATCGGCGTGAACACCGACGGCACCGTGGTGTGTGCACCGGATCTGTCGGGGACCGGCGACGTCACCGCGGTGATCGCGGGCAGCGGTCTGTCGGGTGGTGGTCAGTCCGGCGACATCACGCTGTCGCTCACGGCGACCTGCGCGATGAATCAGATCCTCAAGTGGAGCGGCACGGCGTGGACGTGCGCGGCCGATGCCGCCGGCGCGGGCACGATCACCGGTGTGACGATCGGACCCGCGGGCGGGCTCACCGGCGGCGGCACCACGGGAAGCGTGATGCTATCGCTGCTCAACACCTGCCAGCTGGGCCAGGTGCTGAAGTGGAACGGCGCGACCTGGGGCTGCGCGGCCGACAACGACACCCCGTCGATGTCGACTGGCGACATCACCTCGGTGACCACAGCGGCGGGCACCGGCCTGCAGGGCGGCGTGACGACGGGCGATGCAGCGCTCTCGCTGCTCACCTCGTGCGCGATGAACCAGGTCCTCAAGTGGAGCGGCAGCGCGTGGGCATGCGCGGCCGACGTCGACACCGACACCAACTCCGGCGGTGACATCACCGATGTCGTCGCGGGTAACGGCCTCACCGGCGGTGGCGCGACCGGCGCGGTCACGGTGAGCGTCGGCGGCGGCACCGGCATCGTCGTCGGAGCGGACACCGTCTCGCTCGACACCGGGTTCACCGACGGGCAGTACGTCAACATCATCGGCGACACGCTGCAGGGCGCGCTCAACATGGGCGGCAACCGGATCACGAACCGCGGCTGCCCGGTGAGCTTCGTGCCGGTGGGAGGGTCGCTGTGCGTCGAGGATCCGGACAGCTCGGGCTGGACGTTCTCGGCCTGTGCGAACCACTGCCGCGTGATCGGCGGCCACCTGTGCTCGTCGGGCGAGATGCGCGCCGCGATGCAGTCGGGCATCGCGTTCAACGTCGGCGGCGTGTACCTCGACTGGATCGACGACCAGGACGCCGACGACTCCGCGTTCTTCGTCAACACCACGACCGGCGACTCGGCGAATCCCGATGGCGTTCGCGCCACCACCACGTCGAGCTACTGCCGCTGCTGCGCGGACGTCGAATGAAGTCTCCGCTCCTGCTCGCTGCCGGCGCGATCGCCGTCCTCGGCGCCGGGGTGTGGATCGGCCGATCGTCGTCGGCGAAGTCCGAGGCAGCGCCCGCCGAGCAGACCGAGGTGGCACCGCGCTCCGCCGCAGTCGCGCGGCCGCCCTCGGCGCGGCCCG
>JACCRC010000447.1 GCA_013813765.1 Deltaproteobacteria bacterium | reverse complement strand
GGCGACAAGTTCGTCAACGAGCTCGAGACCAAGCTCGAGGTCATCGACCCCGCGACGAACAAGACCACGCAGACGGTCGCGATGGAGCAGACCGCCGCCGGCCGCTACACCGCGGACTTCCGCATCGAGAAGTACGGCAGCTACCTCCTCAAGGCGGTGCACCGCCGCGACGGTAAGACCGTCGCCGAGTCACTCGGCTCCGTCGCCCTCTCCTACCCGCTCGAGTACCTCCGCACGACGCCCGACATGGAGCCCCTCCGCCACGTCGCCGCCGTATCCGACGGGCACGATCAGGCGAAGCCGGCGCAGATCTGGGCGACGAAGCCCAACGAGAGCGTGAAGTACTCGCAGGACCTGTGGCCATGGGTGCTGATCGGCGTCGTCGGCCTGTTCATCCTCGACCTCTACGCGAAGCGTGTCCGCCTGTTCGGCTACCGCACGATCAAGTTCCAGTGAACGTCAGAGCGTGACGACGACCTTCTCGGTCCACTGCGCGATGTGATTGTTCGAGATGATGTTCTGGAACGGCAGGCGGAACGCGGGCGCGCTCGGGTCCATGCCCGACGACGCGCGGTTCGGGAAGAACGGCGTCATCCAGAGCTGCGGGCGGCGGGCGTTGAACAGCCGCGTGCCGAAGTTGCGCGTCGATGACACGGTGATCCAGTACATGCGCTCGTTGTTGGAGCCGAAGCTCTGCGCGAACGGCGCCCAGCGGCCCCACGAGTTCGTCAGGCCGGTGCCCTGGTTCGCGATGCCGAGGTCGATCGGCGGCTGGCTGCCGTCGGCCTTCACGACGAGCATGACCGCGTCGGCCGCGTTGTAGGCGTTCGCGTTCGAGCTCGAGCGGTTGAACAGCACCCACTCGCCGTCGGGGGACCACGACGGGTAGAAGTTGTTCGCGCCCGTGACGAGCGGGATCTCGGGACCGAACGTGTGCGTCGATTGATCGTACGTGCGCCATACGATCGCTCCCGCGGAGAAGCTCCAGTCCGTACCGGTGGACGCGGGGCGAACGTAGACGAGCTTCTTGCCATCGGCGGAGAGGTCGGGGTGCGTCGACCAGCCCGACGACGGCATCGTGGCGATGACGGACTGGTTCGCGGAGGTGCGGACGTTGATCGTGCCGCGCTCGGCGGTGAGGATCTCGTTACCGTCGGGCGTGAACGTTCCGAAGTTCCACGCGTTCGAACCGCCCTGCGCGGACTTCGTGGCGACGTCGACGAGCGTGGCCGCACCGTTGCCACCGTCGTAGGTCACCGCGAGCTTCGTACCGTCGCGCGAGAGCACGTGGCAGGCGACGCAGCGGCCCGAGGTCTGGTTCGTCGTCATGAACTCCTCGGCGTCCTGCCCGGGCTTGCTCATGTCATGGCGGAAGATGCCGTAGGCACCACCGGCGGTGGAGGTCGCCGCCCAGTAGTACACGCCGCCTTCCATCACCTCGTTCGTGAGCTTCGCGAACCGCGGCGCCGCAGCGCCGACCGGACCGGGGCTCGCGGAGTTTGCGCCGCGCACCTGATAGCTGACGATCGTCTCGTGGTTGACGGCCTTGAGCCACTCGACCGCGGTGAACGCCGCGTACGACGGCATCCGGCCCGACGCCGGCTCGCCGTTGCCGCCCGGCACGTAGACGCGGATGTCGCTGAACTCGGTGCGTAGCGAGACCTCGAACACGTCGTTGCCGTGCGAGTCGGTCCAGTGGGTCTCGAAGTCACCGAGGTTGCGCGGCACGATCACGTCGGGCGCCGGGTAGACGACGGTCGGTGCGAGCGAAGCGTCCTCGGGTCCCTGGAACAGCGCGGGCGTGTTCGGCGGCAGCGATGGATCGACGCGCACGTTCCTCAGTCGAACGATCAGGTCCGCGGCCGACGTCTTGTCGACGTACGTGCCGTAGACCATCGTCTTGCCGGGCGCGCCGACCGAGACGGTGTTCTCGGTGAACATGCCGAAGCCGCTGTCGATCAGGAACACGGTGTCGTCGGTGGCGTCCTTCGTGTGACCGTCGGGGAACGTCAACGTCGCCGTGTAGTCCTGGCGCGGCTCGACGCCGTTGTCGATCAACAGCTCCGCGGTCGGAGGATCGATCGTGAGCGTCGCTTTCGACGTGTCTTCATCGTCATCTCCACCTGCCGGGGGTCCGCAGGCGATGAGCGAGCACAGAGAAAGCGCGGCTATCCAGATCCTCATCATGTAGCGAACGTAGTCGCGCAGACGGATCGCTGTCGATTCCGTCGGTTGTCCCCGCCATCGGGTCAACTGTCTCCATCGCAACCGCCCGGCGACAATGGGTTTCCCCGCTGGGGTCGATTGTCCCCTCGAGCGCTAGAAGCGGTACGCGATGCGCGCGAACGCCGTCAGACCGGTCACCGGCGGGTCCTTGCCGGCGATGACGACGTTCGGGTTCGCCATGTCCACGTCGTTGTGCGTGAGCGTCTGCCGCGTGATGAACGCAGTGCCCATCGCGAGCCAGTCGCGGTTGATGCGATAGAACATGGTCCCACCGAACGAGACGATCGCGCCGTTCGACGAACCGAAGCAGCTCGCGGGAGTCGGCGCACCTGGCAAGCAGATGATGCCCGCGGCCTTGTCCTTCGTCGTCGTGTAGCTGACCTCGGCTTCCCACTCGCCGTGACCGTTCTTGAGCTCGCGCCCGGCGGAGGCGCGCAGGCCGAAGATCTCGCTGCGCTGGAACGCGACGTTGCCGACCGCGAACGAGCGCGAGGCATCGATGCTGAGCCGCAGGTCCTTGATCGAACGCCGGTCGGTGATCGAGCCGTAGAGGTCGACGCCCTTGGTCGCCGGCAGCGTGTACGACATCATGCCGTTCGCCGCATCGAGCGCGACGGCCGGGCGCCAGCGATACGCGCTCTGCATCGTGATCTCGAAGCGCTGGAGCTTGCCGAGTCCGGCGGAGACGCCCGCGCGCGCCGTGTTGGTGGCGAGGCGCCGGAGATACGTCTCGTTCTGCACGACCGTCGAGTGCGGATTCGCAGGGTCGGAGATCGGATCGTTCAGGAACGCGTTCGCCTGCACGTTCAACGTGTCCACATCGACGCGGTTGAAGTTCGCGGTGAGGCGTAGCCGCGGGCCCGGCTTGTAGTTCACGCCGGCGGACAGGTTCGTTAGCCCCGGGCCGATCGCAGACACCAGGTCGACGAGCGCGAAGTGATAGACGTCGAGGGTCGAGCCCGAGCGCAAGTAACCCGACGACGTCGCGAAGATCCGCGGCGACTCTCCCGCGAACGGGACGAGCGCGACACCGCCGATCGCGCCGTACGCGTTCATCGTGCGGTACGCGCCGCCAAACCCGCCGGCACCGACGAACTTCCCCGCGGAGACGCCTTGCTCGGTCCGCAGCCTCGGATAGTCGCTATCGATCGACCGCGAGCCCTTGACCGGATAGAGGCCGCCGAACCCGATGAACGTGAGCTTGCGGGAGCTGGCGTAATCGATGCGCAGACCGTCGAACTTGATGCCGCCTAGGTCAGCGACGAACTGCCGGCCGAGGAAGAGATCGGAGCGCCTGCCGCTGCGGAACAGCCACAGCTCGCGCACGTCGTACTCGTTCTTGCCGTTGAACCCCGACTGGATGTGGATCGGATCGTCGGTGTTCGGATTGTTGTCGGGCGTCGGCACCACCCGCGCTCGCGCATCGATCCGCGCCTCCCATCGACTGCCCTTGATGTGGCGGAAGTCGGTCTGCAGGCGGAGCTCGGTGTAGTAGCGCGAGAACTTCGCCGCATTCCCGCCCTGCATCATCGGGTAGCTGCCGCCGTTCTCCGTGTAGAGCAGCGAGCTCGACGAGAGGCTTCCCTGGATCAGCGTCTTGTTCTCGGTCTTCTTGGTGTCGACCTTGTCGACGAAGAACCTATCCTTCTCGAACAGGTTCTCCTTCTTGTTCGTGCCGAGGTCGTGCCCGGAGAGGTCCTGCTTGATCGGCAGCTCCTTCTCCTTCTTCGGCTTGGTCTTGTCCTTGACCTTGCCGGTCTCCGGCTCTGTCTCCGGCTCGCCGTCTTCCTCGCCGTCGTCCTCTTCCTCTTCCTCGTCGCTCGCCTCCTCGTCCTCCGCGTGGGCGAGCCCCGGGGGCGCGAACGTCACGAGGCCGAGCAGCAGCGCGAGGCTGCGATTCAGCGACACACCGACTCCCGGTTGAAGCCGGTCTGCGGCGTCCACGAGTTCGGGTTGTGGCAGCCGGCGCCGGTGCAGCTCGTGTAGGCGACGTGCGTTCCGCCGTGCTTCTTCGCGTCGTCGATGTGGCAGCTCGCGCACTGCGGGCTCATCGCGCTGAAGTTGCCGTTCCGGTGACAGTCGAAGCACGCGACGGTCCGGTGCACGCCCGTCAGGTTGCAGCCGACGCGGCTGTGATCGAACTTCGCCGGCGCGAACGACCACTGCGTGTGGCACTCACCACAGCGCGGCGACAGCGCGTTCGAGTGGATGTCGTCCTGACGGTGGCAGTTGATGCAGAGGTTTCCGGATCCCGCGAGCGGTCGGTTGTCGCGGTGGCAACGCTCGCAGGCGATGCTGTTGTGCGCGCCGCGGAGCGAGAAGTCGCCCACGTCGTGCAGCGGCTTGATGTCCTCCCACGTGCGGGTGGAGTGGCACTGCTCGCATGCCGTGCCGTACTGGCCCTTGTGGACCGCGGGCTCGGGGTGGCACCCAAAGCAGCTCTTCGGGCGCGGCTTGAACGTGACGCTCGGGTGGCAGTCCGTGCAGCGGACCTTCAAGTGACCGCCGTCGATGCGGAACGACGACATCGTGTTGTGGTTGAACGTGTTGTCGCCGGTCTCGACGTGGCACTTCTCGCAGTTCTTGCCGAGGCGTCCCTTGTGCGCGTCGTCGTCGGCGTGGCAGCCCTCGTCGGCGCAACCGGTATTCGCCTCGACGTACTGCTTCGTCGGGTGACACGACTCGCACTTGTTGTCCTTGTGGGCGCCCTTCAAGGGGAAGCTATCGACCGAGCCCTTGTGGCCCGCAGGGAACGGCTCGTCGTGGTTGAAGCGCAGCGCATCCCAGATGCCCGGCGAGTGACACGCCGTGCAGAGCGGACCGAGCGTGCCGTCGTGCAGCGAGTCCTCGTGGCACTTCGTGTTCGTGCTGCAGTCCGCTGGGATCTTCTCGAACGTGGTCTTGTTGCCCTTGCGCCCGGTGTGGCACTCGGCGCACGGCACTTCCTTGTGGCCCTTCACGAGCGGGAACTTCGAGGTGGGCCCGTGATAGACCTTCACCATCGCGGTGTTGTTCGTGTTCGGGTTGCCCGGGCCGAGATGACAGCCGTTCGCGCCGAAGCACTGGCCGTTGTCGAACTTCCGGTCGTGGGCGTTCTTGTGCTCGTGGCAGCCCATGCAGTCGACCTTCTTGCCATTGACGAGGTTCGTCAGCAGCTCGAAGTCCGCCGGCCCCTTGCCGCGGTGACACGAGCGGCACGACGCCTCCGCGTGCTTCATCTCGAGCGGGAAGCCGGTGGTCGCGTGGCGGAACGCCGTCGGCGCCCAGCGCGTCGTCGGGTGGCACGTGCCGCACTTGGGCGGCGAGCCGAACTGCTTGAACCGGTCGCCGTGCTTGTTGTCCTTCGCGTGGCATTGCTCGCACGCCCCGATCGGTTTGCTCTCGCCGAGCGCCTTGGTGTGGCAGTCGTAGCACTTGAGCTTCTGGTGCGCGCCGAGGTCGAACCGCGTGCGCTCCGAGTGATCGAAGAACTTCTTCTCCGCGACGGTCTGCACCTTGAACGACTTGAACGTCGGCGAGTGGCACCACTCGCAGTCGCGCTTGCCGAACAGGTGGCCGTCGTGGACCGACGCGTGACAGCCGGCGTTGCCGCACGCGTCCGGCTTCTGCGCGGGAAGGTTGAACACGGCCTTCGGGTGGCACTTGCTGCACGAGACGTCCTCGTGCGAGCCGAGCATCGGCATGCCCGCGTCCTTGCGATCGTTGTGGTTGAACTGGAGGACGCGCTTCTCCGGCTTCCACACGCTCTCGGTGTGGCAGCGCTCGCACGCGAGCATCTCCTTGCGCTGGAACTTGTGCGGCTGATCGTTCGCGTGGCAGCCCGAGGAGCCGCACAGGCGATCGGTCCCCATGTACGTCTTGAGGCCGGCCTTGTTCGTCGCCTTGTGGCACTCCTTGCAGTCGGTCGCGGCGTGCTTGCCGTTGAGCTTCCAGCCGGTGAGATCGTGATCGAAACCCTTCTCCCCGCCGGCGACGCTCTTCCAGCCCATGATGTCGTAGCCGCGGCCCTTGTGGTCCTGGTGGCACGATTCGCAGGACTTGCCTTTCACGCCCGCGGACGCGTGATAGCCCTTGCCCGCGTTGATCCGCGCGCCGAGATCCTGGTGGTCGTGGCAGCCGAGGCACTTGCCCTTCGAGACGTCGCGCGTGCCGTCGACGTGACACTCGTTGCACTTGTTCGCGTTGTCGAGCTCGGCGTGGCTCCTGGCCAGGTCACCCGGAGAGCTGGTGAAGAAGTCATCCGCGCGCGCGGTCGTGACTCGTACGAGGACGAGCAGGCCGATGAGGAGGAGGACTCTGCTACCAGGCCGCACGGGACCACGAGAGATAGATGTGTGCAGCGGCGAGGACCGTCAGCAGCACGGTGAACGGGACGTGCACTTTCTTCCACGAGTGAAGCAGCAGCTGGGCCTTCGGCGCAACGACCTGGCGCCGCGCGATCACGATCATCCGCCCTGCCCGCTTCGCGAGCTCCCTGCGGGTCTTGCGAGGGACACCCAGCTTGGAGAGCCGTCCGCGCCGCGCAACCGTGCGCGGCCAGCGCCCGATGTCCTGGGAGATCAGCCACCACAGCGCGCGCAGCATGCTCGGTGATTGGCCGATCTGCTGTGCCTTCGCGCGCTGCACCGCGAGCTCGCGATCGATCTCGGCCATCCCCACGGTGAGCCGCGGCCGGTGCTGCTGGAAGTACCGCTCGTGGTCGAGCTCCTCGAGCTCCACGCCGCTCGCGAGCTCGGGCACCTGCGTGTAGAGGTACCGGCCGAGGAAGCCGGAGGCGACGACGATCACCATGCTCCAGAACGCGGAGCTGACCCAGGAGTCGAGCTGCACGACCGAGTGCAGCGCGATGAACATCGGCCCGACGGTGCCGGCCATCAGGTGGAAGTCGAACCACATCGTGTTCGAGGCCAACCAGCGGAACAGCTTGAGACGGCGGAAGATCGGATAGATCGCCGCGATGATCATGAGGCCCGTACCGATCAGGCCGCAGTACGTGGATAGCTGATCGCCCGGCCGGAGCACCACGCGCTCGAGGATCTGCTCGACCGGCGCGTCCTCGTAATCCGGGAGGTGCGAGACCTGATGGAACAGATACGACTGCGCTGGCGCATACACGCGAAGCAGCGCCTCGCCGAGCGCGACCAGGAACGCGAAGATGCCGACCACCCAGGTGAACAGCGGTGCGTACCGCCCACGCTTGAGCTTCGCCTTGCCGCCGGAGCGCACGGCGACGCCCTCGGTGAAGGGCATCACGGGCAGGACCTCCTTGCGATCCTTCTTCTGGAGGTCGGCGTCGTACCCGGTGCGCGCGAGCTGGGCCATCTTCGGCGAGCGCTCGCGGAACAGGTCGTAGGTGTCGATCTCGATCAGCGATCCGGTCGGGCACGCCGACACGCACGCCTGGTCACCGTAGGCCATGCAGTGATCGCACTTGTTCGCGATCCGGCGTGGGCTCGCGACCCGCGGCGTGCCGGGCCCGAACTGCAGCATGTTCTTCTTCTCGAGCCGCGCCTTGAAGTCCTTCTTGAACGTCGGCGCGTCGGGCTCGATCTCGATCATGTCGATCGCGCCGTACGGGCACGCCTGGGCGCAGGCGGTGCAGCCGGTGCACGTCGACTCGTTGATCACGACCTCGCGCTTGTTCTCGTCGAACCGGATCGAGTCGTACGCACACGGATCGACGCACCGCTGATCGGTGCACGTGCGGCACGTGTAGATGAAGTCGAGCATGCCGAGCTGGTAGCCACCCAGCGTGAGCCGGCGCGCGCCGTACCGCTCCTCGCACGCCTCTTCGCACAGCTTGCAGTCGATGCAGAGGCCGAGCTGGCGCACGCGCACCATCTCGCCGGCGACCGAGATGCCCTGGCGCACGAAGAAGTCGAGCAGCTCCTGCTTCACCCCGGAGACCCACGCGAGGCGCTCGCGCGAGATCGAGATCGCCCGGCGCAGGCGGGTCTCGAACACCGGATAGCGGACCGCGAGCTCGGCGACCCACCGCTGGTCGAGCGTGACGAGCTGCGACGGCGCGGTCGTGTAGAACGCGATCGGCTGCCCGCGCGCGGCATTGAGCGCGCCCGAGTTGAACAGATCGTTCTCCATGAACAGCGCGATGTTCTTCAGCGCCACGCGCGCGAGCGGCGGTGGCTTCAGCAGCGACTCCGCCTCGAGCTCTTCTTTCGTCGCGGTCTCGCGCGCGACCTGCTGCGCCCGCCGCTCGGCGAGCTCGTGATCCATGAAGACGCCGGCCGCGATCTGTCCGGTCGCGACGTACACCACCGGCGCGGACTGCCCCTGCGCGAGGCCGATCGGATCGAGGACGAACATGTCGCGCTCGAGGCGGCGGACCTGGATCCCGCCCTGCTGCATCGCCGCGATCAGGTCGTCGTTGCTGACGCCCTCGAACAATGGAAGCTGCCGGACCAGCGCGTAGTCCTGCTCCATGCCGGGTGGTAGCATCCCGGTGGGTCCCACCGGGGCGCTTCGCTGGATGGCCAGATTCGACATCGGAGACGGAGACAGGTCAGCTATGTGGGGTTCGATCCTCAATGCCGAGGACGACCGAGAAGCAAACAACGAGCCCACCCCTCCCGCAGCTCGTTTAGGGCCTGATTCTACCAGGATGCGTCCAGAAGGTAAGCCCTCGGGTACCGCCGACCGGGGTACGCGCTCCCCAGTGGGACTCACGTCCATGTTGGCGTGTTTCCTCGGTGTAATACCGGTCGCGGCCGCCGATCCCCTGCAGGCGCCTCCGGTCGCGCCCGATCCGCCCGCGCGGGACGCGGTCCCGACCGTCGGACCAGGGAACTTCCGAGCCAGCTGGGACCTCGACGACACCTATCTCTGGCTCGGACCGACGGGCGCTGCGAGCCGCATCGAGTCCGAATGGGACTCGACGATCGGCGGACATCTCGCGCTCGTCCGGGTGCGCGAGCGTCGGACCCTCGGCGTGATCGGCGGCATGGTCGGCGCGACGCTGTGGACCGAGCGCGGCGGCGGCCGGATCTGGGCGGACGCGGTCGCCGGAACACGACTTGGCCGGATGGTCGGTGTGTCCGCAGGACCGATCCTCGAGCTGTCCGAGCTCCGCCACCCGAAGGTCGGCGGCTCGATCGGCTTGTGGGCGTTCGTCGGCGTGACCCCGTTTATCCGGGTCGGCGCCGTCGACGAGCTGGGTGCATTCGCGGAGATCGGTGTGCACCTCGCCCTCCCGGTCCTGAGGCGTTGACATGCCAGCTCGGTCGGGCTACCTACTCCCCCGTCGGCGGGGCGTAGCGCAGCCTGGTAGCGCACTTGGTTCGGGACCAAGGGGTCGCAGGTTCAAATCCTGTCGCCCCGACCACCGCGGAGGTCTTTCACGAGGCCTCCGCGGCGTCGGTTTCGGCTATAAGACTCCATCATGGTGGTAGGGGCCGTTCCGTTGAGGAC
>JACCRC010000385.1 GCA_013813765.1 Deltaproteobacteria bacterium | reverse complement strand
AGCCGGATCCTGACTAGGCACCGACGGTGATGGCGTCGGATCCGCCGGCCATCATCCAGCCCGCCTCGAAACCGTGCGCTCTCCATCGACGGAGATGCTCCCTAACAATCCTTCGGACGCCGATCCTTCGGGCGCCCACCTTCTTCGACGTATCCGCCGAATTCTTGGTCTCGGAAAAGCCGCCGCTGCCACCACCCTGCTTTTGCCAGAGCAGCCCAGCTGCCGGGTCTGCGCCATCGTCGTCAGGTTCGAAGCCCCCGCGGGACTGGTCTTGGTGACCCTCCTCGTGACTGGCGGCGTTGTCCACTGCCGCCAGCACCTGCCCTACGAATGCATTACCGCGGGACTGATGCAGCTGACGGAGAATCGCGTCGCGCCGCGCCGGTTGGGCTTGGAGCATATGCGCGACTTCGCCCACGTCGCCGGAGGCCATCGCATGGTTGCTGTCGAGGCTCGCTGTCGTGGTTGGCAGCGCTACCTCGGCACCACCCTCGCCCTCGGGCGCTCGTTCGCGCGTCACGCCGATATGGTCGCCGAGTGACGAACCAAACACCAAGGTTTCGCAGGCGAGTAGCGCGAGCGTGTCTAGTCCCTCGATCAGCGTGTTTCGCCCAGTTCCAGCCCGGGGTCGAGCGCATGACGCTCGCAACAATCGCTTGCGATGAGTCAACGCGAGAGAGAACGGCGACCATGGCAATCTACTTCTGGCGAGGCTACCGCGATGCACGCGCGTTCTCGTGCGTTGGAGCGGGCTGGGCCCACGGCTCGGGCTCGACGTCGGCAATGCCGATGAGGAAACTTATCAAGTGATAGAAGCCCGCGAGGGCGCCGATCTCGAGCAACGACTGCGCACCAAACCGCTCGACACCTGCGGCAAACACGCGCTCGGACAGCTTCGACGTGTCGTGTAGCTCATCCGCGATCTGCAGGACGAGAGCATCCTCGTCGCTGCGCGCCGCGATCTCTGCGGCGGTTGCGTGCGTAATTGTTCGCAGCGCGTCGTGATCAATTCCCGCAGCAGCCGCGAACGCGGTCGCGTGCACGCCCCACTCGTACCAAGCCTCGCAGCGCGCGCACGTCCGTAGGATCACGAGCTCGCGCACGCGCAACGGCAACGTGCCACGGCCGCGCAACCCCGCCGCGAGCGGATGCATGCGCTCACGCAGCATCGGGTGCAGCGCGATCGTGCGGAACAGCGCAAGCGGTGGAACACCCGCTTCTCGTGGCATCCACTTCGAGAGTGCTTCGGAGACTGCGTCTTCGTACGGTGGCGCGAGCGGCGCAATGCGTGCTGACATGCTACTTATTCTGTAGCACCCGCCTGCCGACGCAAGCAACCGCTACTGGTTTCGTAGCTCGCTTGACCTAAGACGTCGGATCGCTACACTTTCTGTAGTGCAAAAATCCCCACTCCCGAACCAACGCGTGCGTGGATCCCGCACCGGTCGTCCGATCATGGCGCTGCTCGATCTGCTAGGACGGCGCTGGGCGCTCCGCATCTTGTGGGAGCTGCGCGACTCACCGGCGACGTTCCGCGAGCTCCAGGAGCGTTGTGACGGGCTATCGCCGACGGTGCTGAATACACGCCTGCGCGAGCTGCGCACAGCCGGCATCATCGAGCTCGACGAGAGCGTTGGCTACCAGACGACGTCCCACGGCGCCGGGTTGCTGCGGGCGCTCATGCCGCTCAACGCGTGGGCGACAAACTGGGCACGGCGCGTGCCCTAGGTCAGCGACCTCTACCCCGCAGTGGGAGCTGGGCCGCTAGCCTTCGAACGGAGGGTGGCGAGGATGAACGCGTCGAACCCGGCCTCGTCGGTTGGAGCGAAGGATGCCTGCCAGTTTTGGTGTTTACCGTCTGGCGAAGGCTCGCAGACGAGCGCGGTCGGCCTACCCGAAGTTTCGGTCGCGTACTCGCTGTGCTCGAGGAGAAAGCACCGCATGTAGCCATTCGTGCCATCGGGATCGGGATCGCGCATGAAGAACCGAGCGTGCCACGGCTCGCCGGTAAACCGGACGTCCCGAAACTGCATGTAGACGATCGCCAGACCCGCACGCGGCCGTTCGATGCTGTACGTGAGCGGCGCCCTGGGCGCGCCGCCGCCGGCTGACTGCAGCGCCCAGCTCCAGAGTTTCTCGAGGAAGCTCGGGGCGGCATTGCCGTCGAGCGTGCTGACAAACCGCGCGGGATCTTCCAGAAACATCGGCGCGAGACCGTGATGAACGAACGTCCACAAAGAGGAAGGCGCCATCGGAGGAAGGTACCAAACAGGAGGCGTGGACCTCCGGTGGCACCTGCGAATGTGTGTGATGCCTGCTCTCTTTGTAGATGTTCCGAAAGCGGCGTGCTGGCTCCGCAGCCGATCACTGGACTTCGAGGTCCGGGAGCCCGATGAGCGACGCTTCGGCCGGCGGTCCTTCGACGGGCGGTGGTGACGGGGCGAGCACACGCAGTGCGTGCGGGATATTCTCGATCGTCACCGGCGTGGTCCCGAACGCCTCGCCGTCGACGAGCACCTGCTGCGGTGGGTCCGTGGTGATCACGAGCGTGCGCGCCGAGAACGAACCGACGTTCGCGCGTGTGGCGGGCTCACCGCTGCGCGCCTGACGGTAGAGGTGGACGCCGGTCGCGATCGCTTCCAGCATCGAGTCCGCCGCGACGATGGTGACGTCGATCAGCCCGTCGTCGCCGAGGACGTGCGAGGGGCCGTGCGCGAGGACGGTCTTGATCGGCGCGAGGTTCGCGGCGGCGACTGCATTCGCGCTGCACTTCACGATGTGCTCGCCCGTATCGATCTCCACCGCGAACGATTCGAGGTTCGCGAGCTCCCGCATCGCGGAACCGGCGTAGGCGAGCACGCCCCAGCGCCGCTTCGAGTCGGTTGCGGTGTTGGCGATCGCATCCGCGTGGAATCCGATCATGCAGTGCAGCACCATCGCCTTGCGTCCCTCGGTCGTCGTGACGTACGCGAGATCGATCGGACGACAATCCGCGCGCGCGATGACCTCGATCGCGCCGCCGATCTCCGCGGGGATCCCGAGTGCCGCAGCGAAGGAGTTCGAGGTACCTAGCGGTAAGACGCCGAGCTGCACCTGATCCGAATCCGAGATCAGCGCAGCAACCGCGGACACCGTGCCATCGCCACCGGCGGCGACGATCGTCTTCGCGCCCGCAGTGATGGCAGCCTTCACACACGCGCCGATATCATGATCCTCCGTGATCTGTTCGATCGTCACGGATCCCCCGGTCGCCTCGGCGAGGTCGCGCTGAACTGTCTCGGCGGAGAGATCCGCTGCCGTACTCGCCTGACCATTCCAGATGACGACGATGCTCACGAGCAACGGTAGCTCCGGACGCTGCACGTCGTCGATGGCAGACGGAGCCGCTGAGCCCGCAGGGGCGCGCGACACTAGCGCGGCGTGATCGATCTCAGCCTCAGCGGCACGATCACCGACGAGCCGGACCCGTTCGCCGTCCAGGCAGCTGGGGCGCGCGCTGCGACGCAGCTCGACGGGTCGACCGCTGTCTATCCTGGGAACCGCGTGCTCGTGAACAAGTTCCAGCTCGCCGAGATCTCGGAGCTACCGCCGAGCGACGAGTTCGCGCGTAACTGCTGGTCGCCGATGGGTCATTCCTCGACGTGTGGGACCAACGGCGGATCGAACCACTCGTCGTGCACGCGGAACCCACCGTTGCTCAGGACCTCGACCACGGCGAGTTGATCCGGGTCGCGGCCGAACTTCGCCGCGCACTCCCCGCGGCGAAACGCGAGCCCCGCCGCGATGCGGTTGTCGATGATCTCGACCGCGATTGCCTCGAACGTTGCGCTGCAGCACGCGCACGCGTACTCGCCGAGCGGTTCTCCGTCAAATGAGATCACGCGCGCGAGCACCGGATCGCCGAAGTTGTACGCCAGCTCCGTCGCCCGCGAGCGCACGACATGGAACGGCGGGACCAGTACGCCACTCGGCTCACGCAGCCAGCTGATCTCGACACGCCCGCCGTAGTGCTCGGGAGTCGCGCCCCAGAAGAACGGGATCACGCCCGCGGGAGGTGTTGTCGTGCTCCCGCACGCCGGGCACTGAGGTTGGTCTCTGTCGTCGAGTAACGGGGCATGGTCAGGGGATGAGCCGCCGACTGTCGGTCGGAACTCCCGGCTCGACTACTTCGTGTCGAGGTGCGCGTAGGTCAGCGACAGCACGCCCGCGTTGCTGTCGTTCGGGTTGCAAGCGAGCGTGATGCTCGCGCTCGCGGTCTTCCAGTACGCCGCGAGGTTGTCCGACGTGCTGGCACCGAAGCGTTCATCCAGCTTCGTGCGAATGGTCTTCCATCCGGTCGCGCACTCCTCCATCGAGACGAAGCCATCGGTCCACTCGACGTGCACCCCATCGAGGCCGCCAGCGCCGATCGTGTACTTCGTGATCGCGAGTCGCCCCTCGGCCATGCCGTTGAACCAAAGCCCGCCATCCGTCGGCGTCGCGCGCGGGTAGACCGCGAGCACGGCGGTGGCGTCCGCGCCCCAGTCGAGGCCGGCCACGCCCGAAGTTCCGAGCGCCGGCGCGGTGGTGTTGGTGCGCTCACTCGAGCCGGAGTTGGTGATCGGTTTGCTCGAGGGACCACACCCCGCGAACGTGACGGCGAGGGCGGAGGACAGCCACAGCGTGCGGATCAGGGACATTCCGCCCACCCTACAGGATCCGCCTACGCCCGGGTCTCGCTCGGCAAGTCATGAAGCCCGCGCGGATCGATTTGGCGCATCGCTGAACGATGCGCCGCCCAATCTGGCGACGCGCGAACTGGCTAGCGCCGGCGATAGAAGAAGCCGCCTCCACCGAGAAGAAGGACGACGATGACGATGAGGAGAAGCGTGTTCGTGGACATGTGTGCTTCTCCCTAGGAGCAACTCCTGTGCCCCCGCGGGACGCCGTTCAAGGGCCAGCGCGGCCCTTCGATGTGCGGTCTACCGAAGGAGGGCGCATGAGCCGTAGCCTTTCAGCAGTCGTCGCTCACCAGGACTGCATCTCACCTCGACCGGCGCGCTCGCGTTTTGCCGCGTCCTCGATGGCGGCCAAGACCTCCGGGAAAGGTGGCACCGTAGCTGCTAGAGTTCGGGGCCACGCAGATGTTCCCCCATCGATCGTCGCCGGCTTGGTCGCGGGGGTCCGTGCACAACGCTGGCTTGGGTGCGGCCTCGCTCACTGAGCGCCAGCGCACGCGGCGGAGCATGTCGTGTCGCTGACCTTCGGCGAACCTACGGGGTCCGGATCGTCGGGGACGGCCATCGACGTGATGGAGCCCGAGGACGTCCTCGGTATCGGGCTCGGTACGGACATCCTGCTCGTCGATGACGATGGCAGCAACCTGCTCGCCTACGAAGCGGCGCTCGGGCCGCTCGGCCGCACGTGCGTCTCCGTCCAGTCGGGCATGGAGGCGCTCGCCAAGCTCCTCGACCAGGACTTCGCGCTGATCCTCCTGGACGTCACGATGCCCGGAATGAGCGGCCTCGAGACCGCGCAGCTGTTGCGCCAGCGACCGCGCTGCAGAGGGACTCCGATCATCTTCATCACCGGAATGGCGGCCTCGAACGACATCGTCCTCCAAGCGTACGAGGCCGGTGCGTTCGATTTCGTCGTGAAGCCGGTACTCCCCGAGATCCTGCGCGCGAAGGCCAGCGTGTACTTGCGACTGCAGGAGCGCACCGAGCAGGTGCTGGCGCAGGCCAAGAGTCTGCGAGACGCGCACCGCCGGATCGAGGACGCGGAACAGCAGGAGCGCACGCGTTCGGCCGCTGCGGGCACGGCGCGTCGCCTCGACAAGCTACAGGAGGCGACTGCCGCACTCGCGGAGGCGCGGACACCCTCCGATGTCGCTGCGGTCGCCGTTCAGCTGGGAGCAGAAGCTCTCGGGGCTTCGGCCGGGATCATGTGGTTCGGTCAGGACGATGGCTCGCTCGTGCTCGGTGGTAGCCACGCGGTGCCGGCCGCATATCTCGAAGCCTGGCGCACGATCCCAGCCGGGGCTTCATTACCTGCCCTCCGCGTGTTGAACGAACGCCGACCGCTCTGGGTCGAGAACGAAGCCGACTACGCACGCGAGGTTCCCGAGGCGATCGAACAGGCGCGCGCTGCAAATCGCGCATGGGCGTTCGCAACCCTGCCGCTCGTCAGCGACGGCAAGGGGATCGCGGTCCTGAACTACAGCTACCAAGGAGAGCACACGTTCAGCGAGGACGAGCGTTCGTTTGTCCTCGCACTCGTGCGGACGTGTGAACAAGCGCTGGAACGATCACGCCTGTACGTCGCCGAGGCAGAGGCACGAATGGCCGCCCAGTCGCTGAATCAGCGCAAAGACGAGTTCCTGGCGATGCTCGGTCACGAGCTTCGCAATCCACTCTCCGTGATGACGAGCGCGCTGGAGCTCGTCAAGTCGCGCGACGGGGCGATGAATCGAGAGATGTCGGTCCTCGATCGACAGGTCACGCACCTCACGCACATCGTGGGGGACCTCGTGGCCGTCTCGCGGATCACCCAGGGCAAGATCACGCTCCAACGAGAGACGGTCGACCTCGCAATCGCGGTGACCAACGTGATCGAGGCGTCGCGATCGTCGATCGATCGTCACCGACACGAGGTGCAGGTCGACATTCCCGATCGGCTGCTCCTCGATGCGGATCGGCATCGACTGGATCAGGTACTCACCAACCTCATCATGAACGCGGCGACGTACACCCCGGATGGCGGGCGGATCGAGATCTCGGCCGAGGACGACGGACCCGCGATTCGCCTCTCCATTCGCGACAACGGGCGCGGCATTCCGGCAAGCCTCCTGCCGAACGTCTTCGAGTTGTTCGTGCAAGGAGAGCGGGCACCCGCGCGACAGGAAGGCGGACTCGGCATCGGGTTGACGCTCGTCCGGACCATCGTCTCCCTTCACGGAGGCACGGTCGAAGCGCTCAGTGACGGTCCGGGATTGGGCGCGACCTTCTCGGTCCGATGGCCACGAGCGTCCTCGCGGACTCGCACGGCCAAGATCTCCGCGCTGATTCGACCGGCAGGTGCAGCGCCCCTGCGGGTCCTGATCGTCGATGACAACGCCGACGCAGCCGAGCTACTCGCCGAGCTTGTCGGGTCGATCGGCCACCAGGTCACGGTCGCGCACGACGCGACGTCAGCCATCGAGATCGCGAAGGACTTCGCGCCGCAGGCCGCGCTCCTCGATATCGGACTCCCCGTCGTCGACGGCTACGAGCTGGCGCGCCTACTCCGGCAGTTGCCGAGTTGCGCGGACACGCTGCTGATCGCGATCACCGGCTACACACAGCCCGAGGATCGCGAGCGCGCGCTCCGCGCGGGCTTCGCACATCACCTGGGGAAGCCGGTCGACGTGGCCACCCTCGGCTCGCTCCTGCCCAACACCGCCGTGAAGCCCGCACGCTAAGTCGCAGTCGTGGGCACGTCGAGCGCGTAGCGCAGGCAGTGTTGCGTCTGACCGGCCGCGTCGTCGGGAAGTCCAGCGAGCTGGAGGATCAGCTCGTCGCCCTGCCACGGATACAGCATCGCAGCACCACCTCGCCCGGCGCGCGGCTGCTTGCCGTCACCGACCCAGTCGCCCCACGGCAGCCCCCAGATGCCCCAGCCGTTCGCGAGGTCCGGATCGTATGGCGAGTCGTAGATGTCCTCGCATGCCGCTGCCGCCTCGTCGGGATCCGTCGCGTCGACGAACGGAAGCTCACCGCCCTCTCGTGCCACCCACTCCCATTCGATCGACGTCGGCACGCGCCATGGACCTTCAGCGAGCACGGCGGCTGCGATGTCCGAATCGATCCGCACCGCGGACTGATCGCTGTCCTCGTCACCGATGACCCAGCCTTCGATGTGCTCGGCCAAGAGCGGCGCGCGAGCGAGCAGGAATGCAGAGACTGTCACCGACTCGGGTGCAGTCTCTGCGATCTGATCGAGCCACTCGAGCGCATCCTCGGGCTCGCTCCACTCGATTGCCCGCATCATCGCGTGCTCGTCGGCACGCACCCCGCGCTCGAACGTGCCACCGGGGATCAGCACGAGCTCGATGCCGCTCTCGTGCGTGATCGCCGCGAGCTTGTCCTCGCCCATCAGAACGGTGAAGGTTCCTCCGACTGCGGCCGCGACCATGCGGCCCTGTTCCGCGCGTTCCTCGTCCGACAGCGCGCGCCACTGCTCGAGCGTCATCATGGTGTAGTCCGAGCGTTGACGACTGCCCGGCGCTCCACCGCGAACGCCTTGAACGAGGCCTCGCGATCCGGGAAGCTGCACGACAGGCCGACGGGCGCAGCCTCCGCTTCCGCGGGATTGGCGGACGCGGTGACGTCGTCGACGATCGCGTTGACGGACGCGGGAGACAGGATCCCGGCCACGTGCACTCGCATCCGCGCGTCCAGCTCGGTGCGATAGGACTTGATGAAGGCGTCCTTCAGCACGTTCCCGAAGCCGGAGCGGTTATCGGGGTCGCCTTGCTCACCGATGTACAGCGACGCATTCGCGTCCTTCCAGCCGCCGAAGTTCAGATCGAGGTCCCATGGCATGACGATCCACTTGCCATCGCGCTTCCGGTAAAGGAAGTGGTTCTGCCACATGTCATCGAACGGCACCGACCAGTTGATGATCGCCATGTGATCGAGGAGCGCGTTGACGTCGAAGCGCGTGGCGAAGAAGTCCTTCATCGCGGGGACGCCGCTGGCGCGCGCCGTGTCGAGATCGTCGAGCAGCGTGATGAGCTCGTCGTGGGTCTCCCACGAATGCGTTTGCTCGTCGTAGGTGAGCTCGTAACGCTGCTCGCGGGTCAGGCCGCACATCGGCACGATCGGCCGCTCGTCGGAGACGCCGAGCGCGCCGCCGTCAGACTCCTTGCCCTGCGCCTTGTACAACCGCCCTACCGGGCCAAAGCGCTGCATCATCGCTTCGCCGGGGGCTTCGATCTGCAGCATGTAGTGGTAGTAGCCCCCGTTGATGTCGAGGCGCGCGTAGTTCGTGCGCGGTGCGGGGATGTTCGCCTTGCGCCACAGCGCGAACCCGACCGAGGCGTCGTAGCCGGGACAGCCCTGCCGGTTCTTGTTGAGCGTGATCGCTTCCTGGCCGTCGATGCGGTGGTAGCGCGGCATGATGAAGCGCCACGACAGCGCGAGCGGCGGATTCGGACCGGCGCTCGGCGCCGGATACGGCCACGCGGGCAGCGCGGGCCCGTTGCGTCGGTTGTAGCGACTGCCCTGATAGCGGGCGAGCACGTCGTAGACCTCACCGTCATGAACGACCACCGCCGGCACCTCGTCGTCCCACGTCGGGTTCATGGTGCAGCCGCTGTCGCGGCCGTCTTCGATATTCGTCCACAGCTTCCCCCAGTTCGCGGGAGAGATGTAGAGCTGGTAGAGCTGGGTCGTGGTCCCGACCTGCGGAACCACCGCGAACGCGTGCCACGCATACGGATCGCTCGGCCGCGGCGACACGATCTGCGCGCCGGCGCCGCTATCGATGTGGAAGCGGTAGCGCACGATCGTGTGATCGGGAAACGCGGGCAGGCTCGCGGTGTAGTTGCCGGCCTGTGACGTCATTGCCATCCGCGTCGTGGGCTCGCCCGTGCTCGCGAGGTCGTCGACGAACCACTCGACCTCGACGCCCACGACGCCTGGATGCGCGCTGAGCGACGCACCGATCCGAGAGCCGCTGTAACCGTGGCCCATCACGATCGGGGGCGGTTGCTCGGCGGCTCCGGCGTTGGGCGCACCGGGCGTGGCACCGTCGAGCGGGGACGGCACCCAGTTCGCGACCTCGGACGCTTCGCGATCGAGCGAGACGCGCTCGATCGAGTGCCCCTTGTGCTCGTGCTGCGAGAGCGGGAGCACGCTCGCCGGTAGCCACCGGGCCCCTGCCCCGAGCGCATCGCCTGCGACAGGCCACGGTGCCTCGTCCTCGTAGGCGACGCGATCGACCACGGCACCCTCGGGATCGATCAGCTGGACGATGTCCTTGCCGTTCTTCAGATTTGCGGGCCAGTCCCCGACAACGATCGCCGGATCGATCCCCCATACGGCGGCAACGGTGGCGGCGTCCTTCGCGACCACGACGTAGCCGTCGATCGGCAACCTCACCGCCGGGAGCGTGAAGTCGAAGTCATCCGCGACGAGACGCCAGCCCGCGAGCTCGACCGGTCTGGTGCCGGCGTTTGCGAGCTCGACGAACTCCGCGACGTCGTCGTACGAGCGCTCGGCCGCCGGGTGGTAAAGGATCTCCGAGATCCGGACCTGGGGCGCAGGTTCGTCGGAACCCGAGCACGCGGACATCGTCGAGGCCACGAGCAAACATCGCGCGAAGCCTCGGTCGATCACGGCGCTTCGATTGTCGCCGATCCGTCGGTCGAACGGGGGCGGATCAGCGCACGTACACGTACGGGCGAATCGCATCGAGAGTCTTCGCACCGACGCCGTCGATCTGCAGCAGCTGCTCGAGGTTGTCGAACCGGCCGCCGCGCGCGTTGCGCGACGCCATGATCTTGCGCGCTAACTTGTCGCCGACCGCCGGGAGGCGCTCGAGGTCCTTCAGCGTCGCGGTGTTGAGATCGATCCGCACCGCCTGCGTTGGAGGCGGCGTGCCTTGCTGACAGGCGGGCGCCGCAACGCCCGACGCGAGCGAGAACAGGAAGACGAGCCGCCTCACGGGGCGTGAACTGTCGTGATCATCGCAGCCGCCTCCTCCGGATCGTCGGTGAGCTGGAGCAACCCCATATCGGGTTCGGCGATCTTACCCCCGGCGAGCAGCTGATCCTCGATCCAGCCGACGAGACCGCTCCAGTACTTCGTGCCGAACAGCACGACCGGGAAGTTGGAGATCTTGCCGGTCTGGATCAGCGTGAGCGCTTCGAACAGCTCGTCGAGCGTGCCGAAACCACCCGGGAAGTTCACGAACGCCGACGAGTACTTCACGAACATCGTCTTGCGGACGAAGAAGTAGCGGAAGTTGATCAGCGTGTCGATGTACGGATTCGGTGCCTGCTCGAACGGCAGCTCGATGTTGCAGCCGATCGATCGCCCCTGCACATCGCGCGCTCCGCGGTTCGCCGCCTCCATGATCCCGGGACCACCGCCGGTGATCACCGCGAAGCCCGCACCGGCGAGCAGCGCGGCCGTGCGACGCGCCGCCTCGTAGTACGGATCCTCGGGCGGCGTGCGGGCGGAGCCGAAGATCGAGACGGCGCGGTCGATCGAACCGAGCGTGTCGATGCCCTCGACCAGCTCGCTCTGGATGCGCAGCACGCGCCAGGTCTCGCTGCGCCGGAAGTCGTCCTGCGGCGAGGTATCGAGCAGCTTCTGATCCTCGGTCTCCGGATCGCGGATCGCATCATCGATGGCGATCGCACCCGCGCGGCGCATGCTCTCGGTCGCGTCGCGGCCCGAGGCCCGCGCTCCTTCGTGGCTGCGCTCGCGGTTCGCGCTCACGGCGGCTGCCTCGACGGCACGCCGGGTCGCACGATCGTGAACGCCTTTGCCGGTGAACTTGCTCATCACCGGCATCGTAACGCGGTCGCTCAGCGGAAGTCGTGTCGCCGGAGCGGGACCGCGTCGGTCGAGCGCAACACGCTACCGAACATCGGTGGCGGAAGCGCGAACATGGAGTTGACGAGCTTCTGACAGCCGAAGTCCGCCGCGTCGTCGTAGAGCCCCGGCGTAGCGGCGCTGCGCGGCGGCAGCGTCGCGCAGTCAGGGAACGTCGGATCGGTGGAGGTCAGCTGACCGTCGGAGTTCCCGTCGTACCGATAGTGGTCACGCGCCACGCACACGCCGATCAGATCGACCCACGGCATGAACTCCGGCGGGATGGTTCCGACGTCATCGGCCAGATAGAGCCACAGGTACACGCACGACGAGCTCGCCTCGGAGCCTTTCACACCGACGTTGCATGTCGCGTTGCCGGCTGCAGGTGTCATCTGCGTCGGCAGCTTGCCGAGCGCCGTCGCGTCGCCCTTTCCGTTGTTCATGTGGCCCGGCGTGTTGTCGGTTTCGAGCGCGGCGCAGAGCCCGTTGCACGTGATCGTGGTCGAGCCCGTCGCCGAGTACAGGACAGGCATGAACCCGGGCGCGCAGGCGTTCAGCACGAAGCTCGGCGGCACGGTCCGATCGGTCAGCGTGAGTGCGCCGGAGAGCACCGTCGCGCACGAGTAGTCCGCGAGACCGTAGCAACCCTTGTTCGGGCTCGCGGGATTGGTCGATCCACAGGCCGCGGTGGGCGTCGTGGCGGCGGACACCTGGGTGAGCGGATCGCACTTCGGATCGCACACGCCGGCAACATGGAAGCCGCCGCTGTCGAACACGTTCTGGTAGCGCTTGCAGGAGTGGTTGGTGCTGCACGCAGGAGCTCCGCCCTGGTCATCGCAGATCGCCTTGCACTGGCCGCTCACGCAGATCGTGCCCTTCACGCAGTCGTCGTAGCCCGACGAGCCGGCGGGACCGGTCGTGCACGCGGCGCCGGCGGCGACAACGCCGTCGGGGGCGCAGCCGTAGTGCGCGATGAACGGACTGTCCTGGTCCTTGATCTGCGTGCACTTCTCGCCGGCGTTGCAGCCTGCCTGCGTCAGCACGTTGCACGCGACGCTGGTCGGCGCGTCGCTCGGTGCGTCGATCAGCACGATCGGTGCGTCGGGTGGTGCATCGAGCATCGGTGCATCGATCATTCGCGCGTCGATCGCGGCATCGACGTGAACGACCGGCGCATCGACCGCCGCGTCGATCGCAACCGGCGCATCCTCCATGCCCTTTCCGCCACCACCACCACAACTGACCAGCAGGACTCCAACCACCCAGGCGCTCTTCATCGCGCGAATCTAGAGGCTTCCGCATGAGATGCCTAGGGCACGGACACGATTGCCGTACGCTGCCGCCTCGCTGTCAGTGGCGTACGGCGCCCCACGGATGTCGCTCGAGCAGATCGGCGGCGCGGTCGCGCGCTTCATCGGGGAGCTCGCCGAGGAGCGCGAGTGCGATCGCGGCGCGGAGCTCGGCGACGGTCGCGAACCGATCCGCGGGATCCTTGACGAGGCCGATCGCGAACGCGGCGTCGATGTCCGTATGGAGCTCGGCGAGCGTGCTCGGCTGCTGCGGCATCACGTGCACCGTCTGGTACAGAGCGTTGTGGATGTCCTTGCCAGAGCACACGGGGCGGCCGGTGAGCCAACGGTAGCTGATCGCGGCGACCGCGTAGACATCCGCGCGATGGTCGACCCTCTCGCCCTTGGCCTGCTCGGGCGCCATGTATGCGGGCGTGCCCACGACCTTGCCCTGCGTGAGCGTGCCGGAGCTCTCCTCGAGCGTGGCGACGCCGAAGTCGAGCACCTTCCACAGCGGCGCGCCGCCATCCTCGACGAGGAAGAGGTTATTCGGCTTGAGGTCACGATGAACGATGCCGCGCGACCACGCTTCTTCGACCGCCGCACCGACGTGGGCGAGCATGAGGTCGAGCGCCGCCGGCGACATCTTGCCGCTGCGCAGGTGATGCGCGAGGTCGTGACCGCGCAGCCGTTCCATCACGAGGTACGGAATCGGCTCGCTCTCGTCGCTGGCCGCGAGCACGCGGACCACATGCGGCGAGGTCAGCCCGATCACGGCGCGCACCTCGCGGAAGAACCGCTCCACGGTGTGCGCGTCGCCGAGCCCGTGCGCGGCGAGCAGCTTCACGGCGGCAATCGAACCGGTGCCGGTGTGGAATGCCTCGTAGACCTCACCCATCCCGCCGCGGCCGATCACGTTGCCGAGGCGGTAGTCGCCGAACACCTGTTCGCTGAACCTGCCGGGCACATCGATCGCGAGTGCACGATCGAGATCCTGACGTGCTTCCTCGAGCAGCGCGGCGCGCTGGTTCGCGACGAGCATCAGCTTCTGCATCTTCGCGATCGCGTCGCGAGACGCCTTGTGCCCGCCGCGACCGAGCAGGAACGCGCCGAGAAAGCCGATCTGCAGCAGGAAGTGGCCGATGAGCATGACGGTCCGTGACTGCTCGGCGCGAATGAGCCCCGGATCCTCGAGCACACCCGCGATCACGAGCGCCGCGAACGAGCCCTGCGCGACCGCGTTCAGGCAGTAGAGCGCGAACGCGGAGCGGAAGTTCTCGCGCCGCGCGAAGAAGTACAGCGCGAGCGCCGGGAACAGTTGCGACGCCGAGAAGATGCCGAAGTACAGCGACGCGACGAAGATGCCGGGCGACACCGAGAGCGCGAGCGCGATCGTCGTCTTCTCCGTCGCACCGGTCCTCGCGAGCTGCCGCTCGATCCAGAACCCGACCGCGATCGCGAACAGGATCGCCGCGAGCATCGCGATCTGAAGACCCGCGTTTCCGCCGAGGAACGGGACCGGGACGAGCGCCGCTCCACCCACCAGCCGTCCGACGCGAATCATGGTCCGCGTGGTGTCCGCCTCCTCCTGGCGGAGAGTCGCGAGCGCGATCTGCTGCGACACGTGCGGCGCCGGCTCGGCCGCAGCCGCTGCCTGCGCGGCTCGCTTCATCCGCGCGGCCGGTGGCAGTCCCGCACGCGTCGGGAGGTCCGACGGTGGCGCGACCGTCAGCGTCTCGACCTCCGGCGGATCACCCACGCGCGCAACTGTATCCGCAGTTCAAGGTGTGCGCCCGGGGGACAATCTCCCGGATTCTTCTGCTCCCGATGCAGCGGATGTGCCGCCGGACCTACATCGGTTGCTAGAACTTTCCAGCTGACTGCGCCGTGCCTTCCGCTACGCTCGATGTCATGGGGAAATCGCTCGCAGTGCTCGGGCTGGCGTGCGTCGCCGGCGGATGCTTGTGGGAACGCGACCTCGCGAAGCGGCCCGCGCGTATGCAGCTGGGCTTCAACACGCGAAGCGTCGCGACCGACGTGCCAAAACCCGAATTCGCCGGCGGCGTGCACGTCGCGCGAACAACCGGTGAGCCCGCACCGACGACGGAGCGGTTCGCGTCGAAGGGCGTCACCGGCAACGCACAGTTCACGATGGGCTATCGGCGCGGCGTGTACATGGGCGCGGAGCTCGAGGCCGGACCGATGAGCCGCGACGGTGCGTATTTCGGTGGCGCCTACGGCGTCGTCGGTGCGGACACCTCGTCGGCGCGCGGTTCACTGTCGGTCGAGCTCATCGCCGGTCGGCGCTGGCTGCGCACCGAGCTCGGCGCCGACGACATCGCGAGCGTCGCGATCGAGCCGCGCGTGCGCGGTCAGCTCCTCGTCGGTCCGCAGGTGACGATCGGCGGCGTGATCGGCGCGAACGCGGTCCCCGGCGAGCACGGCTGGATGGCCGGCATCTACATCGGGTTGTTCTCGCACGACCAGAATGCGAAGCCGAGGAAGTAAGAGGCTTGCCGTCGCCGTTGCGGCGGCCGGCATCGCGGTGGCTGCGCACGCACTCGCGAAGACTCCGCGAGCGACACCGCAGCTGCTCGCGCAGGGCAAGAGCGTCTACGAGGGAGCAACCGCCGGTTGCTCCGCGTGCCACGGCCTCACCGGCGAGGGCAACGGCCCGGTCGCGTTCGCGATCAAGCCGCCGCCGCGCAACTTCAAGACCGAGGCGTTCAGAGGCGGCGAGAGCGTCGAGAAGGTGTTCACGACGATCACGCTCGGGCTGCCGAACACGCGGATGGTCGGCTACCCGATGCTGCCCGAAGTCGAACGCTGGGCGCTCGCCTACTACGTGCTGACGTTGCGCGCGAAGAAGTGAGCTAGCGCCGCTTCGTGCGGGCGCGCGCTCGTGCCGTCAGCGTAGCGAGGCGCTCGCGGCGCAGCGCCAGCGTGGCCTCGTCCTCGACGGCGGTCTCCTCGACGACGTCGTTGAGCGTGGGCCCATCGTCTCGAAAGCCGTCGCGCTGCGCGGCCATCACGAGGCTGTCACTCGCGAACCGCGGGTTCGTATCATCGTCGTGCCCGGCCTGCGCCTGGGCGATGCTCGACGTCACGCGAAACACGCCCGAGTTGTCGACGAGCTGATCGTCGCCGAGCGTCATGTCGTCGTACGACGGCCTGGCTGCCAGGTTCTGCAGCCTCGTCGGCGCCGCCGGTTTCGCCACCGTCTTGGATCTCGAGCCCGGCTTGTTCTTCGCCATGCGCGTCCCCCCGTCCTCCAGCGTATCGCAATCCGGGGGATCTCTGGCGTACCTTTCCTGCGTGCTCGAACGCATCGTCGACAGTGGCCTCGTCCCCGAGCCGCTGCTCCGCGCCGGGATCCGCGCGGTATGCGCACTTCGGCTGCGCCAGGAGCGGCGCACCGTCGAGGACGAACAGGCTCGGCACCAGGCGCTGGTAGCGGAGCTCCGCAGCAGCGAGATCGCGATCGAGACCGAGGCCGCGAACCAGCAACACTATGAAGTGCCGGCTGCCTTGTTCGAAGCGGTGCTCGGCCCGCAGCTCAAGTACTCGAGCTGCTACTGGCCCACCGGCGTCACCACGCTCGCGGCCGCCGAGGAGGCGATGCTCGCGCTCACCGCCGAGCGCGCGCAGCTGACCGACGGGCAGGACGTGCTCGATCTCGGCTGCGGGTGGGGCTCGTTCTCGCTCTGGGCCGCAGCGCGCTATCCGACGAGTCGGTTCACCGCTGTCTCCAACTCGCGAGCGCAGCGACAGTTCATCGAGGCGCAGACCGCCGCGCGCGGACTTACCAACGTGAAGGTCCGGACCGCGGACGTTCGCACGCTGCTCTTGCCGGCACGCGGCTTCGATCGCGTGGTGTCGGTGGAGATGTTCGAGCACATGCGCAACTACGATCAGCTACTGCGACGGATCGCGGAGTGGCTGCGTCCCGAAGGCAGGCTGTTCGTGCACGTGTTCGCGCACCGCCACCATGCGTATCCGTTCGAGGACGGCGGCCGCTCCGACTGGATGGCGCGCGAGTTCTTCACCGGAGGCATCATGCCGAGTGCGCAGCTGCTCCATCACTTCCAGGACGATCTGCAGCTGGAGGACGAGTGGCACCTTGCGGGCACGCACTACGCGCGCACGGCCGATGCCTGGTACGAGAATCTGATGACGCGGCGGCCGGAGATCGAGCGCGTCCTCGCGGGCGCGTACGGCGCGGAGGGACCGAGGCGGTTCCAGCGCTGGCGCGTGTTCTTCCTCGCGTGCGCGGAGCTGTTCGGGTACGCGGGCGGGCGCGAGTGGATCGTCGCGCACTACCGCTTCGCGCCGCGGTGATACGCTGGGCGCATGCGGATCGCAGCGATCGTGGTGGTGGTCTTGTGCGGCACGGCGGCGGCGGACGAGGACATCGGAACGCCGAGCACCTCCGGTGAGGGAGTGGTGTATCGCAAGGGCAAGCCGCCGCGGTTCGCTCTCAGCGGAGCGAAGGCGCATGTCAGTCCCGCGAGCACCGAGGCCGCCCTCGACGGAGCGGACGGGCTCGGCGACAAGACCACGATCCGCGAGGTCACCGCGATGGCCGCCGACAAGAAGGCGTACTGGATCGCCGGCGACGTCGCCGAGTTTGTGATTGGCTGCGGTTCGGCTCCCTGCCCACCTCCGCCACCGCCCCCGCCGACCGAGTACCACTCCTCGTTCCTGTGGCAGCTCAATGGAACGGACTGGGATATGGTCGCCTGGAACATCGCCCCGGTGGTCACCGGCAAGCAGCAGGCCGCGGCGATCAAGAACGGCGCGGCACCGTCGGCGATCGCGAAGAGGATCGATGCCGGCGCCGAGGACGTCGTGAAGCTATTCGAGACCTCGATCGCCGATCCGAAGTCGTTCGCGGCCACGGTCTCGACCCGCAAGGACGTCGTCCTCTACGGCAACGAGCCGGCCGAGCGCACTGTCGGCGGCGCGAAGGTCAAGGCGAAGCTCGAGGCGTGGAAGCTCGGCTTCAAGGTGCGCGATGGCATCCAGGCCGGCGTGACGTCGTCGAAGACCGTCGCGTGGGTCGCCGCGAACGTCGACTCGACGAGCGCGAAGAAGCCGAAGGACAAGCCGGTGCCGTACCGGGTGCTCGCGCTCTACGAGAAGTCCGGCAAGGACTGGAAGCTCGTCCACGCCAACTTCGCGTACATCCCGTAGGTCACGCAGCGCTGACGGCGGAGCAGCGGTCGAGGAACGCGCGTGAGGTGATATGCGAGCGCGAGGATCGCGCCTGTCGCGGTGGCCCCTCCCCCACCGCGGTGGTGGTGAGCCCGAAGTCGATGATCGCCGGGCCATCCCGAGCGACATCACGATCGCCATCAGCCCTACGAGGTCCGCCATCCTCTCGCCGGCCTCAACTATACGCTTCGATCGGTGGGCACGCGCAGACGAGGTTGCGATCGCCGTACGCGTTGTCGACGCGGGCGACCGGCGGCCAGTACTTGTGGCTGCGCAGCCACGGAGCGGGATACGCCGCCTGCTCGCGCGAGTACGGATGGTTCCACTCGGTGCCGGTGACCTCGGCGGCGGTGTGCGGCGCGTTCTTCAGCGGGTTGTTCGCGCGGTCCATCTGACCGCTCTCGATCGCGGCGATCTCGGCGCGGATCGCAATCATCGCGTCGCAGAACCGATCGAGCTCGGCCTTCGATTCGCTCTCGGTCGGCTCGATCATCAGCGTGCCGGGCACCGGGAACGACATCGTCGGAGCGTGGAATCCGTAGTCCATGAGGCGCTTCGCGACATCCTCCGCCTCGATGCCGGCGGACTTCTTGAAACCGCGGCAATCGACGATGAGCTCGTGCGCGACGCGTCCGTTCTGCCCGGTGTAGAGCACCGGGTAGTGCGTGCCGAGGCGGTGCGCGATGTAGTTCGCATTGAGGATCGCGACCTCCGTCGCGCGCCGCAGTCCAGGCTCGCCCATCATCGCGATGTACGCGAACGAGATCGGGAGGATCGACGCGGAGCCCCACGGCGCCGCCGACACCGGGCCGACGGGCTGGGCTCCCGCACCCGCGAGCGGATGACCCGGAAGGTACGGCGCGAGCTGCTTCGTGACGCCGATAGGTCCCATACCCGGGCCACCGCCGCCGTGCGGGATGCAGTTGTGAACGACGGCTCCGTTCGCGAGAAACGAGTGCAGTTCGTGAACCGTCAGGTCATAAACCACGCGTTCGCCGACGGGACGCACGTCCACCACTCCGAGATGGAAGGTCGGCTCGGCCACCTCTTCCTGCGTCACGGCGTAGGCGACCTTGTACGAGTCACCACGCGAGGTGTGCTTGTTGAACCACGAGAGTGCGTTGATGTCCGCGAGGAAGTCCTTCAGACCGAGTACGCCCGTCTTCGCTCCACCGCGCCCGACTGCCGCGGCAAGCACGCGACGATTCGTGCGGCGGAGTCCGGGCTCCGACGATTTCTGTCCTTGAACCGCGTTGACGAGCACCTGTTTCGACACGCGTTTCGTTCCAGCGAATGACGCGTAGTAGGGGCTGATGACAGGGCCTGCTGCCGCGACGGCGTCATACGCACCGGCAACGGCGCTCGACCAGATTGGTTTGGGCCCCGAGGCGACGAACCCGGTGGCGGCCACGCTCGCAAGTGCATGCTCTGCGACCGCAACTCGCTGTTGATTCACCGTGCGCTTCATGCGCCAGTACGCGGCTGCCGCGGACAGCCGTGCTGTCTTGTGCGCGCAGTATCGGAAGCCGACGCGTTCGGCAAACGCGAGACTGTCGATCACACTGATCGGACCGGTCCATCGAGCGTCACGCGCTTGGTTCTTGATTTGCGATGGAGGGACGGGGACGATCCGTTCCGCGGTTGCATCGACGCCAAGACGCTTCAGAGCAGCGCAGATCTGCTGCTGCGCGATGCCGAGCACCGCAGCGTCGCGATGGGTCTGGGCAAAGCGCACACCCTTCAGCGTGGGCGGTGCCTTGACGAGGTGGACGATCGTGGGTGCACAGCCATCACCCCCGAACAGGGCGCCCAGGAATTCGCGCACCAAGGCGAGCGGGGTGCTGGACGCGACGACCACGTCGGGGACGGTCCGACCGGAATCGATCTTCTTACCGGCCTCGCCCATGCCCGGAACGGCGGCGATCGCACTCACCAGCTCACTCGGCAGATTGATCGCGAACGTGTTGGACTCGGTGATCGCCGGTCGCTGCCCCGTCAACAGCGCAACATCATCGAGCGCGCGTTCTGCATCGATGCGAGTGCCGAAGTACAGCCGGATGCGCTCGCGCACCCGTCCGCGCTCTTCGGATCGCGAGTAGGTGCCATCCGAGCACGTCGCGCCGAGCAGGCGGAAGAACGCGAGTGTGCGCTCGCGGGTGATCGCACTATCCATCGAGAACAGGACCCCGCCGTAGTTCACGCGGAACGCGCGCTCCGCCTCCGCGTCATCGGAAACATCGTCCGCAGGCTGCTCGGGTCCCATGACGATACGGTGCTTCGTCGGAATCAGCTGTCCGGCCTCGATCCACCCGTTCGTGGTGAGGATGCGGTGATCTGGCGTACAGGTGACCGTGCGTCCGTCCTGCAACGTGAGCTGAACACATTCCTTCCGACCGGTTCGGATCATTCCTTCGAGGCGCGCGGGACGAACGCCGTTGTCCGCTTCGGACCAGCCGTACACCGACGACGCCGAGAGCATGTGCTCGATGCGACGCGTGAAGCCCCCGGGCAACGCGACCTGCGTGCCTGCCGCCAGGCAGAACGTCTTGTGCAGATTCAGGTGACAGACATCGGCGCCGATATCACCGGGCCGCGTCAGCCCGACCTGCGCGTTCATGTTCGCGCCGTCCATGTACACGAGGCCGCCGTTCGCGTGAACGATCGAGCAGACCTCGCCGATGCCGTCCTCGAACACGCCGTGCGTCGATGGGTAGGTGACCATCACCGCCGCGAGGTTCGCAGCGTGCTGCTTCGCCTTCGCGGCGAGGTCCTTCAGATCGATCGTCCCGTCGGGGTTCGACGCGACGACGACGACCGACATCCCCGCGAGCACCGCGGAGGCCGGGTTCGTTCCGTGCGCGCTCTGCGGGATCAGACACACCGTACGGTGCGCCTGCCCCTTCGCCTGGAAGTAGCCGCGGATCGCGAGCAGACCCGCGTACTCGCCCTGCGCGCCGGAGTTTGGCTGCAGCGACACTGCGGCGAAGCCCGTGATCTCGGCGAGCCACGCCTCGAGCTGCTCGAACATCGCCTTGTAGCCGCCCCACTGCTCCGCGGGCGCGAACGGATGGATCCGACCGAACTCGGGCCACGTCACCGGAATCATCTCGGTGGTGGCGTTGAGCTTCATCGTGCACGAGCCGAGCGGGATCATCGACGTCGTCAGCGAGAGGTCCTTCGCCTGAAGCCGGTTGAGGTAGCGCAGGAGCTCGTGCTCGGCGTGGTAACGCGAGAACGTGGGGTGCGTGAGAAACGCAGACGTCCGCGTGAGGCCGGCGGGCAGCTCCGGCACCTCGGACGACTTCACGAGCGCGGCGACCTCGAACGGCAGCTCGCCGGTATGGAACGACTCGAGCAGCGCGTGAACATCGCCCAGGTTCGTGGTCTCGTCGCACGAGATGCCGACGCCGTCGTCGTAGCGGCGGAGGTTCAGGCCGCGATCCGTCGCGGCGGCGAGCACCTGTGCGGCGCGGTGCGCGTCGAGATCGATGCGCAGCGTGTCGAAGTACGCACCTGCGCGCGGCGCGTGGCCGAGCTTCGTGAGCCCGGCGGAGATCAGCGCGGTGAAGCCGCGCACGCGCTGCGCGATCTGAACGAGTCCCTTCGGGCCGTGATAGACGGCGTACATCGAGGCCATCACGGCGAGCAGCACCTGCGCGGTGCAGATGTTCGACGTCGCCTTCTCGCGGCGGATGTGCTGCTCGCGCGTCTGCAGCGCGAGGCGAAACGCGACCTTGCCCTTCGCATCGCGCGACACGCCGATGATGCGGCCGGGAATCTGTCGACGCAGGTCGTCCTTGCACGACAGGAACGCCGCGTGCGGGCCACCGAAGCCCATCGGAACGCCGAACCGCTGCGCGGTGCCGACCGCGATGTCGGCGCCGAGCTCGCCCGGCGGAGTGAGCAGTGTGAGCGCGAGCAGATCGGTCGCCATCACGACGATGCCCTGCGCGGTGTGGACCTTTCCGATGACCGCGCGGTGGTCGACGACAGCTCCGTCGGTGGCCGGGTACGACAGCAGCGCGCCGCAGACATCCGCTTCTAGCTTCCACGCCGACGGCGCGGCGACCTCGAGGTTGATGCCGAGCGGCACCGCGCGCGTACGCATCACCGCGATCGTCTGCGGGTGCGTGGCCGCGTCGACCCAGAAGGTCCTGCGCGCGCGAGCACACGCCTCGTACGCCATCATCATCGCCTCGGCGGCGGCGGTGCCTTCGTCGAGCAGCGACGCGTTCGCCATCGCGAGCCCGGTGAGCTCCTCGATCATCGTCTGGAAGTTGACGAGCGCCTCGAGCCGGCCCTGCGAAATCTCGGCCTGGTACGGCGTGTACGCGGTGTAGAAGCCCGGGTTCTCGAGGACGTTGCGCAGGATCACCGGCGGCGTGATCGTGTCGTAGTAGCCCTGCCCGATGAAGCTCCGCAGGATCTGGTTGTCCGCGGCGAGGTTCTTCATCTCCTCGATCAGCTCGTGCTCGCCGAGCGGCTCTCCGAGCTGCAGCGGCTGCTTCAGCCGGATCGCCGCGGGAACGGTCGCGGCGGCGAGCTCGTCGAGACTCTTGTAGCCGAGCGCGGCGAGCATCTCGGCGACCTCGATGTCGCTGGGCGCGATGTGGCGGCGCGCGAACGTGTCGGACGGCGCGAGAATGTCGGGCTGCACGGGGCGCACCGTACCGCACCGGCGCACCCTTGAAAACGCCTCCAACTCGCCGGGATCAGGCCTTGAACAGCGACAGGTAGCGCTCGGGAAAATCCGCGAGGTCCATCGCTTTGCCGCACTCGGCACAGGGGAGCTTTGGAGCGCGCATCCAGCGGAGGTCCTCCGCGTGCTCGGCGACATTGACGAGCGGCGCCGCCTCCGCTCCGCAGGCCCCGCACACGTACTGCGCATGGAACGACGTGATCGCGGAGCCGGCGAACTCGGGGCGCAGGTTCATCTGCGTGATCAGGACGTCGGCGACGCGCGTGAACGTGACCTTGCCGCGCGCCCGAAGCGCGCGGACCAGCCGCATGAGCTCGCGCATGCCGATCGAGTTGATGAACGTCACGCCGTCGGTATCGATCACGACGTCGCCCGCCGCGATCTTGGCGACGAGCTCGCCGACGTGCGCGGCGTCGTCGATCCTGCCGCTCAGCGTGAGCTGTCCGGGTGCGATATCGACATCCAGGCGTCCCAGCCGCATCGTGGTCACGATGCGCCGCCCTCCACATCCGGCGTCCCCATGAACGTGTGAAACGAGGCCGAACGCCCGAGCTCCGTGGTCTTGTAGCGAACGTCGAGCAGCGCGATGACCTCGGTGCACTGCCCCGGCGTGCAGCCGAGCACGAACTGATTGCAGCACGCGTACGCGAGCGGGAGGCCCATCCCGCCCTCCGACGCGGTTGCCTGCTTCCCACCGGCGGCGAGCCGCGACGCGATCTGCGTGACGTCGATGGAGCCCCATCGATCGCGGACCTCGATCGCGAGGTAGCGCGCGTCGGTCGCCCAGCGAACCGTGACGAGGTCCCTGCCCGAGAGCGCACGCGACTTGTCGCGCGACTCGGCGCTGCGGATCCTCGTGCCACTCGCATCGACTGGCGCGATGTAGAGCGCGTTCGCGAGCAGCTCGTCGGCGATCACGCTGACCAGCGACCCGACGCGATCCGGGAGCCCCACGGCTACTACATCGCGCGCGAGCGAGCTCACCACGTCATCGCGATCGCGCGCATCCTCGAGCGTGTAGCTGCGCACCTCGGCGCCCCAGGCCATGTACTTCTCGAGCCCGTAGATCGACCCGCGCATCAGCTTCTGTACGGTCGCGAGCAGCTCCTCCGAGAGGATCGGCATCGGGTGCGAGACGATGTGATTCCAGCCCGCGGCGAGCAGGCTATCGACGACAGGCCCCTCCGCGGGTGCGAGCCCCTCGCCCGGCACGGCGATCCACGCACGGGCGGGTGTCTCCCGAAGATTCGGCCGCGCCTGCGCGATGCTCGCGTCGACCACGGCGATCGTCTGGTCGTCGACGAGCTTCAGCAGCGCGTCGAGATTGTCCACCACCTCGACCGGGCACTGCGTGGCACCCACCAGGCGCTGGAGCGCGCGCTGGGCCTTGCGTTCCGGGTGAGCAACGACAAGCTTGCCCCGCGGTACGGAGGACGGTTGCACCCGCCCAGTCTGCCAGAGTCAGTAAAGGACTGCGAGAGTTGCTGACCCGCCGATCGACCGATCGGACATCCCGCCGACGTCCTTCGTATCCGGATCCATGTCGCGGTTGCGAGCCATGTCGCC
>JACCRC010000383.1 GCA_013813765.1 Deltaproteobacteria bacterium | reverse complement strand
GCTCTGCTCGACGAGCAGAGCGCCGGCACCCCCGCCGAGATCGCGCGACTGCGCACGACCTCGTTCGCGCGCACGCAGGAGCTCGCAAAGGACAACCCCTATTACATGTACGTGCTCGGCACGTACTACGCGGAAGGGATGGCCACCGTTCGCGACCCCGCGCAGTCACTCGTGTGGCTCTCCAAGGCATGCGAGGGCTTCGATCCGCTCGGCTGCATCGCGGCCGGCAAGGCACTGCGTGCGACGAAGAAGGCCGAGGACGCGGAGCGCGCGCGCGTGTACTTCGAGCGGGCTTGCGCTGCCGGGGTCGACGAGGGCTGCGCGAATACGGTCAAGCTCCGGCCCGGTCCCGCGCCCGGTCCGCGCGCACGCGGCTGCGGCTGCTCGGGCGAGGTCGCGCCCGGCGCTCACGCCGGCCTCGCGCTCGTGCTGCTCGTCACGTTCGTGGTGCGCCGACGAGGACGACGTCGGCGATAGGGGGGCCGTAGCAACCACGAAGCGAACGTGCCGCCACGTGAACGTGGTCGCACTCGTGATCGTTCACGTTCACGTTCACGACCGGAACCAGCTAGTTGTTGTCGGGAACGAGGTGCGCGATCCCGAGCTCGGCGACCTCGCGAATCCTCTCGTGCTCCGAGTGCCGCAGCTTCTCGAACACCTCGAGCGCACGCGGATCGTCGAGGGCCGCGAGCTGGTGCGCGGCCCACAGGATCGTGCCGTCGCGCTTCGTGGCGATCGCGGCCATGCACGCGTCGGCGAGTCGCTCGGTGTCGCCCTCGACGATCGCCTCGAGCGAGCCTCGCAGGCCGCGCATCATGTCGCGTGGGTCGCCGAACGGCGCGCGATCGAGGAGCAGCTTGATCGCCGGGCGCAGGCGGCGCTCGGCGGAAACCTGGACGAGCGCGAGGTACGGATATGCCACTCCGGCGAAGTAGGCGTCGTCTTCCCAGGCGAGGTCATCCTCATCTCGCAGGGCCGGCAGCGCTGCGAGCGCAGCGACGAGCTGCGGATCGGAGCTCTTGCGATACTCGGCGACGAGCCCGTCGACGATCTGCGCCGGCGTGAGCTGCGCCTGCTTTTTTGCCGCCGGCTTCTTTGCCGGCGGCTTCTTTGCCGGCGGATTCTTCGCGACCGGCTTCTTCGCCGCGGGATTCTTCGTCTTGCGGGTGGTCACGGTCTGCGTCCCCAGGTCACGCGCGGGTTCTTGCCGAGATCGTGAACGAGCGTGATACCGGTGAAGCCGGCGCGCTCGAAGCGCTCGCGCACGGTGTCGGCCTGATCGAAGCCGTGCTCGACGACGAGCGCACCGCCGGGCACGAGGAAGCCCGGCGCCTCGGCGCAGATCCGGTCGTAGAACACGAGGCCGTCGGCGCCACCGTCGAGCGCGAGCACGGGCTCGCGGCGAACCTCGGCCGACAGCGTCGCGAGCACGGCGGTCGCGATGTACGGCGGATTCGATGCGATCAGATCGAACGTCTCGCCGGCAACGGGCGCGAACAGATCGCCTTGGCGAACGGTGATGCGGTCGGCGAGCTTGTTGCGCTCGGCGTTCTTCGCCGCGATCGCGACTGCCTCGGGCGAGACGTCGGTCGCGACCACGGTCGCGGCGGGCAGCTCCTTCGCTAGCCCGAGCGCGATCGCGCCGGAACCGGTGCAGAGATCGAGCACGCGACACGGCGCGGCGCGGTCGGCGATGGCCGCGCGGGCGACCTCGATCAACGTCTCGGTGTCGGGCCGCGGCACGAGCACGTTCGAATCGACGTGGAGCGGCAGGCCCCAGAACTCGTGCTCGCCGAGGAGGTACGCGACGGGCTCGCCGCCGAGGCGCCGCTTGATGAGCGCGCGGTAACCGGCGAGCTCGCCCTCGGCGAGCGGCTTATCGAAGCCGGTATAGAGCTGCGTGCGCGTGCACTGGAGGACGTGCGCGAGCAGCAGCTGGGCCTCGAGCCGGGCGCCGGCGATGCCGGCCTCGGTGAAGCGCTGCGTCGTCCAGTCGAGGACGGCGAGCGTGGTCCAGGTCTGTGCCACGGCGCTTTGTACCATTCGCAGGGTGTTAGCCGAGGAGCACGAGATCGGCGTGGTTGATGCCGGTCGGCCCGGTGACCACCAGCGCACGGACCGCGGCGAGCGCCGTGCCTGCATCGCGCCGCCGGAGCGCGCGCTCGGGATCGATGCCCGCCGCGGCGATCGCCTCCCAGGTGGATCCATCCACGAACGCACCCGCGGGTGTCGGCCGGCCGACGGGCGTCGAGCCATCGATCCCGTCGCTGCCGATCACGAGCGCTGCGCGACCGCCACCGCGCAGGCCACGTGCGAGCAGCAAGGCGAGGTGCTGCGCGCGACCACCCTCGCCGTGATCCGCGGGGACCGCGACGGTCGGCTCTCCCCACGCGACGACCACGCCGGGCTCCGCGAGGAGCTGTGCGGCGCAGGTCTCGACATCGCCGGCGAGCGGAGTGGTGCTGCGACTCGCCCACAGCGAACGCTTCGCGAGCGCCGAGACCGCGGCCGTGCTGAACGCGGCGATGCCAGCGACGACGCGCGACACGTCCCCGATCCGTGGCGGCGACGACTGCTCCGCATCGAGCATTGCGGGCACGGCGATGCCGCGGCGCTGTAGCACGTCGATCGCCCGCGCACCGATCGGCGCGACCGGTGCGATCGACGGCCCCGATCCGATCACGGTCAGATCGTCATCGAGCACGTCACTGATCGCGAGCGTGACCACGCGGGCCGCGCACTGCGCGACGAGCCTGCCGCCCTTCACGCGCGACAGCGCCGAGCGCACGAGGTTCAGCTCGTGAATCGGCGCGCCGGAGGCCATCACCGCGGACGTGATGCCGCGATACTCCGCGAGCGAGATCCGCGGCGACTCCATCAACGACGAAGCACCGCCGGAGATCAGCACCAGTAGCAGATCATCCGGGCCTGCACTCTCGGCGAGCGACAGCGCGGCTTCGCCGGCCGCGACGCTGCGATCGTCCGGTACCGGGTGCGACGAGATCATGCGCTCCCAGCCCTCCGGCAACGGCTCGCCGTCGTCCGCCGGCGCGATCGCGAGACCGCGCGCGACGATGCCGGCCCCCCGCGCCATCGCGAGCGCGGCCTTGCCGGCGGAGATCGCGAGCCGGCGGCCGTCGAGCGACGCGAGATCCGCGAGCGCACTTGCCACGAGCACCGTCGGGTCGCAGGCGGCGACCGCTTCGGTGAACACGGCCTGCGCGAGTGCGCGCGTGAGCATCACAGTCCTGCGAGCACGGTGTTGATGCGATCGATGCCCTCGTCGAGCCGAGCGGGCGGCACGCCGGTGAAGCACAGGCGCGCGAAGCCACCGCAACGCTCGCCGAACGCGCTGCCTGGCGCGAGGAGCACGCCGGATGCCGCGCAGCGCTCGAGGATCGGCATGCAGTCGACGGCGGTCCACCGCCGGAAGTCGACCCACAGGTACGC
>JACCRC010000362.1 GCA_013813765.1 Deltaproteobacteria bacterium | reverse complement strand
CCCTGACCCTGCTGATCCTTGGGCTGCTGACCCTGACCCTGCTGATCCTTGGGCTGCTGGCCCTGACCTGATTGGTTCGGTTGCTGCTGACCCTGACCCTGCTGATCCTTGGGCTGCTGACCCTGACCTGATTTGTTCTGTGGCTGCTGACCCTGACCCGGCTGGTCCTGCTGCTTCTTCTCCTGCTCATCACGCTTCTTCTCCTCCTCCAGAGCTGCGAGCTTGTTCGCGACAAACTCGCGATTGAACGTCGCGTCCTCGTCGCCGGGCGCGAGTGCGAGCGCGGCGTCGTACGCCTCGAGCGCCCGCTTCCAGGTCGCGATCGTCGCCTCGCGGTCCTTGCTCGCCAGCGTGCCCTGCCCGAGCCGATAGCGTGCGTTGCCGAGGTCGTAGTACGTGTCGACCTGCAGGCGCACGTCGTCGGTCCGCAGCGCTGCTTCGAACTGCTTCTCGGCGGCATCGAAGTCTCCCTTGCGATACGTCTCGGTGCCGCTGTTGTACGAGCTCGTGGCCGACGACTTGGACGACTCGGCACTCGCGAGTCGCGGCATTCCGAACAGAAACAGCCCCAACGTCGCGGCGAGCGCCGCGCTAGGCACGGAGCGCGCACGACGGCGCCGGTCACCGAGCGCGAGCTCGAGTAGCAAGCAACCGAGCGCGATCGCCAGCGGAATCTGAAAGCGCTCGGTGTAGACCTTGCGCGCAGTTCCCATCGCAGTGCTGAGCGGAAGCTGGGCCTTCGCCTGTGCATACAGCGCGTCGAGCCCGCGGCCGTCCGCACCGAGCGGCTGATACGAACCACCGGTGAGCTGCGCGAGCCCGCGCAGCGTCGATTCATCGAGTCGCGAGCGCACCGGCTCTCCGTTCTCGTCGCGCACGAGCTCGAGCGCTCCGCTCTGACCCGCGATCTCGATGAGCTGGCCCTGCCGACTGCCCACACCAACCGTGTAGATCGTGAGCCCGCGCCCAGCGGCCTCGCGCGCTGCCTCGGTGGCATTCCCCGCGAGGTCCTCACCGTCGCTGAGCAGCACCAGGACCTTGCGATGACCAGGTTCCGAGCTCATCGCCTGCGCGGCCGCGCGGATCGCGGACGCGAGATCACTTCCACCTCGCGGGATGATCTCGGTATCGAGCGCATCCAGCGCCTCGAGGAACACGCCGCGATCGACGGTCATCGGCGCCTGGACAAACGCATTGCCTGCGAACGCGATGAGTCCGAGCCGCTCGCCGTCGAACTTGCGAACGAGATCAGCGACCGCGAGCTTCGCGCGTGTCAGCCGATCAGGACGCAGATCCGCCGCGAGCATGCTCTTCGACGTATCGACAGCGAACATCAGATCGACACCTTGATGCGGCTGCTGCTCCCAGCGAAAACCGGCGAGGGGACGAGCCATCGCGATGCTCGCCATCGCAACCCCGAGCGTCGCGAGTGCGCCGCGAGCCAGTCGCCGGCGCCGGTCGACGGAGGTCTCGGGGCTCGCCGACGCGAACTGCGCGAGTGCCTTCCGCCGCTTGCGCGCCGCGCGAACGAACAGCGCCACGAGACCGACGCACGCGATCGCGCCGATCCATAGCCATTGTGGTTGAGCGAACTGCATCATGGTCATCTCCTTCACGGCACCCGACGGAGTACGGTCGAGCTGAGCAGGAGCTCGGCCGCGATCAGCGCGAGCGCGGGCAGCAGCGCCCAGATAAACTTCTCGTCGTGGCGTTCGTACCGGCTCACCTCACGCGTCGTCTTCTCCAGCGCGTCGATCTGCGCGTAGATCGCTTCGAGTGATGCCGTGTCGGTGGCGCGGAAGAACTCCCCGCCAGTCTTGGTCGCGATCTCCTGGAGCGTCTTCTCGTCGACATCGGTCTCGGCCATCACGATGCGACGACGACCGTTCTCGTCGGTCACCGGCATCGGTGCCTTGCCCGGCGTTCCGACGCCGATCGTATAGACCTTGATCCCGAGTGCAGCGGCCGCCTCGGCCGCGAGTGCTGGCTGCACCTTGCCGGCGTTGTTGACGCCGTCGGTGAGGAGCACGACGATCTTCGTGTGTGCGTCACTCGACCTCAGCCGGTTGACCGCCGCACTCAGGCCCGAACCGATAGCCGTTCCGTCCTCGAGCGTGCCGAGCTGCACACGCGCCAAGTTGCGGTCGACCCAGTCGTGGTCGAGCGTGAGTGGACTCACGAGGTACGGACCTCCAGCAAACGCGATCAGACCCATCCGATCGTTCGGGCGCTGATCGATGAACTTCGAGACGACCGACTTCGTGACTGCGAGCCGATCCGCGGGCTCGCCGTCGAGAGTCAGGTCGAGCGCACCCATCGATCCGGAGACATCGAGCGCGAGCATGATGTCCACGCCCGATGCCTTGACGCTCGTGCTGGCCTGGCTCGACTGCGGCCGTGCGAGGGCAACGATCATCAGCGCCGCGGCAGGAAGCCGCAAATAGGGCAGCAGCATGCCGATCCTGCTCCGGGTCGTGCGGCCGATGGCGCGCAAGGCATCGGTGCTCGCGTACCCGACGGCCGCGCGAGCACCGCGCCGTGACCTGAGCAGCGCCACCACCGGCAGCAAGGCGAGCAGCCACAACAGTTGCGGGTGGGCAAACGTGATCATGTGCGACCTCCGTGGACCTGCGGCGCAGACGTCGCGCGGACGAAGGCCCGGGCGCTATCGAGCAGCTGGGTCATCTGCGTGCGGGTCAGAGACCAGCGTGCGTACTTCGCGAGATCGCAGCACTCGAGAAACGTGCCGAGCTCGCGTCGATGCGGTGCGACCGGACTGCCATCCGTCATCAGCTCGCCGAGCAGCTCCTCGGTGGTGAGCTTCGGCGCGTGCAGTGAGAATGCCTGTTCGACGTACGAGCGCACCGTGCCGGAGACGGCGGTGGAGAACGCCTGTGGATCATCCAGCTCGAGTTGCTCACGAGCGGCGTCGAGCTCCCGCAGCGCGAGAACATCCGGCGGCAGCGGCTTGCGGCGACGGCGCACGATCGCGCGGATCGCAACGGCGATCACGAGCACACCCACTCCGGCGACCGCCAGAGGCCACCACGCGGTGGCCGCGGGCTCCGCGATCGGACCCCGGATATCTCGAATGTCATCGGCAACGGGCGCAGCCGCCGCGATCGCTGACATCACGGTCAGCCCGACGACAGCTGCGAGCGAGACGGTCCTCCTCCTCATCGCAGCCTCCTTCCCCGCCGCGCGAACAGCTGGAGCAAGACCGTGATGTAGGGCTTGGAGGTGTCGATCTCGACGGTCTCGATATTCGCGGCGCGCAATGCCAGCTTGGTCTCGGCGGCACGCGCGGCCGAGATCTTGGCGAACCGCTCGCGGACCTTCCTGCGGCCGGTGTCGATCGAGATCACCTCGCCCGTCTCGTTGTCCTCGACGGTAAGCAGCCCGACATCCGGGAGCGCGCACTCGTGCGGGTCCCGAACGTGAAGCGCGAGCACGTCGTGGCGCCTGCCCACCGGCCGGGCTGCCCGGCGGAGCGAATCGAGTGCCGGCTCGCGATCAGCACCGACCTCGAGATCGGAGATCAGGAACATCACGGCGCGTCGATGCGATAGCGATCCGGCGAGCTGGAGTGCGGCTGCGAGATCGGTGCCCCGGCCCTCCGGCGTGCAGCCCAGGATCTCGCGAACGATCCGGAGCGCGTGCGACCTGCCCTTGGCGGGCGGCACGAAGCGTTCGATCCGATCACTGAACATGATCAGACCGACGAGGTCATTGTTGCGCGTCGCCGACATCGCCAGCACGCAGGCCAGCTCTGCGGCGAGCTCGCGTTTGCGGACCTGTGTCGAACCGAAGTCTCCCGATGCGGAGACATCGACGAGCAACATCAGTGTGAGCTCGCGCTCCTCGCGGTATTGCTTGACGAACGGTGCGCCCGCGCGAGCAGTGACGTTCCAGTCGATCGTGCGAACTTCGTCGCCGGGGAAGTACTCGCGCACCTGGTCGAAGTCGATGCCGCGCCCGCGGAACGCCGAGAGGTATCCCCCTGCGAGGGAGGTGTCGACGAGACCGCGAATTCGCAGCTCGATCTGACGGACCTTCTCCATGATCGACTTGACCCGCGTCGGATCGACATCCGCGACCGGGCCCGTCGCGCGCGGTGGCAGCAGTGGGCTCATGGGATCGCCACCTGGTCGAGAATCCGCGCGACGATCTGGTCGGAGTCGATTCGCTCCGCTTCCGCTTCGTACGTCACGGCAACCCGGTGGCGCAGCACATCCGCGGCGATCGCCTTGACGTCCTGCGGCGTCACGTACCCGCGACCACGAAGGAACGCCCACGCTTTCGCACACAGCGTGAGGGCGATCGTCGCGCGGGGTGAAGCGCCGAGCTTGATCAGAGGCGCGAGGTCGAGTCCGAAGGCGCCCGGATCACGCGTCGCCACGACGAGGCTGACGATGTATCGGCGGACCTTCTCGTCCACGTAGATCGCGTCGATGACGTGACGGGCCTCGAACAGGTCCTCCAGCGCGAGGACGGGCGCACACTCCAGCCGCGGCGTCGTCGTCGCCATCGCGCCGAGGATCGCGAGCTCCTCGTCCGGAGTCGGATAGGTCACGACGACCTTGAGCAGGAATCGATCGACCTGCGCCTCGGGCAGCGGATACGTTCCTTCCTGCTCGATCGGGTTCTGCGTCGCCATCACGAGGAACGGTGAAGGCAGTGCATGCGTCGTGTCGCCGAGCGTGACCTGGCGCTCCTGCATCGCCTCGAGCAACGCGCTCTGCACCTTCGCGGGGGCACGGTTGATCTCGTCCGCGAGAACCAGGTTCGCGAAGATCGGACCTCGCTTGGTCTCGAAGTGACCGTCGCGCGGGTTGTAGATCAGCGTCCCGACGATGTCCGCCGGAAGCATGTCCGGGGTGAACTGGATGCGCTGGAAGTGTGCGCCGACCGCCCGGGCGAGCGTCTTGAGTGCGAGCGTCTTGGCGAGGCCCGGCACGCCCTCGAGCAAGATGTGGCCGCCGGTCAGCAGGGCCACGAGCAGCCGCTCGACGAGCGCATGCTGCCCCACCAGAACGCTTCCGACCTCGCGGCGCAGTGGATCGACCCAGCCCGACGAATCGCGGACGGCAGCCTGGATCAGCTGGATGTCAGGAGCGTCGATCTCGAGAGTCTCGGTGTTTCTCGCGAAGATGCCCTGCGGTTGCGCGCGCGGGCGGAGTGGTTCGGATTGTCTGGCCATGCAGACATCCTGACCAGCCAACACTGCGTGGACCTTTCCGGATCATTTCATCTGTGTCATGCAGCGCACGAAGGTCGCGGTCGGCGCAGCGCCCGACGTGTACGGCGATGACGCGGTACGCTGCGCCGCGCATGCTACGCGCCACACTGATCCTGTTCCTCGTCGCCTGTGGCAGTTCCAAGCCGCCGCCGGCGCCACCATCACCACCTGAGCTCCCCCCCTCCGCACCCACACCGACCCCGAAGTCCGGATCGTTCGGCGGGATCTGGCTCGGCACGCTTCAAGCCGGCAGCTCCGCGCTACGAATCCAGCTGCATCTCGATCTCACACGGACGCCGGCGAGCTGTTCGCTCGATAGCCTCGATCAGGGAGCGATGGGCATTCCGTGCGATCACGTCGTCGTGTCGGCGAACGAGCTGTCGTTCGAGGTGCCCGCCGTGCAGGGCCGCCTGAAAGGCACGCTGTCCTCGGACGCACAGACCGTGACCGCGACGTGGACGCAAGCCACCGCCAGCCTCCCGCTCGTGTTGACAAGGCAGACCGTGGCGCTCGAACCGGCCAAGCCCGCGGTGGATCCGGCGATGGATGCCGTCGACATCGAGAAGATCCAGGCTGTCACCGACGCCGATCTCGCGAAGGTGATCGCCGGCCCCTTTGCGCCGGGAACCGGGGTCGGCGTGACGATCGGCGTCATCGCGCAGGGCAAGCGTAAGGTCTTCAGCTACGGCGCGGTGAAGCCCGACTCCGTGTTCGAGATCGGGTCGATCACGAAGGTGTTCACCGGGCTCGCCCTCGCGCAGATGGTCGAGCAGAAGAAGGTGCGGCTCGACGAACCGGTGCGCGCGCTCCTGCCCGCGGGCACGGTCGCCGCTCCTGCGAGCGGCGCGGAGATCACGCTGCTTGATCTCAGCGTGCAGCGCTCGGGCCTGCCGCGCCTGCCCGATAACATCAAGCCCGCGGACCTGTCGAACCCGTACGCCGACTACGACGCGAAGGCGCTCTACACGTTCATGGGGGCGCACGGCGTCGCGATGCCTGCAAAGCCGGTCTTCGGCTACAGCAACCTCGGCGTCGGGCTTCTCGGTCAAGCGCTCGCCGTTCGCTCACGCACGACGTTCGAAGCGCTCGTTCGCAAACAGATCACCGAGCCGCTCGGTATGCGAGACACGGCGATCAAGCTCTCCCCCGCGCTGAAGAAGCGCTTCGTCGCCGGTCACGGCGCCGGGAATGCGTCGCAGAAGGCGTGGGATCTCGACGCGCTCGCGGGTGCCGGAGCGCTCCGCTCGACCGCCGCCGACATGCTGACGTTCCTCGAAGCGCAGCTACATCCCGAGCGCGTGAAGGGCCGAACGCCGGAAGCGAAGACGCTGCCCGCCGCGCTCGCCGCCTCGCATTTGGTCCGCGCCGAGGTCGGGCCGGGCATGCACATCGCGCTGGGCTGGTTCCAGGTCGACGAGACGGGGAGCTACTGGCACAACGGCGCCACCGGCGGCTACAGCGCGTTCGCCGCGTTCGTCCCCGCGAAGGATCTCGCGGTGATCGTGCTCTGCAACCGCACGATCGACGACGGTACCCTCGCGGACGACATCGGAAAGCACATCGTGCAGCGCTTGACGGGACGCCCCGCGATGACGGTCGCGCCGTAGCTCTGGGCGAGCGCTATCACCCCGGTGTGCCGCCCCGCCCGACCCTGCCCTTCAGGAAGTGCCAGACGAAGGCGATGGCGCCCACGATGAGCAGCAGGTGGATGCCGAAGGAAGCGACGTTCCAGACGAACTTCGCCAGCATCCACGCGACGAGCATCAGAATTCCGAGTGCAATCAGCATGCACCTGGAGAGTGCAACGCGCGTTCCGTCCGAGCCGGCGACGACATTTCCCCATCGTCTGCGGCGAGTCGACAGGAGCCTGACACGTGCGCAGCGTGAATTGCGTTTTCGACGGACGCAGCGGCGGCACGCAGCGTGCTCGATCGGCGCGCATGCTCCGATTGCTTAGCGTTGCCGTCGTCGCCCCTGCACTCCTCGGAGGCTGCACCGACGCGGCCGTGACCTACACTTCCTATTCTTGCTACGAGGACGAGACCTGCTCGCGCGACACGCCCCACGGCCTGGTGTTCCAGGGCACCGACATCACGGGCCAGCTCGGCGGTGCCCCAGGGCCCGTCGCGATCGGCGGCACGCAGCGCGTGAAGGTGCTCGATCCGAGCGACAGCCTGACGAACCCGGTTCCGTTTGCGCGGCCGTACACCACGGATACGTCGCTACCGTCCGACGCTCGCTGGAGCGTCGGCACGGAAGTCGTCGATGAGGCTGGCAGCGTCATCACCGTGCGCGGCATCGCGGAAGGCTACAACTACCTGCGCGTGGTGGCGCCTGATGGCGACCTCTACGGCCGCACGACCCTGTCGGCGAAGGCGGTACATCATCGCCAGGTTCGCCCGCCCTACGCGTACGGCGGCGCCGACGAGAAAGCAGCGATCGTCTGGGCCGTGGGCGCCCACGAGATGAGCGTCGGCCTGTGGAGTGCGCCGGACCCTCAGCTCGCGGACACCTCCGACCTGCTCGTCGACGAGAGCCTCACGCTCGCGATGCCCGGCGCCACGCAGACGCGATGGGACACGATCTCGGTTCCCGCCGCCCCGCCGGGCCATCGCGACCTCGTCGTGACCGGTGGCAGCGGCGCCGTCGTGCTCGACGTGGAGACCGTCGCCGCGCCCACGTCGATCGAGAACGGTCCGAGCAACTACTACCCGCTCTCGATCTACGGATCGAATCAGCTCTGCTTCGTCGCACGCCACGGCACGCGCTACGTCGCGGGTGTCGAGTGGTCGTTCACGATGGATGACGGCCAGGTCCTCAGCTCCGATACGATCGATACGCCTCGCTCGGGCTGCGCATACTTCGCGGCGCACAAGCAGGGCACCGTTCGCATTCACGCAACCGCGTCGGGGTTCACCCAGACGCTGACGGTCTCGGCGAACTGAGCTAGCGTCCGCCCACGACCACCCGGGCTGCGGTAGTACAGGCAGATGTCGATCCCTTCCAATCCTCGCGCGGTCGTCACCGGCGGCGCCGGCGGCCTCGGTCGTGCGTTCTGTCTCGAGCTCGCACGGCGCGGCGGGCGCATGGTGGTCGCCGACATCGACGCGGCCGGCGCGGCGGAGACCGTCGCGCTCGTCGAGCGAGCCGGCGGAAGGGCCTTCGCGACGACCTGCGATGTCGCCAAGCTGGATCAGGTCGAGCGCCTCGCCGCGCTCGCCGACGAGCAGCTTGGCGGGTGTGATGTCCTGATCAACAACGCCGGGGTCGCCGTCGGCGGTGCGGTGGGTGCGGTGCCGATCGCGGACTGGGAATGGATCATGGGCATCAACCTCTGGGGCGTGATCTACGGCTGCCACGTCTTCGTCCCGCGGTTCAAGCAGCAGGGGCGCGGCCACGTCATCAACGTCGCGTCTGCGGCGGGCCTGCTCTCCGCGGGAGAGATGGGTCCGTACAACGTGACGAAGGCCGGCGTCGTCGCACTCTCCGAGACGCTCGCTTCCGAGTTGCGCACGCATGGCGTTGGCGTGACCGTGCTGTGTCCGACGTTCTTCCGCACGAACATCAGCAAGAGTAGCCGGACCACGAACAACGACGGCGCGCGGGCGATGGTCGAGAAGCTGATGGACCGCGCGAAGATCCAGGCCGACGGCGTCGCCCGCGTCGCCCTCGAGACCGCCGATCGCGGTGAGCTCTACGCGGTTCCTCACGCCGACGGCCATTGGATGTGGCGCCTGAAGCGCCTCGTCCCGGAACGCTACTACCGCACCATCGTCCCGAAGCTGATGGGAGCGATGCGCAAGCGCACGGGGACCACGGGCGATCAGCCGTAGCCCCCGGGCGGCGGCTCGCGGCGCGCGTCCCTGCTCGTTTGCGAGCTCACTGGCTACTCGAGTAGCCGGCGATTTCCTCGGAGATGTTGCTCGACTCTCCGCGGATGAGTCGCTACAGACGCCTCCCGCTATGAAGTCACTGATCTGTTTGCTTGGTTATCTGGTTGGCTCGACCTTGGTCGGGTGCGCGACGCCCGCGGACGAGGACACCGAGCTCGCCGGCCCGGCGAGCGCGGAGGTCATCGACGACGGAAAGGCCGATAGCGCCGAGCTCAAGGTTCGCGCCGGGAACATGACGGTTTGGATCGATCGCGTCATCTCTGTCCGCCGCGATGCGAGTCAGACGCCCTATGCGGTGATCCGCGGCCGGGCGTCGCGAACGCTGTCAGGCGCGTTCTCCTTCGTGCCTGACGACGCGTTCGGAGAAGCGACCCTCGTCGGACCCAGGAGCTTCGAGATCGTGCTGCGCGGCGGACACGAGCTCAACACGATGTTCTCGGGGCTGCCGCTGCTGCTCGATCTCGACGCAGCCACGAGCCCGAGCACGAGCTACACCGTGAAGCTGGACCTCCGGCCGGCGTTCGCGAAGTTCGAGGGCACGTCGTCGATTCACGTCGGTAGCACGCTGCGTCCGATCTTCATCGGCAAGGATGAGCCCGATCCATTGCGCTACGTGGCGGACGTGTCGACCGGCGCGGCGCCGCTGACGGTGGAGAATGGGGGCGCGGCGACGGTCGTGCCCGCGAACGGCGGCTTCGACGTGCTGTTCGCCTATGGAGATCTCGAGGCAGCGTGGAACACCGGTGCGAAGGTCGCGTTCACCGCAGGTGGCAAGACCAAGCGAGCCGCGCTCGAGGCACGGATGACCAGGATCGCGATGACGACCCAGGATCCCTACGATACGTGGCCACCCGCGCGCTGCGACGTGGACACCTACAACTGCACGCTCGAGCATCGAGGGGTCGATCTGCAGACCTGCGGCGACTACCGTGTGGTCGAGCACTGTGCATACGCAGACATCTGCGAGATCACCGACGCCGCGCCACTCGCCGTGCGGCCGATCGATCTCGGTTTCGCGTGGCAGTCCCAAGCGGCGGCGTATCGCGCGGGGTGCGCCACGGGTGGCACCTGGTGCTCGCTGACCGAGATCGATTCGTTCACGCTCCCCGAGTGTCTCGCCCAGGAACCGAGCCTCGAACAGGTGGTCGCT
>JACCRC010000359.1 GCA_013813765.1 Deltaproteobacteria bacterium | reverse complement strand
CAGCCGCCGGGTCAGCAGCCGGGTGGTTTCGGTCAGCCGCCGCAGCAGGCGAATCCGTATGGTCAGCCGCCGGGTCAGCAGCCGGGTGGTTTCGGTCAGCCGCCGCAGCAGGCGAATCCATATGGTCAGCCGCCGGCGCAGCAGCCGGGTGGTTTCGGTCAGCCCGCTCCGCAGGCGAATCCGTACGGTCAGCCGCCGGCACAGCAGCCGGGTGGTTTCGGTCAGCCGGCTCCGCAAGCGAACCCGTACGGTCAGCCGCAGCAGCCGGGTGGCTTCGGTCAGCCCGCGCCGCAGGCGAATCCGTATGGCCAGCCGTCGCCGTATCCCCAGGCCCAGCAGGGTTTCGGTCAGCCGCATCAGGACATGCCGGGACCGCTCGATGACATCGCGCGCAAGCTCCCGTCGTCGGCACCAGGCACGATCTTCGGACTCCCGGTCGCGCAGCTTCGCGATCCGGCGTTCCAGAAGAAGATCCTGTTCATGGCAGGCGTCGCGCTGATCGCGTCGATCCTGATTCCCTTCAACCTCAGCCCCACGATCTTCGCGTGGGATGTCGGCGGCTTCGCGCACTTCATCTGGCCGATCATCGCTGGCGGCCTCTACCTGCTCCTCACCGCGGCCCCGGCCGACATGCGCGCGAAGGTGCCGCCGGTCGTGCTGCAGTGGATTCCGTTCGTCGTCGCATACATCGGAATCTTCATCTCGGGCATGGGCCTCGGGATGGCATTCGGCGGCGGCGGAGGTCGCGGCGGCGGCGGCTTCGGCGGAGTCGGCGGTCTGTACATCATCGGCTACTCGACGCTCGTGTTCGGCTTGCTGGCACGCATCGCGAAGCCCAACGATCAAACGGCGCGCATCATCATCGCGATCGGTGCGGGCTGCTTGATCCCGAGCTGGGCGAGCTTCCTCTCGGTCGCGTTCAAGTTCAGCTTCTTCCCGGCGCTGTTCATCATCCACAACCTGCTCTTCTTCCTCGTGCTCACGCTCGCGGTGTTCTGCATCGTGTTCGTGGTGCCGCCGAAGAAGCTGCCGCCCGCACTGCAGGCGGTGGATGCGCTAGCGCCCATGTTCGCGGCCATTCTGATCGCGTGGCTACCTGCGCAGCAGATCCTGCTCGCGCTCACGTTCCTCGTGCACGCGAAGGCCGGCGTCGGCGCGATCCTCATGCTCCTTCACGGCCTGCTGCCGATCCTCGCGTACTTCGGTGTACTGATGATGGCCGCACCCGCCGCGTACGAGGAAGCGATGGCGATGTTCAGCGGTAACAAGGGCGGTGGTCAGCCTCCGCCGCCCGCCGGTGGTGGCTATCCTCCGCAGGGTGGTGGTTATCCTCCGCAGGGCGGCGGTTATCCTCCGCAGGGTGGTGGTGGCTATCCTCCGCAAGGCGGTGGTGGTGGCTATCCTCCTCAAGGCGGTGGTGGCTATCCTCCGCAGCAGGGCGGCGGTGGTGGGTACCCGCCTCAAGGTGGCCAAGGTGGCCAAGGTGGCCAAGGTGGCTGGCAATAGCCACCATCTGACGAGGTGACGAGAAGGCCCGCCGACGAGAAACGGCGGGCCTTGATCGTTTCGGGCTACGCTCCGCGCATGCGCGAACGTGGCCTGGAGTTCAAGGTCGGGCTCCTGATCCTGCTCTCGAGTGCGGTGCTGCTCGGGTTCATCTTCATCCTCGGCAACTTCTCGTTGCGATCGGGCTTCGAGATCAGGCTCGACTACGACTACATCGGCAGCCTGCAGCCGGGCGCGCCGGTGAAGGTCTCGGGCATCAAGGTCGGCAAGGTGAAGTCCGTCGAGTTCATCGGCGGCCAGATCGATCCGGAGATCAACAAGCGCGTGCAGGTGCGCGTGACGGCGTGGATCGAGGATCGCGTGCGCGACTCGATCCGTAGTGACGCCGAGTTCTTCATCAACACGGCCGGCGTGCTCGGCGAGCAGTACCTCGAGATCGTGCCCGGCAAGGACTGGGAGAAACCCCCGATCAAGGAGGGCGCGATCATCCACGACGAGCACTACGTCCATAACCCGCCGCGCACCGACCTCGTCGTGGCTCGCCTCTACGAGGTGCTCGACGGCGTGTCCAACGTGCTGCGCGACGACCGTGATGCGATCAAGAATCTACTCACCAACGGTGCTCGCGCGGTCGCCGAGATCAACACGCTGCTCGTCGAGAACCGCAAGTCACTCGGCGAGCTGATCGTGTCGACCGGCCAGCTCGCGAACGAGGGCAAGATCACGCTGGCGAAGGTCAACGCCGGGCTCGGCGATGGCCGGCCGATCGCGAATCTCATCTCCAGCGCGGACGCCACGCTCGACCAGGCGAAGTCCTCGCTCGCGACGCTCACGCCCGGCGCTTCGGCGCTGATGACCGACGCGACGCGCGTCACCGGCATGCTCACCGAGCAGCGCCTCGGCAACATGGACAAGGCGATCGATAACGCGGGTGGAGCGGCGGGACGTGCCGGAGCGCTGCTCGACAACGCGAACGGCCTCGTCACCGACATGCGCAGCGGCAAGGGCACCGTCGGATCGCTGCTCTCGCGCGACGAGCTCTACTCCGACATCCGCGAGCTGATCCGCGACCTCAAGCGCAATCCGTGGAAGTTCTTCTGGAAGGAGTAGTGGACCGCTCGTGAGCCTGCTCGCGCAAGACGAGCGCTTGACCCGGAGGGTCGGCGCGATCGCCCTCGGGGTGATCGCGACCGCGATCGGGTTCTTCGTGTTCGTGTGGGACCGCATCGAGATCGGCTCGCCGACGCGGATCCGGGTCTACTTCCGTCACTCGGCGAGCCTGCGCGAGGGTGCACCGCTGATCGTCGCCGGCAAGACGATCGGCCACATCGAGGCGATCGAGAACGTCCTCCACGGCGGCAAGAATCCGCTCGCGGGCGAGGTCGGCACTGTCGCGACCGTCGCGATCGACGATGACCAGGCGTGGAAGGTGCCCGCCTCCGCCGAGATCTTCGTCGCGTCACGTGGAATGCTGTCGGGAAAGTACCTCGAGGTGGCGCCGGCGAAGCGCGACGCCGAGCCGGGTCCCTCGGTGCGCGAGGGTGCGGAGCTGCTCGCGGCGAGCCCGCCGTCACTCGACAGCGTCCTCCAGCGGACGTGGACGAACATCACGACCGCTCGGATGTTCGCCGAGGCGGTGGGGCCCGAGTACCGCGCTCTGCGCACGCAGCTCGATGCGCTGCGCGGCAACCTCGCGGCCACGGCGGCGGAGCTCGACGCGCTCGCACCCGGCAATCGCGCCACCGAGCCGCTGTTCGATCAGGCGCGCGACATCATGGCCGAGGCGAAGCAGCTCCGCGACGTCGGACTCGGCGGTGACCTCGGTATCGCCGCGTTCCGCACCATGGTCGCCGATGCGCGCAGGGTGCTCGCCCAGACGCGCGCCGCACTCGACAAGCTCGAGCCACTCGCCGCTCGACTCGGCTCCGAGGTCACACGGGTCCGCGGCGGTATTGCCGCACGCGATCCGGTCGGACGGCTCGAGGCCGCGATCGCACGCGGGCGCGAGGCGATCGCGAAGATCGATCCGCTGCTCGCGAAGGCCGAGGAGATCAGCGCTCGCGTCGCGCGCGGCGAAGGCTCGCTCGGCCTGCTGATGAAGGATCCCGAGTTCCCCGAGGATGCGAAGGAGCTCGGCAAGATCCTGAAGCGGAAGCCCTGGCGAGTCATCGTCAAGCCCAAGTGATCAGAAGCCGGGCGTCTCCATCGGGCCGCTCGACTTGCCGCCGATGAACTGCTGCACGACCGGATCCTCGGACGCCTTGAGCTCGGCGGGCGTCGCGACGACGTGGACGACACCCTTGTAGAGGAACGCGACGCGATCGGCGACACCGAAGATCGACGGCGGGTCGTGCGACACGACGATCGCCGTGACGCCGAGCTTCTCGGCGAGCTCGCGGATCAAGCGGTCGACACGGCGCGCGGACACGGGGTCGAGGCCGGTCGTCGGCTCGTCGAACAGCACGACTTCCGGACCGAGCGCGAGCGTGCGGGCGATCGCGGCGCGCTTCCGCATGCCATCGGAGAGCTCGGCGGGATAGCGCTCCGAGTACTCGCCCATGTAGACCTGCTCGAGGCGCTTGCGGGCCTCGTCGAGCGAGGCGGACCACGACAGCTTCTGGTGCTTGCGGAGGGGCAGGGCGACGTTCTCGGCGAGCGTCATCGAGTCGAACAGCGTCGAGGACTGGAACACCATGCCGATCCGCTTGCGCAGCGGCGCGAGCTTGCGCTCCGGCAGCGTGTCGACGCGCTGGCCGTCGAACCAGATCTCGCCGCCATCGATGCGGAGCAAGCCGATCAGGTGCTTGATCGTGACGGACTTCCCGACGCCGGAGGTCCCGATGATGAACATCACCTCGCCCTTGTTCACTGCGAGGCTCATGCCCTTCAGGACCGGCTTGCCGCCGAACGCCTTCGTCACGTCCTTCCACTCGACGAACGCGCGCGCGGTCACAGATCTCCTCCGGTGAGAAACAGCGCGGCTGCGGAGATCAGGAAGTCGAGGATGATCACGGCGAACGAGCCGCCGATCACCGCCGCGGTGGTCGCCCAGCCGACGCCCTCCGACGATCCGCGCGCGCGCAGGCCGCAGAAGCCGGCGACGACGGGGATCGCGGCGCCGTACGACAGCGCCTTGATCACCATGAGGATCACGTGGCGCGGCCGGATCTGCGAGATGTCGAAGTAGAGGTTCGGGTTGACGCCGAACGAGTACTGCGCGGTGAGGCCGCCGGCCGTGTACATCACCGTGGCGCCGATCACCGACAGCATCAGGGTCATGACCAGCGACGCGATGAAGCGCGGAACGATCAAGTAGTCGATCGGAAGCACACCGCTCATGCGCAGCGCATCGATCTGCTCGGTCACCTTCATCGACCCGATCTCGGCGGCGATTCCGGCGCCGACGCGCGTGGCGAGCATCAGCCCGGCGAGCGTCGGGCCGAAGTCGCTGATGATCAGGCGCAGGAACTGCGAGCCGACCTGCGAGTAGTCGCCGGTGATGCGCGAGAGCTGCATGCACGCCTCGTAGGTCATCACCATGCCGATGAAGCCGAGCGTGACGATGATGAACACGAGGCTCTTGTTGCCGATCGCGTGCATCTGTCGAGCGAGCTCGCCGCGTGGACGGTTCTTGCCGCGCCGGAACAGGCCCGCGACGGTGCCCACGTACACCATCCACAGCTCGACCGCGGCGCGGCCCGTCTCGAGCACGCCGGAGCCGAGTCGTTCGATGCGTGTGCGGAGGAACTTCATGTCAGTGCGAGGGGGGTGTCAGTGCGAGGAGAGATAGGTGAGGAAGAAGTCGAGCAGCATGATCGAGACGGCCGCCGCGACGACGGCCGCGTTGACGGCCTTGCCGACGCCGACGGCACCACCGCGCACGGTGACGCCGAAGTAGCAGGACGAGAACGCGATCGCGGCGCCGAACGCGATCGACTTGTAGATGCCGTGCAGGAAGTCCGCTGGCGTCAAGTTGTCGACGAACGAGTAGTACATCGTCGAGAAGTCGATATCGAGCATCGCCTTGGCGACGACCGACGAGCCGACCAGCGCGACGAAGTCGCCGAGGATCGTGAGCGCGACGAGCATCACGATCATGGCGATCACGCGCGGGACGACGAGGAAGCGGATCGGATCGATCGCGAGAGATCGCAGACCGTCGAGCTGCTCGGTGACCGTCATCGTCGCGAGCTCGGCCGTGTTGTTCGCGCCGACCCGGCCCGAGAACATCAGACCGATCAGGATCGGACCGATCTCGCGGAGCACGGCGTACCCGGCGCCCCATCCGGCGAGCGACGTGGCTCCGAGCTTCTTCACGAACGGCCCGGCTTGCAGCGTCATGAGACCGCCGGCGAAGAACGCGGTCAACACCACGATCGGCACCGAGCGGTTGCCCATCTTGTAGAGGTTCTTGAAGAGCTCGCGGCGATCGATCCTCGGCGGGAATAGCGCGCGCAGCACCTGGCCGGTCAGCACCACGATGCCGCCGACCTCCTGCGCGACCCGCAGCGTGCTGGCACCGACGCCCTCGATGAACTTCCCGCCGATCACGTCTGTGCCTTTCGCACGTCCTCGAGCGGACCCTCGAGCTCGCCGCGCACGAACTGACGCACGAGCGGGTCGGGCGCATCCGCGATCGTCGCGGCAGGGCCTCGGTAGATGATGTGGCCCTGGTAGAGGAACGCGATCTCGTCGACGAACTGCGCGAGCGCGACCACATCGGAGCTGATCGCGAGGACCGTTGCCTTCGTGCGCACCTGATCCGCGGTCAACAGGTCGTAGATCTTCTGCGTGGTGACGGGATCGAGGCCCGCGGTGGGCTCGTCGTAGATCACGAGCTCGGCATCGGCGACGGTGGCGCGTGCGATGCCGACGCGCTTCTTCATGCCGCCCGACAGCTCCGCGGTGAGCTTCTGCTCGCTGCCGGCGAGCCCGACCGACTTGATGCGCTCGGTGACCTTCGCCTTGATCTCGTCGGCCGCCATGCCGCCGCGCTGCTCGAGCGGGAACGCGACGTTGCGCTCCACCGTGAGGAAGTCGAACAGGGCGTAGTTCTGGAACAGCATGCCGATGCGCCGCCGCACCGGACCGAGCTGCACCTCGCGCTTGCCGACCATGTCCTCGCCGAGGACGATGATCTCGCCCTTGTCGGGCTGCTCGAGCCCGCACGCGAGCTTCGCGATCACGCTCTTGCCGGATGCAGCGGGACCGATCAGGCCGAGCCGCGAACCCGCCGGTACGTCGAGCGAGATGCCCGCGAGCACCTCGCGGCGTCCGTAGCTCTTGTGCACGCCGTGGATATGGATCGCGGCGTCACTCACAGCCGAGGTCCTTGCCGCGCCGGGCGTACTTCGAGTCCGGCGAGTCCTTCTTCAGCTTGTCGAACGCGGCACACGCCCTCTCCTGGTTGCCGGCGGCGTGCTGGGTCATGGCGAGCTCGAACAGCGCATCGTCGCGCAGGATCGAGGCAGGGTAGTCCTTCGGCAGCCTCTCGAACGCTTTGATCGCAGCGGGGAGATCGCGCAGATCATCACGCAGCACGCGGCCGAGCTCGAGCTGCGCGTCGTCGAGCCAGATCGAGAAGTACGAGCCCGCGCCGATCGCGACCTCGCGCGTGCGGAGGAGGCCGCGCAGCCGGGTCACCGCGCCCTGCGGATCACCGATCGCGCGCGAGATCCGCGCGCCGTGCCATCGCGAGTCGTCGCGCAGGCCGCTCTTCGGATAGTCGGTCGGGATCCGATCGTAGAGCGAGCGTGCGGCCGCGGGGTTCGCGAGCTCGCGCTCGGTGAGGTCCGCGAGCGACCACACCAGGTTGTCGGCGACACCGGTCTCGGCGAGCGCGGTCAGCATGTTCGCCATCTGATCCGCGAGCGCGCGCGCGTCGCGGACACGGCCGTCGCGGAGCAGCGTGCGCAGCGCATCGCCGGCGGGTCCCTCGTCGGGCCAGTCGGTGATCACGCGCCATAGCGAGGTCCACGCGGGCACGATGTCGCCGGCGCGCAGCTGCATCTCGCCGGCGCGGAGCACCGCGATCGCGGAGGTCGCGGTGTCGTCGGGAACGCGCGCCGGGATCGCGAGGTACGCCTCGATCGAGGCCTTCGTACGCCCGGCCTTGTCGAGCACCTCGGCCTCGCCGAGCAGCGCATCGGCGCATGCTGCCTTCGCACGGCGCGGAGGACGCAACCGCCCGCACTTCACCTGCGCCTCGCGGTACGCCGTGAGTGCGCCCTCGGTATCGCCGTTGTCGGCGCGGCGCTCCGCCGTCGTGAGCTCTGCGAGCGTCGCGGGCGCAGAGCACGCGCAGACGAGGGCAAGGGCGGTCGCCAGGAAGCGCATCAGGCCAGCGTGGCGGCGATGTCGGCGATGACCTTCGCAGCGCGCATCACGCCGTCGCGATTCACATCGAGGTGCGTGACCGCGCGGATCCGGTGCGCCGTCGCGGACCCGAGGAAGACGCCTTCTTCGCGCGCGACGGCGATCACCGCCTGCGCGGTACCCGCGAGCACATCGATCATCACGATGTTCGTGTGGACCTGCGAAAGATCCACCGCGAGGTTCTTCGCGCCGACGAGCGCCTCCGCGAGCGCGCGCGCGTTCGCGTGGTCCTCGGGCAGCCGTTTCAGGTGGTGAGCGATCGCGTAGATGCCGGCCGCCGCGAGCACGCCTGCCTGCCGCATGCCGCCGCCGTGCATCTTGCGCAGGCGGTGCACGCGCTTGATGAGGTCACGCGTGCCGCAGACGAGCGAGCCGGCGGGTGCTCCCAGACCCTTCGACAGGCACACGCTCACCGAATCGAAGCCCGCCGCGAGATCCTTCTCCGTGGTGTTGCCCGCGAGCGCCGCGTTCCACAGCCGCGCGCCGTCGAGGTGCGCCAGCATCCCGAGCGCGTGGGTGGTGTGGATGACCTCGGCGAGCTGCGCGCGGTCCCACACGATGCCGCCGCCCATGTTGTGCGTGTTCTCGACGACGACGACGCGCGTCGGCGCCATGTACGGGTCGTCGGCGGACTTGAACGCGGCCTTCACCTCGGCCGCGGTGAAGCGATGGTCGGGCAGCGCCTGGGTCTGCGCGCCGGAGAGCGCTGCGAGCGCGCCGGACTCGTGACGCCAGCAGTGCGAGTCCTTACCGATGATGATCTCGTCGCCCGGGCGCGTCTGAGCCTTCAGCGCGATCTGGTTCGCCATCGTGCCGGTCGGCACGAACAGCGCGGCCTCGGTGCCGATCATCGCCGCGACTTGCTCCTCGAGCGCGGTCACCGTTGGGTCCTCGCCGTAGACGTTGTCGCCGACCTCGGCATCGGCCATCGCCTGGCGCATGCCGTGCGACGGCTTGGTCACGGTGTCGGAGCGCAGATCGACGACGGGCATAGGCGCGTAGCCTAGCCCAGTTCAGGGAGTCTTCGTGATCGGCGGTCCGCCCTCCTCGGGCGGCGGCGGATCCTTCGTGGGAACATCCTTTGGCGGCGGCTCCTTCGGATCGCTCGGCGTCGGCGACGGCGAACCGAGCTCGGAGCGCAGCTTGCGCTCGAGGCGATTCAGCATCGCGACCTCCATCCAGTCGGGGCGGTCCTGGATCTGCAGCACGAAGCGCACGCTGGTCCGCTTGTCGCGAACGATCGTCATCACCTCGAGCGAGCCGCGGTAGGTGCGGCCCTCGTCCTTGAGCTCGAACAGCACGTAGCCGGCCTCGGCGTCCTTCTCGATCACCTTGAGGCGCTCGTCGACACGGAGGAAGCGGACCGCCGTCGGCCAGCAC
>JACCRC010000340.1 GCA_013813765.1 Deltaproteobacteria bacterium | reverse complement strand
CCCCGCTGCCTGCTCCGATGGCTCCAGCTCCAGCTCCGGCGATGGGCGCGCCTGCTCCGGTCGTTCCTCTGGCCGCACAGAACAAGGCTCGCAACCTCGTCGGTGCGGGCGCGAAGCGCGTCGTCGGACGTTCGGTCTCGATGCCGAGCCGCCGTGGCGTGCACATCGAGCCGCTCGATCCGAAGGTCGTGAAGATGCTCGACCTGCAGTCGCAGCTCCTCGAGCGACTGCGCGCGAAGCTCGATCTCGACAAGATCCCGATGGAGCGGCTCCACGAGGAGGATCTGTTCCAGCGCGCGGAGCGCGCGACGATCGATCTCGTCGAGACGCTCGAGACCTCTGGCGAGCTGCCGAAGTACATCGACCAGGACACGCTGATCAAGGAGACGCTCTCCGAAGCGCTCGCGCTCGGTCCACTCGAGGACCTGCTCGCCGACGACAAGATCGATCAGATCATCATCGATCGCCGCGATCGCGTCGTGGTCGGCAAGGACGGCCAGCTGCGCGCGTCCGGCAAGGCGTTCTCCTCCGACGAGGTGTTCGAGCGGATCGTCAAGCGTCTGGTCGCCGAGGTCGGTGCCAGGCTCGACGAGTCGAACCCGGTCGTCGACCTCCGCATGCGCGACGGCACGCGGCTCACGGCCGCCGTCTCGCCGGTCGCTTCGCGCGGCGCCGTGCTCGTGCTGAAGAAGCCGGCGGCGCAGATGCCGACGCTGCAGGATCTCGCGTCGCAGGGCGCGATGAGCGGCGGGATGGCCGACTTCCTCGCCACCTGCGTGACTGCGCGCCGCAACGTGCTCGTGTGCGGTGGCCCTGCCTCCGGCAAGACCACCGTCGTCGCTGCGATCGCAGCTGCATCGCCCGCGGGCGAGCGCGTGATCTCCATCGAGGAGATGGGCGAGCTCTCGATCGCGCGCGAGGAGTGGATCCAGCTCGAGACCCGCGTCGGCGTCGGCAAGCAGGCCGACGTCGATCTCGCGTCACTGCTCGAGACCGCGCTGCGCCTGTCGCCCGACCGCCTGGTCGTCGGCGAGGTCCGTGGCCGCGAGGCGCTGCCCCTCGTCAACGCGCTCAACGCGTCGACGGATGGCGCGATCGTCGCGATGACGGGTGAAGGCGCGCACACCGCGCTGACCCGGCTCGCCACGCTCGCGCGCGTGTGCGCACCCGCCGGTGCAGATGCGCCGGTGCGCGAGCTCGTCGCGCAGGCGTTCGAGATCGTGATCCACGCGGTGCGCTGGAGCGATGGCACGGTGCGCGTGATGTCGATCGAGGAAGTCGTCGGCTGCTCCGAGACCTCGTTCGATACGCAGATGCTGTTCCAGTTCCGCGATGGCGCGTTCCACGCGACGGGCACCGTCCCGCGCTTCTACTCGGAGCTCGAGGCGCGCGGTATTCCGGCCGACCAGGCCGTCTTCCGCTGAGCTGATCAGCGGCGGGAGATAGAGCGGGCGCCCGGCCTGCGCGCGTCGTCATGACGGGCGGCGCAGGCCTACGCTCTACAGACTCCTACGTACCGGCGCGCTCGCCGGCCGCACGCGGGAAGCCGCCGCGGCCGTTCTTGACGATGCTCGAGCGGCCGACCGCCTCGAGCGCCGTCTTGCAGCGCGCGAGCTGATCGCCCTTCGCGCCGCTGGTGCACGTCAGCAGATCGTTCGGCGCGTTCTTCGCGCCCGCGCGGCGGACCATCACGTACGTGTTCGTGCCGGCTGGGCCGTGGCGGTCCGGAAGCACGAACGCGTAGCCGGTCGCCGGGCCGAGCGCGGTCGGGATCGTGATCGCGACGAGCGCTGCACCGGCCTCCTGGGCCTCGTCGCGCACGCGCTCCTCGAATTCCTTCGCGTCGATGCGCTTGCGCTCGAACATCAGCGTCTCGAACGCGCCGCAGCTCGCGCCGACAGCGAACGTGTCGGGGTCCGCCTGGACGAGCGTGATCGGGCAGGCGGCGAGCCACTCCGGCGCGCCCTCGACAATGTGCTCGATCCGAGGCTGCTCGCCGCTGGTGAGCCGCGGCGGGCGCGCATGGGCTGCACCGACGACACCAACGACCATCACGACGCCAGCAACCCTCACCGCGTTCCGCATCCACCAGCCTTATCAGGTCGCGATGCGGCGCGCGAGATCCAGGACCTCGAGATCGCGAGGCCACACGGCCTTGAGCAGATCGAGGAGGCCTTTCGCCGATGCCGTGTCGCCGGCATCGAGCGATTCGCGCGCACCCGCGAGCTGTGCTGCCTTCAGCGTCGGCGCGAGCAGCGAGGTCTTCGTCGCGGCCTGCGCGCGGAGCATCTCGTCACCGGTGAGGCTCGCGAGCCGCGCGAGCTGCGCCCAGAAGTAGCCGGCCTGCTCGTGCTGGACGCCCTCGGCGGTCTCCGCCGCCATGCGGATCTCGTCGAGCGCGTTGCCGATGTCGCCGAGCCGCTCGCTGATCCGGCCGAGATCGAGCCAGGCCCACGCGAACGCGGAATCATCGGCGACTGCCTGCTCGAGCTCGTTGCGCGCATCCTCGGTCGCGCCCTGCGCGAGGAGCGCGTGGGCAAGCCGCCACCGCGGGCCCGGTGCTGCCGGATCGCGCTTCAGGTGCGCGCGCAGCTGGCGCTCGTGCACGGCGGGGAGCAGCTCGCCCTCCTCGTCGAAGATGTCCTCCGCGAACTCGCCATCACCGTCGTAGAGCAGGGCGGTCGCATCGATCACGCCGGAGAGCCACTTGTCGATCCGCGTGCCGTCGCAGATCTCGTCGTCGAGCGCTTCGTCGTTGCGCCAGATCTTGCCTCGATGATCCATCGAGATCGCATCGCCTTCGATCGTCGCAAATCGCCAGCGGGCCGGCGTGGGCATCGTGACATCGCGCGCGGGTGCGATCTCGATCGTGTCGAGGAAGATCCGTCCGCCATCACACCGCGCATACAGCTCGATCAACGGCTCGGGCAACCCCTTCGGGAGATCGGGTCCCGGTGGATCGAGATCGTGCAGGCCCGGCGGCGCCGCATCTAGGATGCCGAGGATGCGATCGAGCCCGTGTTCGTCGTCGCGCCGCTTCTTCGCCATGACCGGAGGCGACTCTAGCGCGATAGCGGCATCGCGCCGACCGCGACGATCGGCTCGCCGGCCGCATCGGCACCACGGTAGACCGCCAGCACGCGCGCGCCGCCGGCAGGAGTCGGGACGCGGAACAGCTCGTCGTTGCCGCCGGGGACCTGCGAGGTGCCGAGCGACGTGCGCACGCCGCGGTCATCCTCGACGAGGACCTCGACCGTTCCGGCGCCGAGGCCCTTGCCGGAGATCGTGATCGAATCGCTGACGCCGATCGTCAGATCGCCGCGCAGCAGGAAGTCGAGCATGCCGGTCTCGTACGCGGCGACCTCCGGGAGGATCGCGGAGACCTGATCGAGCATGCACTCGTCGTCGATGAAGAACGAGAGCACGCCGCGGTCGACCTTGTAGCGAGCGAGGCAGGTGCCCTTGTTGTCGCGCAGCGTGGTGCCGTCGTCGCGGCTCGCCGCCATCAGATTCAGGCGCGGCGGCAGTGCGGGCTGCGGGCGCGAGAGCCTCGGCTTGGTATCCGCGCCGACGCGGGTCGAGTGCGGAAGCGTCGCGGGCGAGAAGTGCGAGCGCGAGATGATGTCGGCGAGGCCATCGCCTTCCTGCGCCGCGCCGGTGAAGTACTCGCGCAGTCGCGAGCGCGTGATCACCCGCGACGGACCCGGCACGCCGAGCCGTCCGTACGCGAGCGCTGCGATCCGCTCGAACCGCGAGCCGAGATCGTCGGGGCCGCCACCCATCGGATCGAGGTGGCTCGCCTCGTCGCCGCGGACGCGCGCGGGCGATCCGAGATCGCCGAGCGTGTGCAGCATGGCGCCGGCAGCGATCAGCGCCGCCGCCATGTGCCGCGATCGCTCGCCCGGCGTCTTCGCGGTGACGGCCTTCGCGTACTGACCGAGAAAGGCCTCGAGGTTGAACGGATTTGCCTTCGCGGTGACCCAGTCCGGCGCTGGCATGCCGCGAGCGGGCAGGGCGGCGCGTCCGACGGACTCGCGGATCTTGTCGGAGAAGCCTGCGAGCACGCCGCGATCCGGTGCCTCCCAGCCCTTCTTCGTCTGCGGATCGTAGAAGTGGTTCGCGGCGGTGGAGGCCGGAATGTCCGCGAGCGCAGCACCGGCGGCGAGCCACGCGAGCGCGACCTGACGACCACGCGCATCGGGCACCGAGCCATGTGTCGGCGACAGCAGCTTGAGCGCGGCGATCAGCTGCGGTGCATCCGCGGGCGGAATCGTCAGCTGCTCGAACAGTCCGCCGGTGAATCCGAGCGTGACGAGGCGCTTGTGCAGGCGCGACGACAGCGCGGCCTGCTCGGCGAGCCCCGCGTGCGTGGTCTCGGGCTCCCACGCATCGGCGGGCCGAGCGGAGACCGCGAGCGCGGCGACCATCACGAGCGCAGCGAGTCGCTTCACTTGCCACCCCCGGTGACCGGCAGCAGCGCCTTGATTCGGCCGTAGACGATGTTCGCGAGCGCGACTGCGTCGTCGGCGCTGGAGCACTGGTTCGTGCCGCAGGTCAGCAGGACGACGACGCCGCGCGGCGCATCGAGGAAGCCGACGCCGCGGATGTCGTTCTCGAGCGCGACGAACGATCGGCTTCCGATGTCATCCTTCTCGACGGTACCGGGCAGCTGCGTGCCGAGCTCCTCGTAGCGCTCCTGCGCCTTGCCCGGCTCTAGGCGCCACAGGCGGATCGCTACGTCCCACGTCTCGGGACGACCGAGCGCCTTGAAGTGCTGCGACGAGTACGTCGCCGTGTCGGGCTCGTCGGACAGCGGGCCGGTCTCGAACCCGCCGTCGTACTTCGTGCGGGCCTTGATGTCGGTGTCCGTCAACAGCTGCGCGGCGACGACGTACTGGCCTTCGCCACGGCCGGGACGCACATCCTCGCTGCCGGGCGCGCGCTTGCCGTCGAGCTCGGCGCTCGCGTCGGCGAGCTCCCACTGCGTGAGCGCGGCGACCGCGGTGCCGCTGCCAACGAATCGCAGGTGACGCGCGTGCGAAAGATCGCTGCGCCAGCGATCGAGCAGCACCTGGTTGTCCTTCTGCGCGAAGTCCAGGCGGATACCCAGATCATTGAAGCGGCGATCGCTGCGGTACGCGATGTAGCCGCGCTTGTAGACGAGGACCGTGAACTCGGTGACGCGCGTTCCCTTGGGGATCGACGCGAGCTCCGGGATCGCATAGCCGCCGTTTGCATCGGTGGATCCGACGAACTCGCGCGAGCCGGCGGGCTCGGGCAGGGCGGTGCCGCGCTCGAGGGTCCAGGCGCCGTAGACCAGCGCACCAGCGACCGGGGCGTGGGTCGTGGCGTCGACGACGCGGCCGTTGAACGGGCCGGCGAGCTTGCCTGCCTCGGGGGCGTCGGGGCGGACCCGGAACGGGGCGGTGCGTACTGCCGACTCGACGCAACCGGCCCCGAGGCCGCTCGCGAGTACGCCTACGAGCACGAACCGGTGAGCGAGTTTGCGTACCACGGAGCCGGGCGGTCTTAGCAAGTCGCCCGCTGCGTTGCAAACCCGCCCCGCGCCATTCAAATCGCCGAGTGTTGTTGAGACACTCGTGAACGGTTCATACCGAGGGGTCCGATGCGTTGTTCGATGTGTGGCCACGAAAGCCCGGCAGGGTCGTCGTTCTGCCTCAACTGCGGCAGCTCGCTGGCGGCGCCAGCAGCGCCACAGTTCGTGCAGACCGCAACTCCGCCGCCGGGGTTGCCCACGATCTGTGGGGTGTGCCGCGGTGAGAACCCGCCGGGCATGAAGTTCTGCCGCAGCTGCGGCAGCGCACTCGCGGTCGCGGCGAGCACGCTGCCGGGCGGAGGAGGGGGCGGACCGCTGGTTCCCCCCGCCGGTGCGCCGATGATGGCGCCGCCCTCGGGTGGAGCCATGGGAATGATGGGTGGTGCGCCGATGATGCCCCCGCCGTACATGGCGCCGCCGCACTCCCTTCCTGCGTTCTCGCCCCCGCCGCAGATGGGAGGGATGGCTCCTGTCCCCGGGCAGCTGCCATCGACGGCGCCTGGCATGTTGCCGCCGACGGGTGCATCGGGATCGTCTCCGAAGCCCGCGGCCGTCAGTGCACCAATCAACATGATCACGTGCCCGCGCTGTGGCACGCCGACGCCCGTTGGCTTCGCCTACTGCCAGCAGTGTGGTCTGCACATGCAGGCGATGCAGCCGACGGATCCGGGGCAGAACCCGCGCCCGCGCGCACCGTCGAGCGGTGGCGGCGGCCCTGGTAGCAGCGGGGGGCAGGCCGCCTCGGGTGCTCGACCGATCGGCAATCCGGCGATCGATCCGATGCTCGCCACGCTCGCCACCGACGGCGTGCGCGCCGGATCACTCGCACCACCCTCGGGCCGGCCGGTCGCGCCGGAGCCGGCACCGTCGGCCGCTGCCGGTCCCGCGTGGGGAACTGCGGTGCTCGTCAATCGCGACGGCAGTGACGGTCAGCGATTCACGCTCGCCGGCGAGTACTCCGTCGTCGGGCGCTCCGGTGCGGACATCGCCTTCGAGGACGATCGCTTTCTCGCGCGCCAGCACGCGCGGTTCGAGCGCGGCACCGAGGGCGTGACGGTCCACTCGCTCGACACGCTGAACGGCGTGTTCAAGAAGGCCGACCTTCCGGTCGAGCTCGTCGACGGAATGACGATCCTCGTCGGGCGCGAGGTGCTGCGTTACGAGACGGTCGACCCCGAGGAGACGAAGGTCCATCCGTTGATCCGCCATGGCGTCGCGCTGTTCGGATCGCCCCCGCGCGAGCCGTGGGGACGCTTCGTGCAGATCGTGCCGTCGGGCGGTTATCGCGACGTGCGCCACCTCGCGGGTGAGGAGATCGTGCTCGGCCGCGAGGAGGGCGACATCGTGTTCCGCGATGACGCGTTCATGTCGCGCCGCCATGCCGCGGTGACCTGGGACGGGAAGAAGGCGCAGATCACCGATCTCGGGAGCTCCAACGGAACGTTCGTGCGGATCACCGGACCCACGGCGATCAAGAGCGGTGACCACGTGCGGATGGGTGACCAACTCCTGCGGATCGAGCTCACGAAGTAGTGAGCGCGGAGACCGCTCCCGCTCTCTCCGTCGTGATCGCTGCGGCGACCGATATCGGCGAGGTGCGCGAGCACAACGAGGACCTACTCCTCGTCGGTGATCTCGACGCGATGATGAAGGTCGAGCTCGCGGACCAGGCGTTCACCGCGGCGGTGCATCGCGGGCCGTTACTCGTCGTGTGCGACGGCATGGGCGGCACCGAGGGCGGCGAGATCGCCGCAGACCTCGCAGCGTCGGTGCTGTGGCGCGAGATGAAGAACACGCCGGCCACCGCCGATCCGGAGGTGTTCGCCCGGCTCCTGCGCCGCGCCACGCGGGTCGCGAACCACGACGTCCACGCGCTCGCGTGCAAGGAACCTGGACTGCGCGGCATGGGCACCACGCTCTCGGCGGCCGGTGTCATCGGCGATCGGTTGATCGTCGCCACCGTCGGCGACTCGCGGGTGTATGTGCTGCGCGCCGGCGCACTCGTGCAGGTCACGCGCGATCAGTCGCTGCAGTCTGCGCTGATCGCCGCGGGGCACTCGGCGGGCGAGGTCGCGAGCGCGGGAGGCGCGATCCTGCAGGCGCTCGGAGTCGGCGACGACGTCGATCCATCGCTCTCGATGACCCAGCTGCGCGCGGGTGATCGGATCCTCCTGTGCAGCGATGGTCTCCACGGCCTCGTCGGCGATCCGGCGATCGCGCTGTTGCTCTCCGAGCCACACGACGTGCTGCAGTCGGTGCGCTTGCTGGTCGCCGCGGCGCGCGCAGCGGGCGGCACCGACAACATCACCGCGATCGTGTGCAAGGTCGACGGCACGCGGCTCGTGGCACCGAAGGGCGACGACGACTTGCCGGTGTTCATGGAGTTCGACCCGCAGAAGGAGGGCGATCCTGCGCTCACCGATACGTCCTACGTCGCGCGCCGCCTCGCGGCCCGGATCGGCATCCCGCAGGCGTCGATCCCGCCGAGCATCCCGGTCACCGGCCAGCACGCCGTGATGCGGTCGTCGATCGGCATCCGGGTCCCCGCGACCGAGCTGCCGGTCGAGCCCGAGGAAGGCCCGGCGCGCAAGCGGCTTCAGGGCCCAAACATGCTGCTCTGGCTGGCGCCGATCATCGTGCTGGGGTGCGCGATCGCGTGGTGGCTGGGTGGCCGATGATAGAGTGTTGCCGTGCGGGTCGTCATCGACCACATCGCCGGTAGCCGCCGCGGCCAGCGCCAGGAATTTCCTGCGGGTACGCGCGTCCGGTTCGGGCGCCATCCCGAGTGCGAGGTCTCGTTCGATCCGCACCGCGACATCGACGCGAGCTCGCGCCATGCGGAGCTACGAAGCGTCGATGCCGGCTGGGTGCTCGTGGATCTCGGCTCGTCCAATGGAACCTACGTCGAGGGTCACCGGATCACCGAAGCGCCGGTCGCGCAGGCGGTGCCCGTATCGATCGAGTTCGGTCCCGGAGGCCCGCGGATCCGGATGTTCGTCGGTGACGATGCCGCGATCGAAGCGCTGCTTCCCGCTCCCGTGGAGGCGCGAAAGCCACCGTGGAAGCTGGTGGCCGCGCTCGGGGCGATCGCGTTGGTTCTGATCGTGATCCTGGTCGCCCGTTGCTAGGGGTTCGGGTAGTCCAGATTTCCCGCGAACTTGCGTGCGGTGGACGAGAACTTCTGCGAAAATTCGAATCGGGATGAACTGCCCGTCGTGTAACTCGTCGCTCGAGCCAAACGCTCGATTCTGCGGCGTGTGCGGGTACCGCCTCCAGCCGGCACGGGCCGCTGCTCCCGCGGCGCCCCAGGAGCGCCCGCAGATCCGGAACGGGCCGCCGCGAGCAGCTACCACGCCCGCGAGCGGCGCACCGCAGGCCGCCCGCGCGGGTGCGCCTGCTGCTGCCGCCGCTGCCCCCAAGCCGCAGCAACCGCGGCCGGCTCCGAAGGCGCGGCCCAAGGTCGGCGACGAGATCTACATCAACCAGGTCCTCAACAACCGGTTCAAGGTCGAGTCGAAGATCGGCGAGGGCGGTTTCGGTGCGGTGTACCGCGGCGTGCAGCTCGCGACGGGACGCAAGGTCGCGCTGAAGCTCCTGCACCCGGAGATGACGAAGGACGACAACCTCGTCGCGCGCTTCCGGCGCGAGGGCATGGTGCTCTGCAACCTGCGCGACGCGCACACGATCACCACGTACGACTTCGATCAGACGCCCGACGGCACGCTCTACATCGCGATGGAGCTGCTCGAGGGAAAGAGCCTGCACCAGATCTTTCACGAGCAAGCGCCGCTCGAGTGGAAGCGCGTCTTCAAGATCCTGACGGAGATGTGCAGCTCGCTCTCCGAGGCGCACGCGCAGGGCATCGTTCACCGCGATCTCAAGCCGGAGAACATCTACCTCGAGAGCCGGCCGGGAAATCCCGAGTTCGTAAAGATCCTCGACTTCGGCATCGCGAAGGTGATGCGCGGAGATTCGATCGATCCGCAATCGCCGCAGCTCACCGCGACCGGTCAGACGCTCGGCACGCTCGAGTACATGTCGCCCGAGCAGCTGATGGGCAAGCAACTCGATGGCCGCAGTGATGTGTACGCGCTCGGCGTCGTGGCGTACGAGATGATCACGGGGCGCCTCCCGTTCCCCGACGCGAAGGGCCCAGCCGGCCTGATCACCGCGCAGCTGAAGCAGACGCCGCAGCCGCCGTCGACGGCGCTGCCGAAGGCGAACCTTCCCGCGGCGGCGGATCGCGTGATCCTCAAGTGCCTCGAGAAGGACAAGAACAACCGCCACCCCGATGTCACGGCGCTGTCGTTCGCGTTGACCGAGGTCATCACGCACACGAGCTCGGAGCTGCATGCGCCGTCGTCGTCGACGAGCTCCGGTCGCCTCGCGGGACCGGATCTGCTCGAGACGCGCCGCGGTGACATGCCGAACCTTCCGCCGCCGCCAATGCCGCAGCAACAGCAGCCGCAGTCGCAGCCTGGACTGCCCGGCATGAGCCCACAGATGTCGGGGCACATGCAACAGCACTCGCACAATCAGGGCCCGATGATGGGCGGACCGATGACGGACCAGCCGTACCTCGCGACGCCGCAGCCAGGGTTCGGTCAGCCGATGTCGATGGGCAGCGGTGTGTCGCCGCAGTCGAACCCGCAGTATCCGCAGGCGTCGGTCTCGCAGCTCCACCAGCACGTACCGCAGGTGCAGATGCAGCCGCAGAGCTCGTCGAGGTGGATCTGGTGGGTCGTCGGCTTGCTCGCGCTCGGCGCGGCGGCCGGCGCGGTGCTCGCGCTCGTCATGCGCTGAGCGGTGGTTCATCGCGCGAGCGCGGCGCGTGCTCGCTCTTCGCCCTTCGGATCGTCGGGCCCACCGTCGAGCCACGCCTGGAACGCGGCGCGTGCCTTCGCGAGATCGCCGCTCGCCTGCGCGATCATCGCCTCGAGCTCGAGTGCTTCGGGCAACACGGGTGCACGTACGCGCGCACGTGCACAGGCTTCGCTCGCGCGCTCCTGGTCGCCGGCGTTCAGTGCACCGCGCGCTTCACGCAGAGCGGCGCGCGCGGCCACGAGGTTCGGCAGGCGATCGGGATCGAGCGCCGGATCGGCGGGGATATCCGCGGACGGCGCGGCGCGATCACCTTCGCCGCGCAGCTCGTGCCGCAGATCGAACGCGCGCATGCGGCCGCCTGCGCGTGGGTCGGTGACCCACAGCTCGAGCGACGCGGGATCGAGGATCAGCGAGTGCACGGCGCGGCCATCATCGATCACGCCGCGGTGCCCGCTCGGACGCACGGATTCATCCACCGCGCGCTGATCGCGCAGCACCGCGGCCATTGCCGCGACATCCGGCAGGGGACTGCGCACGAGCTTCGCGGCGCGATCCACGCGGTGCAGCGAGGCGAGCATGCGGCGCGCACGATCGTTTTCCGGATCGCTCGACAGCGCATTCGTGGTGAGCACGTCGCCGAGCGCGGCACTCTTTGGATTGCGCTCGATGATCGCCTTGCTCGGCGTGCGCTCGACCAGCACCCACGTGCCGCTCGTACCGTCGACCACCACGATCACCGCTGCGCCGAGCGTGGGCGTGGTCTCGATCAACTTCACCGCCTCGTCGAGCGTCTTCGCTTGTTCGAGGACCGTACGTGCGAGGAGCGCGACCGGCCGCGCGGTCCGCGTGGGCCGCACGTCGCTCGTGCGCACCGGATTGACCATCAGCGCGATCCCCTGTGCGTTGACGCCGCTGACCACGCCGACCTGGCCCGGCCAGCTCACACCCGCCCACGCGATCCGCCCCTCGGGCCGCGCGATGGTCACGACCGGGATCGCTGAATCGCCGCCGTCGTCCAGCCCCGGGAGCGAGAAGGTCCGACCGACCCACACCCGCGCAGGTGCCTGCGCCTGATGACCGATCACGGTCAGGCTCTGCGCCAGACTCTTCTGCTCGGCCTCGTCGGTGCGCGGCGACGCCACGCCGACGTCGAGCACCGCCTGCGCGCGCACGAGATCGGTGAACGACAAATCCACCCCGCTCGCCTCCGCCCCTCGCATGATCCCGGCGACCATGCGGCGATCCTGGTCGACCAGGCCGTCGTCGATGAAGCGCCAGCGCCATGCGAGCCGCATCCCGTGGGTGGTGCCGCCGAGCACGCCGTCATCGTTGATCGTGTGCTCGATCGACGGCATCGCCGCGGCAACGACCGGTGGCAGCCAAGGTGCAAGCAAGCGGCCATGCGCCGCACCGATGGCGTGTGCCTCGCCGGTGAGCCGCAGGACGGGCAGGCCGCCCACCCAGGTCAGCGACGAGGTTCCGTACATCAGTGCCGGAGCGGCGCCGGGTGCGCTCTGCACCGAGGTGACCGCTCCGGAGACCTCACCGCTCGGCACGTCATAACTGACCGATCGTCGATAGATGAACCATCCGACGACCAGCGCGACGCCGACCATCGCGAGCGCGATCACACCCGCTCGCCAGGGTCGGGAGACGCCGGCTCGTCGACCGCCGATCACCAGGTCGGGCACGCCCCGACTCATACCCCACCGATCACCGTCTTGGACATGCGGCGTCGACGGTGAGGGCAGATTTCCACATTGACCGATCTGAGGGTGGTTGCTAGCTTTTGAAGACAGGGCTCGTCGATGACCGTATTCAGTTCATCGACAGCCGCAGCGCCGATCACTTCGCATGCGTTGCTCGTGGTGGTCGTGGGGCTGCTCGCTCTCGTGATCATCGGCTTGGTCGCGATGGTCGTGCTCCTTCGCCGCCGCGCGAGGACGCCGGCGAACGCGCACACCACCGACCAGGTTCCGCTGCTGCCGATGTCAGCCGCGCCGCCGTCCGCACCACGTGCACCGTCGCGCGCGCGTCCTGCGATGATTCGCGGTGGAGGAGGCGGTGGCCTCGCAGTCGCGACGTCGAGCGCGATGGTGTGTCCGACGTGCCGCACCGAGTACCACGGCATGACGTACTGTACGCGCGACGCCCGTCGACTAGTCCCGCCCGAGGAGATGCTCGGTGGCGGCAACCTCGGCGCCGCGCGCTCGCTCGGTCGATCCGCAGGACTCGTGTGCATGGCGTGCCGCCGCGCATACGAGCCGGGCCTTCGCAGCTGTCCGCACGACGGCAACGAGCTGGTGCCATTCCCCGTCTACAACGCGACGCGGCCGCGCAGCCGTGCAAAGACCAGCGAGCCGGCGGGTGTCATCGCCCGGATCTGCCCGGTGTGCAGCTCGAAGTACGACCTCAACGCGCGCTTCTGCGGGCACGATGCCGGCGAGCTCGTCGTGATCAACTAGATCGTCTCGCAGAACTCGATGCGCCTCGGCACCTTGTACGGTGCGAGGTTGCGCGCGCAGTGATCGATGATCTCCTCGGCGCCGCACTTCTGCTTCGTGACGACGCGCGCGACGACCATCGCACCGGCCATCGGATCGGTGACGACTGTCGCCTGCGCTGCCTTGATCTTCGGGAATGACTCGAGGCAGCCCTCGACCTCGCCGAGCGCGACGCGCTTGCCGTCGACCTTCACGACGTCGTCCTCGCGGCCGGTGATCTGGAGCCGCCCGCTCTTGTCGAGCTTGCCGAGGTCACCCGTGCGCAGCCAGCCGGACTTGTCGATCGAGCCGATCGCGACCATGCCCGACGCACGCGACGTGGGCTCCTTGTCCTCGTCGAACGGGCCGATCGACTTGGGCGAGAGCGTCTTGCTCTTCACCCAGATCAGTCCCTCCTTCGCCGCGGCTGGTTTCCCATCGGGCGTGGTGATCCTGACCTCGACGCCATCGATCGACTTGCCGACGGTCGTGGGGTACTTGCCCGAATCCTCGAGCGTGACCGTGGCGGCTTCCGTCGAGTGGTACGAGCTCAGCACGGAGACGCCGTACTTCTCCTTGAACTCGTCGGCGACCAGTTGATCCAGGCGCGAGCCGGCGGCGAGGAACCGCGGCGTCTTGACCTCGAGCTTCTTCGCGGTCGGCAGCTTCGAGAGCTCCGCGTACATCGACGGCGTGCCGGGCAGCACGTCGACGTCGTGCTCGCGCAGGAGCTTGCCGATCCGGCGCGCGCTGATCTCTTCCTCGAGGAACATCGTGGAGCCGAGCTTCAGCGTCGGCAGGAAGCCGAGGTCCCAGCCATAGGCGTGGAACAGCGGCACCGCGACGAGCACGCGGGTCTTGTCGCTCATGCCGAGCGCGGCGACCGCGTGGTCGACGGCCGCGATCGTGTTCTTGTCCGTGCGCAGCACGCCCTTCGGATCGCCGAGCGAGTCCGCGGTGAACAGCACCGCGATCGGCTCGACGCCATGCTCCGGCGGGTTGCGCTTGTACACACTACAAGTAAGCAGCGTGCCCTGCAGGCGACGGCGAACCTCGGCGGCGTCGGTCGCCGGCACGGTGTTCGGAAGTGCATCGCGCGGCGGCGGCGCGGTGGGACGCGCGACGCGCGCGCGGGGCAGGGTGCTCGGCGGAACCGGAGCGCTCGTGCCGTTCGCGGAGATCGATCCTTCGCTGCCGCGCGGGCGCGTGACGAGGGCACGCAGCGGCGCTGCGGCGAGGATCAGCTCGAGCTCGCGACCGCCGGTCGTGGGGTCGATCGGGACGATCGCTGCGTCGAGCTTCGAGAGCGCGAGCGCGAGGATGACGAAGTCGGGAACGTTGCCGAGCATCAGCCCGACCCACGCGCCCTCCTTGATCCCCATGCTCTTGAACTCCTGCGCGCGACGATCGACCCGGTGGAGCAAGCCGCGCCACGAGAGGTAGTTGTCGCGGTACACGACCGCCTTGTTGTTGCCCTGGGCTTTCGCGGCCTTCTTCAGCCAGTCGTAGAGCAGGGTCATGGGTCGTGTGGTACCTCGCTCAGCGCTTGCCGGACGATCGGCGCAGTCCCCGAGCGGTGGCACTGTACCTGGGGAACCTGGGACCTTCAACCTGTGGAACGGACTTGATTTAGCGTCCGTGCCGGGTGAAACACGGGCCGTGAGCGCTGCGCCCCTCCCCAAGCCCGACCCCGAGCCGGCTCCCGAGCCGACCTCGCAGGCCGATGCCGAGGGCTGGGCGCTGCTCGAGGCGCTCCGTCGCCGGCTCGACGATCAGGGGGCCCAGGGCCGCAAGACCCAGCACCAGGTCACCCAGCTGGCCGACTCTATCGGCGCACTCGTGACCGAGCAGCGCCGGCGTGCGAAGTGGGCGAACCTCAACTCGTTCGTCGCCTATCTCATCTTCACGCTGCTGGTCGGCGCTGGCTTCTACATGCTCTATCGCAGCCGAGCGAACGAGCTGGTCGAGGCCCGCGACTCCGCGCAGCGCGAGCGCGATCAGGCCGTCAAGCGCGCCGATGATCTGTACGTGAAGACCAGCGCCCGCGACGCCGCCGATGGCCGCGCGTGGGAGGTCTACCAGCTGCTCGAGGCCGGGAAGCGCAGCGAGGCCGCCGGCAAGCTCGCAGCGCTCGCGGAGCTCCCGCTGTCGCGAACGGAGCGCGCGGTGCTCGCCGCACGCGCGCACGAGACGCAGGTGATGGAGGTCGACGCCGCGCTGAAGGCGGCGGCAGCGTCGTTCAAGGCCGGCCGCTACGGCGACGTCGTCGCTCCGCTCGAGGCCGCGCTCGTGAGTGAGCCCGCCGGCGCGCGCGCGTCGATGATGCGCTACTTCCTCGGCGTCGCGTACGCGAAGGCGAACCAGCTCGAGAAGGCGACGCAGTTCCTGTCCGCCGCCGTCGCCGCGGATGTCGAGCAGGACGATGCGCGGTTCCAGCTCGCGAGCGCGCTCGATCGCTCGGGGCACTACGCGAAGGCGCGCACCGAGTACGATCGCTTTGCGACAGCGCATCCGCAGTCGCAGCTCGCGGTGTTCGCGATGCGCCGCTCGGCGACGCTCGCGCGGATGCCCGCCACGGCGCCCGCGACGAAGGCCGTGGCGCCTGCACCGGCGACGCCGGCGGCAGCGCCGCCTCTCGTTCCTCCCGCGACCGCGCCGGCGA
>JACCRC010000325.1 GCA_013813765.1 Deltaproteobacteria bacterium | reverse complement strand
CGCAGACGCACAGCCGCCCGTCGGTCGTCACGAACGCATCCACCGCGATCGGCCCCGCGTACGGAATGCGCGTCCGTACACTGTCGACGAACTGCACGAGGCGCGCGCGATCGAGGTCTGCGAGCGGCGGCGGTGCAAGATCGATCCCGAGGAACGTGCCGCGCGCATCGGTGATGAGGCCGTGCGGCGCGGCGACCTCGCCGGTGCCCGGCATCGCCATCGCGCACACGCCCACATCGAACGCGCGCGGCAGCCACGGCTCGAGCACGAGCGCACCGTGCGCGGCGAGCAACCTCGTCAGCCGCGTGCGTTGCTCGCCCGTCGGCGCGCCTTCGCCGTGGCAGCGATCGCGCCCCGCCGTGGTCCAGGGCGCCTTCGCGACCCACGGCCCCTCGATCGTCAGCTCCGCGACCTCGTTGATGAGTCGCGCGCCGGGCACGCCGATGTTCGCTTCCGCCGCGAGCGTCGTCGCCAGCCGCCGATCGTTCGCGGCCTTCGCGGCCTCGGGCGCCCACACGAGCTCCGCGCGCGGCGGCGCACCGACCTGCATGGTGACGGGGAACTGGATGCGCGTCGCATCGATCGCCGCCGGCGCCCACACCTCGACGTCCGCGTTGTCCGGCGCGAGCGCCGCCGTGAGCGCGGCGTAATAGCTCACGCGCGTCGCGACGGCGGCCGGCAGCGAGCTACCGGCCCAGCGCGCCTCGGCATCGAGGTTCGCGTGAATGCGAAACGGATCAGGCATTGGAGAAATGGGGTCGGACCCCCTTTATTGCGCATCGTGCGCAGAAAATGGGGTCGGACCCCATTTTCCCGGACACCAGCTATCGCGGCTCGCCGGACGGACGGGTCGGCGAGACGGCGTCGAGCGCGTCGATGAAGGCTTCGCTGAACCCGGCGCGGCGGCGCGCGTCGCGATCGAGGACGGCGCCGCGCGCGCGGCGGGGCCCGAGCGGGAACTTCACGGTGGAGGTGTACGCCTCCCACGGATCGCGGTCGCCGGAGAGCTTCTGCAGCCACACCCAGCTGAAGTGGACGTGAGCGATCTCGTCCTCGTGCACCTGATCGAGCGCGGCCGCGGTCGCGTGGTCACCGCACGCGCGCGCGGCGGTCGCGTAGTCGCCGGCGAAGTCGAGGTTCGCGTTCTCGAACGTCAGACCCATCGCGCACACGAACTCGAGAGGTGAGCCGAGGTGATCGAGCTTGTTCCAGAAGTGGCCGGTGACGGGCAGATCGCCGAACGACGTGCCGAGCGAAGCGAGGCGTTCGCGGTAGAGGTTCAGGTGGCGCTGCTCGTCGGCGAGGATCGCGACGAGGCCGCGGCGAAAGGCGAGGGGAGCGTCGGGGAACGCGAGCACCGCCCACGCGAACAGCTCGATCGCCTGTAGCTCGTGGTTCGCGAGCGCGTGGAGGATGCGCGCGCGCTGCGAGGGATCGCTCATCCCGGCGACCGGCGGCACCTTCGCGTGGCGGCTTGCAACGATCGCGAGGTTCGCGGGACGACCGGGCGCGGACAGGCGCAGCGCTGGCTCGGGATCCTCGAGCACGAGCTCGCCGGGAGGCACGAGCTTGCCCTCGAGCGTGTCCGCCGTGACGATCGCGTGCGCGTAGAGCCGCGCGTTCATCGACAGCAGCGGCGGCGGCGGCGGAACGCGAGCAGGCCGAGCACGCTCGAGGCGAGCAGCACCGGTCCGGTCGGGTCGCTGCCGGCGCTGCAGCATCCGCCGCTGGCGCCGTTGTAGTAGCAAACGCCACTCGCTCCGGCGGCGACACACGAGAAGTCGCTCGGGCACGAGCCCGCGCTCATGTCGCACTCGGCGACGCACTTCTTCTCGTTCGCCGCCGGCCCCTCGCAGCGCCCGAACAAACACTCGGTCGGCGCGGTGCACGAATCGCCGATGCCGCCGGGCACATCGGGCCCGGGCAGGCACACGCCCATCACGCAGACATCGTCGCCTTCGCATCCGCTCGAGGCGGTGCACGGCGGGCCCATCTCGACGTCGATCGTCGCGCTCGCCGGTACGCCCTGCACGTCGATCGCGCGCGCCTCGACGACATGCGGACCGTCGCTGATGTTGTCGGGTGCGGTCAGGATGTACGGCGGGGTCGTCGCCCGCACGCCGGTGTCGAGGTCATCGATGTAAAGCTCGACGCGCTCGACGGCGACATCGTCCATCGCGGCGACCCGCACGACGAACTTCGGCTGGACCTTGACGCCGCTGACGGGCGATCGGATCGAGACCGTCGGTGGCGTGGCTGCGCCGGGGCCGTACATCGCAGCGATCATCTTGTAGGAGGACTGCGTCGGCTTGTTCGTGCAGCGGCAGTCCTCGGCCTGGAACGTTCCGCACCGCGACTCGGTCGCCTGGAACCGCTTCATCGAGGGTCCGCCGGAGATGTACGTCATCGGATCGTTCGCGTTGTACTCGTGCTCGAGACCGAACGAGTGCGCGGTCTCCTGCGCGACGGTCCAGCACAGCTGGTCCGGATCCGCGCCGTAGACATCGAACGTGAACGACACCGAGTTCGGAATCTCGGCGCAGGTGAACGGCGACACACCGCCCGCGCCCGCGAAGTCCGGGTGCAGCTCGGCGCCGCTGTTGCCACCGACGATGTTCTCGTAGTGCGGCACGTTGCCCGGATCGACATCGGTGACGGTGATGTTGAACGGCGCGTACGTCGCCTTCACGCAATCCATCATCTTGTTCCAGACGGCCTGCGTCTGCTTGAACTGCGAGATCACCACCTGCTGGTCGGGGATGTCCGACGTATCGGTGCGCGAGTCATTCGTGCCGGGCCGGATGACACAACCGACGAGCGGGCACTTGTGGACGTAGATGATGCGCGACGAGACCGCTGCGGCCGGCGGCAGCGAGTCACGCGACCACCGGATCGTTGCCTGCGGGCGTGCGACCGGCTCGGCCGCAACGGAGGCAGCCGACAGCAGGAGCGCGAGAACGACGCCGACCGTGGACCGCACGATCAACGACGACGACGACGACGAAGGACCATCATTCCGCACACCACACCTCCGAGGAACAGCGGCCCCGCGGGGTTGCTGTTCGCGCTGCAGCACCCGCCACCGGTGCCATCATCGAAACCAGGCCAGCACACGCCCGAACCGGGCGCGGACTCGAGACAACCGAAGCCATCGGGGCACTGGCCCTCGCCGAGCACGCAGCTCTCGGTGCAGTGCTTCGCACCGGTCGAGTCCGACGCGCACGTGCCGCTCTTGCAGTCGGGACCCGACATACACGTCTCACCGAGACCGCCGACGGCATCCGGGCCCGCCACGCAACGGCCCCCGAGGCAGACGTCGGTATCGGTCGGGCAGTCGCCATTGTCACTGCACGGCTTGCCGATGACCACCTGGACCTCTGCGGCGGCCGACGTACCGAACACGTCGTACGCGATGACCTTCACCTTGTGCGTGCCGTTCATCAGCGAGACGGGCGCGTTGAACACCCACGGTGCCCCGCCGATCATCGTGACCAGCGCGCCGTCGACGTAGAGCTCTGCGCGGCCGACGCCGTTGTCATCGGTGATCTCGGCCTTGACTGGAAAGCCGGCCATCACGATCGCGCCGAGCTTGGGCTCGGTGATCTTCACGACCGGAGGTGTCGGCGTACCGGTGCCGAACAGCGCCTGGATCGTCGCGACCGAGTTCTGCGTGTTCGTGAGGATCGTCGAGCCGTTCGCGCACGCGCACGGATGGTTCTGCTGGGTGACGCCGGTGCAGGTCTCGCCGAATGGCGAGCGGCCACCCTGGCAGTCGCTGCCGCACTGGAGCTGCGCGTTCTTGAACTTGCGGCGACCGTTGAACGGGTTGTACGTGAGCGGGTCGCTCGGGTCGGTGACGTGGTCGAGCGCGAACGAGTGCGCGATCTCCTGAGCGGCGGTGGAGCAGATCTCCTCGACGTTGCTGCCCCAGACCTTCTGGAAGTCGAACACCAGCGAGTTCGGGATGTACGGCGTGCACGAGAACGGCGATACGCCGCCGATGCCATTGCTCATGCCGAGGTCGGTGGGCGATCCGGCGATCATGATCTCGAAGTGCGGCGCCGGGCTCGGGTTCGTGGTCGTGATCTCGACGCTGAACGGCGCGAACACGTCCTTCAGACAGTCGACGACCTGCGTCCACACCGCGTCGCTCGCCGAGAACGCCGTCAGCGTGCGCGTGCCGCTGATGCCCCAGGTACCCTGGTAGCTCGCACCGTCGATCGAGCTCGCTTGACCCGAGCGGATCACGCAGCCGTTCGGCTTGCAGTTGTTGAGGTAGATCTTGTTCGTGTTGACGACCGGCGAGACGGTCGCCGGATCGAGATCCGTCCAGACCATCACGCTGCGCGGGCGCTCCAGGAGCGGCGCCGGCGTGGAGTCCTCGATGATCGAGTCACCCTGCGACGGGGTGACCGTCGAGGTCAGCGACGTCTCCGCCGCAGCCAGTCCCGAGAGCAGCACCAGGGACGATGCGGTGGTCAGAGTCCACAACAACGGTCGATTCATGGCCGACTGTTTTATCGCGCGCTACCCGAGCCAACCTAGCGAAATCGGCTGTCTTGTCCTGGTCTCTGGTGAGACCGGGACAACTCAGCGAAACGCCATCATCACTTCTTGCGGCGACGCGTGATCAGCAGCGCACCGAGACCCAGCGCGAGGAATGCGACACCACCCGAGTCCGAGCTCGTGGTGCAGCCGCCGCCATCGCCCTCGCCCGGCCAGCAAACGCCGCCCGAAGGACCCGACGCGATGCAATCGAAGTTACCCGGGCAGCCGTCCATCTCCGGGTTGCAGTTCTCCACGCAGTAGCCGTTGCCCGCGCCGTCCATGCCGCACTGACCCGACTTGCACTCCTCGTTCTTCGTACACGTGGAGCCGAGGCCACCGGTCGTGCCCTCGCCGGGAACACAGCGACCATCAACGCACGTGTCGGTGTCGCTCGAGCAGTCACCCGGCGTCTTGCACGCGGCGCCGATCGTGATCGTCACGCTCGCCTCGGCCGGCGTACCGCTGATGTCGTAGCCCGTGACCTTGATGGTGTGCATGCCCTGACCGACCGACGCCGGCGCGTTCCACACCCACGGCGGGTTGTTCAGCGTCGAGACGAGGTTGCCGTCGATGCGGAGCTCGGCCTTCGATGCGCCGATGTCGTCGATGACCTCGGCGCGGATCGGGAAGCCCAGCGGAACGTTCTCGCCGGTCTTCGGCGAGGAGATGTTCACCGTCGGCGGCGTCGGCGTGCTCGAGCCGAACGTCTGGAGGATGTCCATGTGGCTGTTCATCGTGCTGCCGCCGCACTGACACGCACGCGCCTGGTACTCGCCGCAGCTGCCGGAGGTGTTCTGGAACGCCTTGCGCGACGGACCGCTCTGCAGATAGGTCATCGGATCTTTGTTATCGAACTTGTGGTCGAGGCCCCACGAGTGCGCGGTCTCCTGCGCGACCGTCCAGCAGATGTCGTCGACGTTGCCGCCGTAGACGTTCGCGAACGAGAACGAGATCGCGTTGTGGATGTAGCCGCACGAGAACGGCGACACGCCGCCGACGCCCTGCTGCATCTGCACGTTCTGAGGAACGCCGGCGACGATCGCCATGTGGTAGTTGCCGCTCGCCGGGCGGTCGGTGACGATCTGGACGCCGTACGACGCGTAGGTCGCGCGGACGCAGGACACGACCTGCTGCCAGACCGCGTCGGAGTACGCGAACGGCTGCACCGTGGACGCCTGGTCCGGGATGCTCGAGCGGTTCGCGATCGAGCTGTCGCCGCCCGGGGTGATCGCGCAGCCGTTCGGCTTGCAGTTGTTGAGGTAGATGACGTTCGACACGCCACCGGCAGCCGAGACGCCGTCCTCGCCTTCCAGCGAAGGCAGGCCCGGGTCGATGAAGCGGTAGGTCGCCTGCGGGCGCTGGGCCGGCACGACGAACGGGTTGTTCGGAGCGTCCGAGAAGTTCGGCTGGTTCTCGGCAACCGCGATGCTGACCATCCCCGTGGTCAGCGCTGCCACGAGGGCGAAGGTGCGCTTCATGGCGAGCGTTGTAACGGGCCGCCGGGATCCGCTGCTACGGGGTGCCTCTGTCTCCTGCTCGCGTGGGCTGATACGGCAGATGCGCATTCATTGCGGTGCTCGCGTCTCGGCCCAAGTAGGCGTCACAACAGGGTAGAAGCGACGATGAAAGCGACATACGCAGCCACGAGGATCGCTCCCTCGAACCGGGTGATTTTTCGAGAGCCGCGCATCATCAGCACCCCGAGGAGGGTGATCGCGACCAGGCCTACCAGCTCGACCAGGTGCATGCGCGCGCCGATGTGGATCGGCTGTAGATACGCGGTGATCCCGAGGACCAGGAACACGTTCAGGAGGTTCGAGCCGATCACCGAGCCGATCGCGAGCGCGGAGTGACCCCGCGCCGCGGCGACCAGAGAGCCGATCAGCTCGGGCAGGGCACAGCCGAGCGAGATCACCGTCAGCCCGAGAAGCCGCTCGCTCATCCCGAGATCGCTCGCGAGGCCGCGCCCGCCGCGCACGAACAGATCGCTGCCGACGACGAGCAGGAGCAGGCCGAGCATCGTGATGATCGCTGCGCCGGCGCGCGACGCTTTCGGGCGGCCCTTGCCGCTCAGCGTGGTGGCGCTCTCCTCGGCCCGCCGCGTCTCGTCCTCGAGCTCGTCATCGGGATCGAGCTGCGCGGAGACCGTGAGCGTCACGATCGTGAACAGCACCGCGCAGCCGATCAGGATGCCGCCCTCGAGCTTCGACAGCACGCCATTGCGCAGGAGCAGCGGGACCGCGATCGCGGAGCCGAGCAGCACGGGGAGCTCGCGACGGATGATCCGGCCGTCGATCGTCGGCGGGCGGATCAGCGCGGTGAGGCCGAGGATCAGCGAGATGTTCGCGGCGCACGAGCCGATCACCGTCCCGAGCGCGATCGGCTGGTGGTGGCTCAGCGCGGTCTTCGTCGCGACCGCCAGCTCCGGTGCCGACGCGCCGTACGCGACGACGGTGAGCCCGACGACCAGCGGCTTCACGCCGAACGCGCGTGCGACCTGCGCGGATCCGCGGATCAGCCACTCGGCGCCCCAGTAGAGGATCCCGATCCCCAGGACGACCTGGACGATGTAGAGGATCTGCGCCAACCGCGGAGGATTGTAGCTACTTGCCGAACTTGTAGCTACGGCCCTCGCCGACCCGCGCGAGGTACCGTGCGTGCTGGTTGAGCTCGTCGATCCGCGTGACGTCCGCCGAGTCGTAGACTCCGCGGATCTTCAGGTCGCCATCGACGAGCACGAAGTGACCGTTGTGCGAGATCGCGGGCGCGCCCGACGGCGTGAGCCCTTCGTTGATCATCGAGTTCATGAACGGGCCCTCGACGAGCGCGCGGACCTTGTCGGTCGGCCCGGTCAGGAAGCGCCACTTCTCGGGCTTCGCAGAGAACCGCGCTGCGTAGGCCGCAAGCTTCTCGGGCGTGTCGTGCGCGGGGTCGACCGTGATCGAGATCAGCTTGATGGAGTCGGCCTTGCGGTCGAGGAGACCTTCCTGAAGGCGCTGCATGCGCGCGGAGACCACCGGGCAGATCGTGTCGCAACGCGTGAACACGAAATCGATGATCGTCGGGTGGCCTCGAAGCGCCTCTTCGGTGAACACCTGGCCCGTGTTGTCGGTGAGGGTGAACGCCGGGACGGTGCCGAGATCGTCGAGCTTCGGATCCGGAGCGCGGCACGCGAACATCGGGATCGCGAACGATGCCCCGAGCACGATGAACATCGCGAGCATGATGCCGAGGAGCTTCTTGCCCCGGACCGACATGGATGTCGCGGCCTCTGCCACGGGCGGACCCTGGCAGATCCGCGGTGGAATTGCACGCCTCGGCCGGTGCGGCGTCGTGGCGCACTCGGAAAAGTCGATGCCCGTCAGCGCTATACGGCGCGCTGACGGCTCGCGAGGAAGTGACGGCGCAGCTCGGGATCCCGGAGCTTGGCCGCCTTCGCATCGACCTCGGCGATCGCGCGGTTCGCAGCGGCGCGCGCCTCGGTGGTGCGCCCGGCCGCGGCCAGAACTTCCGCGCGCCAGCGGTACACGTGCTCGGCGCCCTCGGGACGCGCGCCCTCGAGGTGCTGCACGGCCTCGTCGACTGCGGCGATCGCCTCGTCGTGGCGCTGCAGGCGCGAGAGCGCGAGCGCCTGGAACGTGAGGCCGTAGATGATGCCGACGAGCATGGGCATCTTGCGCGCCCAGTCCGTCGCGGAGCGCGCCATCTCGAGCGCGGCCTCCGGCGGATCGCCGGCGGTCAGGTGCGCGAGCGCGATGTACTGCAGCGCGCGGACCTCCTGGTAGCGCTCGCGATTCTCGGTGGCGAGCGAGAGCCCGCGCTCGAAGAGGGCGAGAGCTGCCTTCGTGTCGCCGCGCTGCATCTTGGTCTGGCCCCACGAAACCGCGGCGTCCGCAGCGGCCGACAGATCGCCGGTCTGCTCGGCGACCTTCAGCGCCTTGCCGAGGTAGCTCTCGGCCTTGTCGATGTCGCCGAGATCCGAGTAGCACTGGCCGATGTTGCCGAGCTTGAGCGCGATGCTCGAGCGATCGCCGAGCGCCTGATCGATCTTGAGCGCGCTCTTGTAGTGCGCGAGCGCTTCCTCGTACTCGCCGAGTGCGGCGAACACGATGCCCATGTTGTTGAGCGCGCGCGCCTCGTGCCGGCCCATCCCGACAGCGCGGTAGATCACGAGCGCCTCGGCGTAGCTCTCGATCGCCTGCTCGAGGCGGCCGATGTTCCACAGCGTGGTGCCGCGCTGGTTCAGGATCGTCGCGCGCGTGATCAGGATCGGTGTCGACGGGCGGCCCGCTTCGGTGCCACCGGCGGTGGCGGCGTCGACGAGCGCGAGCGCCTGCTCGACGAGCCGCAGCGACTCCTCCGCGTTGCCGACGAGCCGCGAGATCGCCGCACGCAGGCGCAGCGCCTCGGCCTCGAGCAGCGTGTCCTTTGCATCGCGCGCGTACTGCAGGGCAGGGGCCGCGGCGCGGAGCGCGGCGGGAGCCTTACCGACGTCGATGTAGAACTGCGCGAGCGCGCAGTGCGCGGTGGCGAGCTTGCTCGGGTCCGCCGTTGCCTCGGCCTCCTTGCGCAGCGCGTGCAGCTCGCGGAGCTGCTGTGGACGCTTCGCGAGGCGGCGCAGGATCTCCTCGCGCAGGCGGTGCGCGTTGAAGCGCCGCTCGTGGTCGGTCGCGGGCAAGAGCTTGAGTGCACGGCTCAGCTGTCGGAAGGCGTCCGCATTGCCGCCCAGCTCCACGGCGTGCGTCGCGGCGCGCAGGTAGCGATCTGCCGCGGCGAGCTCGTCACCCGCGAGCTCGAGGTGGCGCGCGATCAGCGCATCGTCCTGGCCCTGGCGATAGCTGGCCGCGCCCGCGATCCGCGCCGCGACCGAGCGGTGCATCTGGATGCGCGCCTCGAGCGGGATCAGCCCGTACGCGACGGTCATCGTCATGTCGTTCTTGAACCGGTACTCGCTGTCCTGCGGCGAGAGCAGGCCGCGGCGCACCAGCTCGTCGAGCTCGAGGCGCACTGGATGGCCGAGCAGCTGCGCGAGCTGCGCTGCGGACACGTGACGGCCGAGCACCGACGCGTGGATGATCACGTCGCGCTCGCCCTGCGGCAGGGAATCGATGCGCGTCAGGATCAGATCCTCGACGGTCGACGGCACGTGGATCGGCGCGTCGCGCTTCTCCCAGCGCAACAGGCCCGGGTGCTCGCCCTCGTCGCCGTCAGCGACCACGATGCCGCGCTCGATCAGCGTGTCGAGCAGCTCCTGGATGAAGAAGGCGTTGCCGCCGGCGCGCGTGACGATCTGCTCGACGAGCTCGTCGATGTCGTGGCCGGGGACGAACCGCTCGGCGAGCAGCTCGCGTCGCGCGGCTTCGGGGAGCTCGTCGAGCACGACCAGCTCGGTGCCGAGCTCCTTCGCGAGCTTCAGGATCCGCGGCTCGGGCCGGCTCGTCATCAGGCCGAAGATCGGGCGCGGCGTGTCGACCTTGAGCAGCGCGGCGAACAGCTCCTGGCTGTCCTGATCGGTCCAGTGGATGTCCTCGCCGACGAGGATGATCGGCTTCTCGCCCTCGAGCTTCTGCTCGATCTTGTTCAAGAGATTGAGCAGCGTCTGCCGGCGGGTGTCCGCGTCGACGTCGGCGGTGGGCGCCGCGCCCTTCGCCCCGAGCAGCATCCCGAAGATCTGCAGCGCTGCACGCGCCTCGCGCGAGGTCTCGTGGCCTGCGAACACCAGAGGAATCGCGCGCAGCAGGCGGCGCTCCACCTCGTGCGGCTCGGCCTCCTCGGCCAGCCCGAGCACGTCGCGCGCGAGGTCGGCGATCACGCCGTACGGCGTCATCGCGGTGCCGACGCGTCCGGTGGTGCGGATGATCACCGCCTCCTCGCGCGCGATGCCCTCGAGGAACTGCCGCACCAGCGTGCGCTTGCCGACGCCGGCATCGCCGACGATCACGATCTGTCGCTTGCGCTTGGTGACGAGCACGTCGCGCCACGCATCGCGCAGCGCCTTCAGCTCGAGATCGCGGCCGTGCAGGCGCTTGCTCTCGCGCCGCTCGCGCAGCCGCTGCGCGCGCTCCTTCGGTCCGCGCAGGCGGTACACGCGTGCGCGCTTGACGCCGGGATCCGTGTCCTCGTCGACGTTGCTCTTGCTCGCGGACGTCCCGCCGGGCGAGTCATCGGGCAGGTCGATCGCGGCGAGTGCCTCGAAGTTCCATTCGCTGCGCGCGGAGCGAAACACGCGACCACCGACGAGGATCTCGGCACCGCGCGCCTGCCGCGCGAGCTTGTGCGCGAACGCGGCGGTGGCCTCCTCGATCTCGAAGATCGTCTCGCGCGGATTCTTGGACGTGTTCTTCGACCGCTTGCGCACGAGCGCGACGCCGCGCTGGACCGCGAGTGCGAGGCGCAGCTCCGGCTCGACATCGCTGCCGATGCCGTCGAGCGCGTCGACCAGCGCGAGCGCGAGCTTGATCGAGCGGCCCGCGTCGTCCTCGCTCGCGACCGGCAGACCGACCACGACGCGGATCGTCGTCTCGCCCGAGCCCGAGCCCGCCACCGGCGTGAACGCGGTGATCTCGGGGATCGGGACGTCCTTGCCGTCGGTCGGCAACCGCGGAACGTCGAGAATCGCATCGTGCTTGAACGCCACGTCGCGCGCGACCTTGTAGAAGTCGTTGACGAGGCGCGCCGCTCCGCTCGCGCCGAGCCTGCGCTCGAGCGAGGTCATGCCGCGCAGGATGCCCTGCAGCACGTAGACGTGCTTGCGCTCCTTGTCGCGCGTCATCGTGCGCGGCAGCGGCGGCGACGTCGGCGGACGCGACGACCGCGGCAAGCTCTCCGCGGTGAGCGGTGCGGAGGGCGCGACGGGCATGGGCGTGAGGATCGCGCCCGACGGCGTGATCGCGGGCTCGGACACCTCGTCGTCGGGGGAGCTGTCCTCCGATGCGGGTGCTCTCACCCGCCCCGGATCGCCCTCGAACGCGGGCCGCGGCGAGACGACGCGCTGCTCCGCCGGCATCAGCTGCGAGAGCACCTGCGCGAGGTGGCCGCTGTCGATCAGCGCGCCCGCCTTCTGGCCCCACTCGAGCTGGAAGCGGCCGAGCTCGTGCTGGAGGTCGCGCGCGGTCTGGAACCGATCCGCGCGGTGGAACGCGAGCGCCTTCAGGATGATCCGCTCGAGCGACTCGGGCAGCTCGGGAGCGAAGTCGCGCGGCCGCGGGATCGCGCCCGACTTCACCATCTCGAGCGCTTCCTTGCCCTTGCCGTGGAACAGCGGGCGCGCGCACACGAGCTCGAACAGCACGATGCCGGCGGCGAACACGTCGGAGCGGCAGTCGACCGGCTCGCCGCGCCCCTGCTCGGGCGACATGTACGCGAACTTGCCCTTGATGACGCCCTGCTCCTCGTGGACGTCGCGTGCGCGTGCGATCCCGAAGTCGACGATCTTCACGCCGCCGTCCCAGGAGAGCAGGACGTTCTGCGGGGAGATATCGCGGTGGACGATGCCGAGCGGCTGTCCGAACTCGTCGGTCTTGCGGTGCGCGTAGTCGAGGCCCTTCGCGAGCTGCTGCACGATGTACGCGGACAGGCCGTAGGGCAGGCGCTGGCGCGCCTTCGCGGCCTCCTGCAACAGGCGCAGGAGGTCCATGCCCTCGACGTACTCCATGGCGAGGAAGTACGTGTCGCCGACCGCACCGAAGTCGAAGACCTGGATGATGTTCGGGTGGTTGAGGCCGAGAGCGATCTTCGCCTCGTCCACGAACATCGTGACGAACTGCCGGCTACGCGCGTAGGCGGTGTGGATCTTCTTGATGACGAGGATCTTGTTCAGACCCTGCGCGACGATCGTCCGCGCGAGGAAAACCTCGGCCATACCGCCGGTGCCGATCTTGCGGATCAGCGTGTATTTTCC
>JACCRC010000309.1 GCA_013813765.1 Deltaproteobacteria bacterium | reverse complement strand
GCGGCCGAGAGCGCTGGAGAGGAATCCGTCTTCTTCTCGGGCCTCTTCGCGCTCCTCGCGAGGTCCGCGAGGTTGACGACGCGCGATACCTCGCCGAACGACAGGTCGTCGTCGTCGTCGTCGGAGTCCGTGGTCGGCGTGATCGGCGCGTTCGCGAGGCGCGGCGCCGGCGTTGCCGGCTCGGCGGCTCGCGCAAACACGTCGTTCGCTTCGCTCGCCGTCCGCTTCGCGTGCGAAGCGACCGGCTCCGCCGTCGTCTGGGCCTCTCCTTCGAACGGCGCCGGTTCGATCTGCGCGGCCTGATCGCCGACGTCGAACGGACGCGCGGCAGGCTTGCCGTCCAGGCGCGGAACCGGGCCCGACTTGTTCGCTATCTTTGCGGGCGCACCGGCCGGTGTGGGCAACAGCGACGGGATTCGCGGCGACGGTCCCGATCCATTCGTCTTCGCCTGGATCGACGGGATCGCGGGCGTGCCGCCGATCGGCGACGCCCGATCCGGATATCGCGACTGTCCCGTCGGCGGTGTCGACGACGGACGCCCCGTACCGTTCGGCGGGGGCGCCGGCATTCCCATCCCGGCTGCTGCCGCGGCCGCAGCGCCCTTCTCGAGCGACGCCATCGTCGCGGCGAACAGCGGCTTCGGTTCTTCCTCGACGGCGGGTCCACGCGTCTGTGCGCGAAGCGCGGGCTGCGGACCGGTGGCACGCGGCAATGGCGGCGGCGCGGCGGGCGGTGCCGGCTTCTTGCGGAGGCCGCGGAAGTGGCTGACCTTGTCGACGGGCAGCCAGTCATCGAAGCCTTCGCTCCAGCAGTGGAGGTCAGCGTCGAACGCCTTCGAACCGATCCAGCGCTGCGCCTCGGTGAGCGAGTACGGTCCGGACTGATTGCCGTCGCTCGAGACGTACCACTCCTCCTCGAGCGCAGGCGGCGGCTTCGTCATCGCGCTCGCGAACGCGGCGCCGAGTGCACCGGCCGGCGCAGGCGACGCGGTCTCGATCGGCGGCGACATCGTGGTCGGCTTGGAGCGTCGCGCGGGTCCGGAATCCGCGGCGTCCGCATCGGTCATTCCCTCGCGAACGGTGATCACGTTCGCGCAGTTCTTGCAGCGGATCTTGAGGATCTTGCCGCGAACGCGATCGTCACCGATCGAGTACCGGGTCTTGCAGCGGTCGCAGAGAAACTTCACCGCTGGACCCCACTGTGGACGCGACGCGACACGTCCGGTGATTGTGCCGAAAAAAACCTGTGGTGGCAAAGGGGTACACCACCTCGACACCGACGGAGTATCAGGGTTTGGCCGGTTCTGCGCTTCCGCTGGCGCTGCTATCCCGCACCGGCGCACCTGCGTCGGGAGTCTCCGCACTTCCGGCGTCGGTTGTTGCGGGCTTACCGCGCTTGTGGGCGACGGAGACCGTCGAGATCACCACGACATCGCGTGTTGCCCCGCCGCTCGGGCGGGTGGTGAGGAGACCTCCGACCTCGATCGCATCGGCGTTGTTCCACAGCTCCAGGTACAGATCGACCTCGCTGACCTCCGCGCCGATCCAGCGCGCGTTGGAGCTGGACACCTGATACAGCGGCGTCAGATCGATCGACTTCACGAGCTTGCCGGCCTCGATCCGGAACGCGATGAGCGACCAGCTCCGCAGCTGGGGCTCGTCGGTCCGCGTGACGACGACGAGCTCGTCCCGACCATCGGCCATGCGCAGCGGCACCGCGAACTGGACGTTCGTGACCCGGAACGGCCCGATGACCTTCTCGGACCCTGGGGCTCGCATGGTGATCTCGTTCTCGCCGACCTCGATCAGCTCGCCGGTCATGGTCAGGCACGAGCCGATCGCCTTCTCGGTCGATGCAGGCCGCACGCAGTCGCCCGCGGTGGTCGCAGGTCCCGGCGCCGGTGTCGGCTCCGCGAGGATCGTGATCGAGGAGACCCGACCTCCATCGACGACGATGCGCGCGTTCTTGAGCGCGGCTGGGATCACGAGCCGCGGATCATGCGCGCGATCGAGCGCGGTGAACACGGGCCCGAGCTGCTCGCGCTTCGAGCCAACGTGGATGCCCGTTTCGGTGCGCGCGACTTCACCACTGACGACCGCGACGAACGTCGCCGTGCTCTGCGGCTCGCCGCCGATCAGGACTGCATCGTCCTCGGCGCGAACGAGGCTGCGGTGAAGGAGACCCGGCACCTCGAACAGCGCGACGCGCGGTCCCGATGGCAGCTGATCGAGCAGGTCCGACAGCTTCTCGCCGAGCTTGTAGGGCCCGACGCCTGTCGCGCGGATCGCGTGCGGTGGCAGCGCGCGCACCACACCGACCGGGGGCTCGATCACGCGGCGCTGCCGCGGCTGCTCCGCGGTCGCCTGCGCCTTCGCGGACCGATCGCCGTCGGAGCACGCGAGCAGCGAGAGGAGCAGCAGGGAGAACCGGATCACGTCATGACGATATACGCCACGAGCGCCAGGACTGCCACGATGAGGGTACCGACCAGGACCCACGGCAGTCGGGACGGTGTCGAGCGCGCGAGCAACGACGATCCGACGACCGGCACCGGCGTCTGCGCGCGCGGGTGCTTCGCGGGTGACACCGCAGGAGTCGCGTTCGGCGGCGTCAGCTGGAAGCCGGGCTTCGAGGATCGTTCGCCGGAGGCAGGCGACTTCATCGCCCCTGGCAGTGGCGTCGGCGTGATCGGCTGCGTCGGCGGCTCGTCGTCGGTCGCGATGTCGACATCGCCCGGGTCGCCGTCACCCTCGTCCGTCACCGCGCGCTGCTTCTTCGGCACCGGCGCGTCCTCCGCCTCGACCTTCTCGATCGGATTCGTCACGCCGCTCGGCTCTTCATCGGCGGACGGCGTGCGCGGAGTCTCCTTGCCGGATACCGCCGCCATCCCGGAGGGCCGCATCGGCACCGGCGTGCGCAGCGCGCGCAGCTCCGCGAGCTCCATGCCGAGCGCCTTCGCGACATCGGCCTCTGGCTGCTCTGGATCCTCCCATTCGGGCGCCTGCTCGGGACCCGGCGCGCCCTCGCTGGGCTTGAAGCCGTCGAACACCTGGCTGTCGAAGTCGAGGTCATCCCCACCGTCAGCCCGGCGGATCTCCGCCTCGCTGACGAGCTCCGGCCGGCGCTGACCACCGGACGCGTGCGTGAGCATGTCGAGGTACCGAGCGACGCGCACTGGACCCGAGTGCAGCCGGTCATCGCGGAGGAACGTCTCGAGATCGTCGGCGAGGTCATACGCGGACTGGTAGCGATCCGCCGGGTGCTTCTCGAGCGCGCGCATCACGATCGCCTCGAGCGCTGCCGGGAAGTTCCGGCGCGCGAACGTGGGAGGCTCGACCTGTGCCGTCACCAGCTTCTCGACAACCTCCGAGGCGGGCCCGCGGAAGAGCCGCTTCCCGACGGTGATCTCGTAGAGAACGATGCCGAGCGAGAAGATGTCGCTGCGGTGATCGACGCTTCCGTTGCTCGACCGCTCCGCCTGCTCCGGCGACATGTACGAGAGCTTGCCGGGAATCACATCGCTGCGCTGCCGCTGACCGCGCGCGCGCGCGATACCGAAGTCGATGACCTTCATCGTCCCGTCCTGGGTGACCAGGAGGTTCGTCGGTGAGATGTCGAGGTGCACGATCTCGAGCGGCTGATCGTGAAGCGGCGTGCCCTCGGCGCCGCGCTTCGCATGGAAGTAACCCATGCCGTGCGCCGCCTGGCGGATCAGCTCGACCGCGTGCTCGATCGGGAGGAACCGCCCGTGCATGAGGCCACGCCGGCACAGCTCGTTGAGCTCCTCGCCGACGATGTACTCCATCGCGATGTACGGGATGCCGTCGTGCTCGTCGACGTCGTAGACGTGCACGATGTTCGGATGATTGAGCAGCGCACCGATCCGCGCCTCGTCCAGAAACATCTCGACGATCCGTGGATCATCGGCGAGCTCGGCGCGGAGGCGCTTGATCACGACCTCCTTCTCGAACCCGGCCATCGCGGCCTGACGCGCGAGGTAGATCTCCGCCATGCCGCCGATCGCGAGCCGGCGCAGCAGCGTGTAGCGCCCACCGAACTGGATCGGCTCGAGGTCCGCCGTCTGGTGCCGCTTCACGCCTGCTCCCCGGAGGCAACAATCGACGGGATCGGATGCCCTGCGGCGGCGTGCGCGGCCAGCGTGCCCGCGATCGCGGCCCGCGCGACCGGATTGTCGGGGAGCGCCGCGGTGTTCGCGAGGATCGCGCCCGGTGCGCCGAACGCGGTCAGGACGCGCGTCATTCCGCCCGCGAGACCGTCGAGATCGTAGCCGCCCTCGAGCACCGCGACGATCCGGCCGCCGCAGATCTGATCCGCGAGCCCACGCAACCGCTGCGCCATCATCGCGAAGCCTTCGTGCGTGACGCGCATGCCGGCGAGCGGATCGTGCTGGAACGCATCGAACCCCGCCGACACGAGAATCAGATCCGGCTTGAACTTGGCGATCGCCGGCAGGAACACGTGATCGAACACGGCGGCGTACTCGAGATCACCGGAGCCGCCCGGCAGCCCGACGTTCACCGTCGCGCCCTTTGCGTTCGGCCCGCCCACCTCCGTGGGTGCGCCCGTGCCCGGGTAGTACGGGTATTGGTGCACCGACAGGTACATCACCGTCGGGTCGTTCCAGAAGATGTCCTGCGTGCCGTTGCCGTGGTGAACGTCCCAGTCGACGATCGCGACGCGCGCCGCACCGTTCGCGCGTGCAGCGGCCGCGGCAACGGCGACGTTGTTGAGCAAGCAGAAGCCCATCGCGCGATCGCGCGTGGCGTGGTGGCCCGGCGGGCGTACGACGCTGATGCCCTGCGAGAGCGCACCGGCGAGCACGTCGGTCGCGAGCTGCGAGGTCGAGCCCGCCGCCATCCGCGCCGCGTCCCACGTGCCGGGCGAGAAGTACGTGTCGGCGTCGAGCCAGCCCGTCTTGCCCGGCACCGCCTTCGTCAGGTCGTCGAGGAACCCGCCCCCGTGCACGCGCGCGAGCTCCTCGTCGGTCGCGAAACGCGTGGCCACCTGCTTGCCGCGTCCCACGATCCCGGCCGCGAGCAGCGCATCGCGCACCGCCTCGGCGCGCGCCGGGCGCTCGGGATGACCCGACGGTGCGCGGTGCCCTGCGGTCGCGTCGCCAAAGATCTCGTCGAGAACGAAGCCAAGCATGGGCTAGTCGCGTTCCATGCGCGCGGGCCGCGAGAGCAGCACGGTCATCGCGTCGCGGACCGGTACGCCTTCGTGGATGATCGAGTACATCGCGTCGATGATCGGTGCATTGCAGCCCATCTTCGCCGCGAGCTGCTTCGCGACCTTCGCCGTCTTCACGCCCTCGGCGACCTGCTTCATGTCGCCGAGGATGTCGGCCATCTTCTTGCCTTGCCCGAGCGCGAGACCGACGCGCCGATTACGCGACGAATCGCCAGAGCACGTGAGCACGAGGTCCCCCATGCCCGACAACCCGGCGAACGTCTGCGGATGTGCCCCGAGCATCACGCCGAGCCGCGTGATCTCGGCGAGACCGCGCGTGATCAGCGCGACGCGCGTGTTCGAGCCGAACCCGAAGCCATCCGAGATGCCCGCGCCGATCGCGATCACGTTCTTCAGCGCGCCGCCGAGCAGCACCCCCGGCACGTCGTCGGTCGCATAGATCCGGAAGTTCAGCGCCGACAGCGCGGCCTGCGCTGCAACCGTCGCGTCCTTGTCGCGGCCCGCGAGCACGATCGCCGCCGGCATTCCTGCCGCGAGCTCGGCCGCGAACGTGGGCCCCGACAGGTACGTGGCGCGCGCCGCGATCCGCTCGGGCAGGATGTCGCGATACACCGCGTCGATCGTCTGCAGCGTGCCTTCCTCGAGCCCCTTCGATGCGTTGATCACGACCGCGTCGGGATCCATCCACTGCGCCGCCGCGCCGAGCACCTCGCGGATACCGTGGGATGGGGTGACACCGAGGATGAAGCGCTTGCCGCGGACCGAGCCCTCGAGATCGCTGGAGACCGTGACGGAATCGGGCAGCTTGTGCCCCGGGAGGTACGCCTTGTTCTCGCGCGCCGCGTCCATCTCTCGCGCGCTCTCCGGGTTCCGGTTGTAGAGACACACCCGGTGGCCGTGATGGCCGAACAGCACGGCGAGGCAGGTGCCGTAGCTTCCGGCCCCGATCACCGCGATGTCTTCGGTGCTCATCGGCGCCGAACCTAGCATTTCGCGACGGTGGCGTGTACGGCCGATCTCCGCTCAGCCAGCCGGGGTGGCCGCGAGCGCCTCGCTCGACAGCACGACCCGGTTCCGCCCTGCCCGCTTCGCCGCGTACAGCGCCGTGTCTGCGGCGCGGACGAGGTGCTCGGCATCGGCGCCGTCGTCGGGGAACGTCGCAACACCGATCGATGCACTGAGCCGGCCGGCGCGCGGGGCGGCCTCGGAGAAGTCGTGGCCGTTGATCCGCTCGCGCACGCGCTCCGCGACCTTCGCGGCCGTGAACTTCGCGGTGTCGACGAGGATGACCGCGAACTCCTCGCCGCCGTAGCGAGCGACCACGTCGTTCGCGCGGCGCGTGTCCGCGAGCACGCGGGCGAGCTGGCGCAGGACCTCGTCGCCGGAAGGGTGGCCGAACGTGTCGTTGAACTGCTTGAAGTTGTCGACGTCGAGCATCAGCAGCGAGAGCGGAAGCCCGCTGCGCTGGCTGCGCTCGACCTCGAGCGTCAGGCGCTCGTGGAAGTGGCGGTGGTTGTAAAGACCGGTCAGGCCATCGGTCACCGCCAACTGCGCGAGCCGTGTGTTCGCCTCGGCCAGCTCGTGCGTGCGCTCGTGGATCTTCGCCTCGAGCTCGCGGTTCATCTCGAGGAGCGCCTGGTTCTTCGACTGCAGGGACGCGATCAGGTGCTGGTTCTCGTTGACGAGCCGGTACGTGCGGAGGAGGGTCTCGACCGCGAGGAGGAGCGCCGTCTCGTCCCACGGCTTGCCGATGTAGTGGTTCAGGTGCGCGCGGTTGATCGCCTCGATCACCGCGTCGAGACCGGCCTGACCGGTCAGCAGGATCTTCGTGGTCGTTGGCAGCCGGCGGTCGACGATCTCGAGCAGCTCGACGCCCTTCATGCCGGGCATGATCTGGTCCGCGATCACGAGCGCGATCTGCTCGCCTTCGCGCGACAGCTCGTCGAACAGCGCCACCGCCTCGTCGCCGGATCGCGCGGTCGCGATCTGGCACTCGTGGCCGAACCGGGCACCGAGCTGTGCGCGCAGGACGCGGAGCACGCCTTCCTCGTCATCGACACAGACGATCACCTCGCGGCGGCTCATGTCGCCGCCTTCGACAGATCGATCGGCAGCCGCACCTCGAATACCGTGTGCCCGGGCTGGGACATGCAGCGCATCTCCCCGCCGTGCTTGTCGACGATCTGCCGCGCGATCCCGAGGCCGAGCCCGGTGCCCTCGCCCTTCGGCTTCGTGGTGAAGAACGGCTCGAAGATCTGCGGCAGCGCATCCGCCGGGACGCCGGGACCGTCGTCGATCACGCGGACGCTGGCCCAGTCTCCTACGACGGACGTCTCGATCGCGATGGTGCCGCCTTTACCGCCGAGCGCCTGCTGCGCGTTCTGGATCAGATTTGTCCACACCTGGTTCAGCTCGTCCACGAACACCGGGACCCTGGGAAGCGTCCCGTAGCGTCGTTCGACGACGATATCACGCAGCGCGTGGTGCAGGAGCGCGAGCGTCGTCTCGAGTCCCTCGTGCAGATCGGCTGCGGTGCGGGTCGCCTGCTGATCGAGGTGGGAGTAGCTCTTCAGCGCACCGACGATGCGCTGGATCTGCCCGATGGCGTGGCGCACCGTCGAGGACGTGCGGTGCAGGTAGACGTGATCGGTCAGCGCGGAGATCGCTTCGCGTGCGAGCGCCCGATCCGCACCGAGCGCCTCGACCAGCTCCTTCGTGTCATCCACGGTCGCTCCGAGATCTGCGAGGTCCGCGGCGAGGCTCTGCGGATCGGTGAACGCACCGCCGGTCTTCCCCTCTGACTCGAGCGTCGCGCACAGCTCCTTCGCCATCTTGCGCGCCGTCAGCCCGGTCGTGAGCGGACGCTCCGCGAGGGTCGGCGCCGTCGCCTCGAGGTACGCGGTGATCGCGCGGATCACGTCGGGGCTCTTCGCGTGTGCCGCGAGGTCCGCGCCGTGACGGGACACGCGGACCAGCGCGGCACCGAGGCCATCGATCGAGCCACGGATCGCGGCGGTCGGCGAGTTGATCTCGTGCGCGACGCCCGCGACGAGCAGACCGAGACCGGCCATGCGCTCCGACAGGATCAGCTGTGCCTGCGTCTCGCGCAGATCCGCGAGCGCTTTGCCGAGCTCGTGGTTGATCGCGGTCAGCTCGGCGGTGCGCAGCCGCACCTTCCTCTCGAGCTCCTCGCTGGCCTCGCGCACCTCTTGATACAGCAGCGCGTTCTCCACGGCCGCGCCCGCCTGGTCGGCGAACGTCGTCAGGAGATTGAAGTCCGCCTCGGAGAACTCGCGTGCGTCCTCGGCGCGGCCCACCGCGAGCACGCCGACGACGCGCGCCTTGCGATCGAGCGGGAGGGCGACGAGCGGCCCGGGGGCGCCGGCTTTCTTCGCCGACTCGCTGTACGCCGGATCGTCGGCAGCGCGATCGAGCCGGATCGGCTGCCGCGTCCTCTGCACCTGCTCGGCGAGCGCGCGCAGTGACTCCGCGGCGGCGAGCGCCTCGTCGGTGGCGAGCGCACTCGAGACGTCGGCGCGGCGCGCGCGGGCCGCGGACGCACGCAGCCTTGGCTGTGCCCCACCCTCGGCCAGCCACAGCGCCGCCAGCTGGATGTCGAACGTGCGCGCGACGGCGTCGACGATCTTTCGCGACACGCTGTCGAGATCGATCACCGACGAGACGGCGCGGCCGGCGTCATGGAGCGCGACGATCTCTCGCATGCGTGCAGCGAGGCGCGCCTGGTTGTCCTTCAGCGTGACGGTCATCTGGTTGAACGCCGCGGCGAGATCGCTGAGCTCGTCCCCGCCGGGGATCTCGATCCGGTGCTCGAGATCGCCGCGCGACACGGCGGTGGCACCGCGGTGCAGGCGCGCGATCGGTGCACCGAGACGGCGCGACCAGAACAGCGCGAGCACGAGCGCGAACACCAGCGCGCCCACGCCACCGGCGACGAGCGAGCGGATCGCGAGGCGCTTGGTGGCCGCCAGCGCGCTGCGATCGACGGCGACGCCGATCACGCCGATCGCCCGGTCCTCCTTGTCGAGCAGCCCGGTCAGCGCGATCTCGTAGGTACCCGTCGGGAGGTCGACACCGCGGATCACCTTCTGTCCCTTGTGCGCCTCCGCGCGATCGCCGGGCGCGACCTGCCATGAATCCGCGCGCCTGCCGAGCGTCGAGCGGAACGTCGCGGCGAGCAGACCCGAGGGCCCGCCGATCAGCACGTCCGCCGACAGCGCGCCTTTGATGCCGTCGGCGAAGTCGCCGTCGAGCGGCGTCGACAGCACGAGCACACCCTTCAGCGCGAGGCCGGCGTCGACCACGGGGGACACCGCGCGCACGACGGCGCGGTCCCCGATCGAGATCAGCGACACCCCGCGCGTCCACGACTGCCCGGCCGCGACGAGCGCATCCGTGGCCTCGATCCCGACGCCCTGAAACCTGGCGGTCGCGCCGCCGAGCACGCGATCGAAGATCAGCTTGCCGCTCGCGTCGATCAGCTGGAGCCGCGCCGAGGGCACGTGCGCGCCCTCGTGCGCGATCCACGCCTCGAGCGCCTGCGGTCCGATATCGATCGCAGCGACGAGCTCCTGCGACTCCGAGAGCTGCACGCACTCGTCGCCGATGCGCTCCACCGCGCGGAGCACGAGGTTCAGACCGACGGTGAGCTGGCGGCGGGCGTCCTCGCGCAGACCGGCCTCGAGGCTCGACAGGATCACCCGCGTCGCGAGCACCGCGACGATCAGCACCGGTACGAGACCGGCAAACGCCATCGCGACGACCATCTTGCTGCGCAGCCGGAGCCGTAACTTCGGCGGCGGCACCGGCTTCACGATCCGCGGGTTCGACGGCGCCTTCGATGGGATCCGGAACCGCTGCGATCGCCCGGTATCAGGGACGGGCGTGTCCGATGGGCTCACCGCGGCTCCGCGCGCTTGATCAACGAGTAGATCGGATGCCCGCGCGGCGAGAGGATCAATCCCTCGAGCTCGGCGCGCGCGGCGACCACGAGCTCGGAGTGCGCGAGCGGCACCCACGGCGCATCGGCCGCGATCTTGTCCTGCACGGCCGCATAGAGGCCGGTGCGCGTCGGCTCGTCGGACGCGGCCTGCGCATCCTCGAGCAGGCCATCGACGCGCGGCTCCTTGTAGAACGCGATGTTCTGCGCGGCGCCGACCCGCGCGTTCTTCGAGTGGAACAGCACGTAGAGGAAGTTGTCGGGGTCGCCGGTGTCGCCGACCCACCCGAACACGCCGAGGTCGTGCTCGCCGGCTTCGACCGCGCGCTTGTGCTCGCTGTAGGGCTTCAGCACGAGCTCCGTGCGGATGCCGACCTGCGCGAGCGCGGCCTGGAGGAATCGCCCGACGCGCTCCGGCTGCGACAGGTACGGGCGCGGCGTCGACAGCGAGTACAGCTTGTAGACCTTGTTCGGATCGAACGCGCCGTCGGCGATCGCCTCGCCGAGCAGCTTGCGCGCCGCGACGAGGTCATAGCCGTAGATGGTCGCGGGCTTGTGATAGCCCCACTGCGTCGGGGGCAGCGGACCGTCGGCCGCGAGCGCGCGGCCCTGGTACGCGAGCTTGACGATCGGCTCCTTGTTGATCGCGTAGCTCGCGGCGCGGCGCACGCGCACGTCGTCGAACGGCGGGTGTTGCGTGTTGAACGCGAGGTAGCTGACGTCGTTGCCCGGCGTGGCCTTGAGCACGAGGTCCGGGTGGAGCTCGACGAAGGACTGCTCGTCGGGGAGGATCGACGTCGCGATATCCACCGAGCCGGACTCGAGCTCGACGAGGCGCTGCCGCGCATCGACGATCACGCGGAACACGACGCGATCGAGCGCCGGCTGCTTGCTCCAGTAGCCGGGATACCGGCGCACCACGACCTGCTCGCCCGGCGTCCAGCTCTCGAACGCGAACGGGCCGGTGCCGACCGGGTGGTCCTTGAACTTGTCGCCCCAGCGCGAGACCGCGGTGGGCGACACCATCGGATACATCGCGACGTCGCCGACCAGCGGTGCGTACGGCCGGCCCGTCTTGATCTCGACGGTCTGCGCGTTGATCACGTTGACGCTCACCACGTCCGCGAGCAGGCTGCGCCAGTACGTGCCGTCCTCGCCCTTGAGGTAGTTCGGGTGCTTTGGATCGAGCAGGCGCTCGAACGAGAACTTCACCGCCGCCGCGTCGAACGGCGTGCCGTCGTGAAAGTGGACCCCGCTCTGGAGCTCGAACCGCCAGGTCAGCGCGTCGACGGCCTTCCACGACGTCGCGAGACCCGGGATGATGTCGGTGGTTCCCGGCTTCCACCGAACGAGGCCTTCGAACAACAGCTCGCCGACCTCGATCGACTCGCTGTCCGTGACGCGGACCGGGTCGAGACCGATCACACCAGCGGCCTCTGCGACGACGAGCGCTCCGGGATCCCGGCGGTTCTCGTGCCTCCCCCGCCCCGCGTCGCAGGCGGTAAGCGCGAGCACGAACATTACCCGCCACATGTGCTCCCGGGACTGTACTCCACTCGCGCGGTCGATTGACTCTCGCCTTTCGCTGACTTAGCGTTCGGCCACACTGCGCGGGCCTGGGTGAATGCAGGGCCGCCGCCAACGTCTTAAGGGGGACCATCCGTGCGCTTTGCCTACGTACTCGCCACCGTCGCCGCGCTCACCGGGTGTGACATCGGGAAGATCACGGTCAATACGACCTCGAAGGTCCTGCTGCGCGCGCAGCCGAGCCTCCAGCAGGAAGCCGACTACGAGATGGCTCGCCAGGCGATCCCTGGCGCGCTGAAGACCGTCGAGGGCTTCTGGATCGTCGACCCCGACAACGAGCGCCTCATCAAGATCCTCACCGAGGGCTACTGCCAGTACGGCACGGCGTTCGTCGAAGACGACTGGGAGGTCGCGAAGTTCAAAAAGGACATCGACGCGATCGAGTATCACAACAACCGCTCGACGAAGATCTTCACGCGCTGCCTCAACTACGCGCTGAAGACGCTCGGCGGTCGCTGGCAGAAAGAGATCTTCCACGACGACATGTCGAAGGTCACGAAGCTGATCGCCGATACCGGCAAGGGCAAGCGGTTCCCCCTGATGTTCGCGGGCGCCGCGCTCGGCTCGATCATCAACCACAACCTGACGCGCATCGAGCTGATCGCGTACCTGCCCACGGTCCAGGCGATCCTCGAGCGCGTTGTCGAGATCGATACGAAGAAGGGCGCGCCCGCGAACAAGGCGCACGCTGCGCTGCCGTACGTCGCGCTCGGCATGATCCACACCGCCCGCGGCAAGGCGATGGGCGGCGATCCGGACAAGGGTAAGGCGATGTTCGAGATGGCCCTGAAGGTCACCGACAACAAGTTCCTGCTCGCGCGCACGCTGATGGCGTATCGCGTGGGTCTCGCGAACAACGACCGCAAGTTTTTCCACGACCAGCTGAAAATCGTGCTCGAGACCCCGCCGTCGGTGTGGCCCGAGCAGCGTCTTGCAAACGAGGTCGCGCATCGCAAGGCGCGGCGGTATCTCTCTCACGAAAAGGATCTCTTTCAATGATGACCAAGCTTCTGGGACTGACTGCCGCCGCCGCCCTCGCGCTCTCCGCGCAGACGGCACATGCCGAGAACGTCGAGATCCGCCTCGCCACGCTGGCGCCTTCGGGCAGCCCGTGGATGGCGGTGCTCGACAAGGCGGCAGCCGAGATCAAGACGAAGACCGGCGGTCGCGTCACCATGAAGTACTTCGAGGGTGGCCAGCAGGGTGACGAGCGCGACTTCGTCCGCAAGATCAAGCTCGGCCAGCTCGACGGCGCGGCAGTCACGTCGATCGGACTCGCGATGATCGACGAGTCGATCCGCGTGCTCGAGGTCCCGATGCTGTTCGCGACCGCCGAGGAGGTCGACTACGTCGCCGACAAGATGTGGCCGCGCTTCCAGAAGCGCTTCGAGGCCAAGGGGTTCAAGCTCAACGACCGCGGTGAGGTCGGCTGGGTCTACTTCCTCTCGAAGACCAAGGTCGAGTCGATCGCGGACCTCAAGGGCCAGAAGGTCTGGCAGTGGGGTGACGACCAGGTGGTCGGTGCGATGTTCAAGAAGCTCGCCCTCAACGGCGTGCCGCTCGGCGTGCCCGAGGTCGACTCCAGCCTCACGTCGGGCCGCATCAGCGCCGCCTACGGCTCGCCGGTCGCTGCCGTCGCGCTGCAGTGGTACACGAAGATCAAGTTCATGACCTCGATGCCGATGAGCTTCGCCATCGGCGCGACGGTCGTCTCGATCGAGTCGCTCAAGAAGATCTCCCCCGAGGATCAGAAGGCCGTCGAGCAGATCGGTCGCGCCGCCTCGAAGAAGCTGCGCAAGGTGATCCGCAAGGCGAACGAAGATGCCAAGACGACGATGCTCAAGAAGGGTGTCACCCTCGTCCAGACGCCGGTCGCCATGGTCGACGAGTTCACGAAGAACGCGCTCGAGGTGCAGAAGGGGCTGATCGGCAAGGTCTACTCGCAGGAGGATCTCGACTCGGTGCTCAAGTACCGCGACGAGTTCCGCGCGAAGAACAAGAAGTAGTCAGCGTTCACTGACGCTTTGACCCGGTGGCTAACCGCTTCCGGGTCTTTGCTTTTTCGGCACCCCCGATTGATGGGGTCCGCACTAGCACCTACGATTGGCCGGTGACCGACGAACCCGAGGATGAGGGGTCCAAGGAGTCGAAGGCCGCGGTGGATGAAGCCGCCGAGGCCAAGACCAAGAAGGCCGTCGACAAGAAGGCCGTCGACAAGTCGGCCGATGGCAAGGTCGAGGAGGCGGATATTCCGCCGACACGCAAGCACGACGTGATCGAGGCGCAACCGAGCCAGCTCGATCTACACGCGCCCCTCACCTACCCCGACGACGGGCCGGTCTCCGGGACGGTCCGACGGATCGACAACATCATCGGCATGGTCGAGCAGGTGGCCCTCGTGACGCTCCTGGCGATCGTCGTCGTCACGGCAGCGAGCCACGCCCTGCTCGATCGGTTCGCGAACTATCACGTGCCGTTCAAGGATGACGTCATCCGAGCCGGCACGTTCACGATCGCGATGCTCGCAGGAGCGTTCGCGAGTCACCAGGCCAAGCACCTCTCGATGGATCTGATCTCGCGCCGGTTCTCGCCGCGGGCACGGATGTTTCTGAAGGTGTTCCTCGCCCTGTTCGTGATCTTCATGGTGATCCTGTTCGTCCGCTCGGGGTTCCACAACATCGCGAACGAGCAGCAGTTCGCCTCCGAGGACAAGCTCATCACCCGCGTGCGCATCGCGTGGCTGCTCCCGATCGGCGGGTTCCTGATCATCATCCACACGCTGCTGCACACGATCATCGACGTCGACTACATCCTTCGCCACAAGCTTCCGCCCGAGCGGATGAGGTCGGGGCACTGATATGGAGACCGCACTCATCATCCTGCTCGTGCTCGTGTTCATCAGCGGCGCGCCGCTGTTCACGGTCATGCTCGCGACCGCCGCGCTCGGCACGTTCTTCTCCGCCCGCGGCTTCACCATCGGCTTCGACGGCGCGATCAACAAGCTGTTCGGCACCAGCGGACGCGACGAGATCGAGGTGCTCTCGACGATCCCGCTGTTCATCTTCGCGGGCTACATCCTCGCCGAGGCGAAGACCGCAGACCGTCTCGTGCGTTTCGCTAACGCGATGCTCGGCTGGATGCCGGGCGGCCTCGCGATCGTCACGATCGGCACCTGCTCGCTGTTCACGGTGTTCACCGGCGCCTCGGGCGTCACGATCATCGCGCTCGGCGGCGTGCTCATGCCCGCGCTCGTGCGCAACGGCTACCCGCAGAAGTTCTCGATGGGCCTGATCGCGGGCACCGGCTCGGTTGGCCTCCTGTTCCCGCCCGCGCTGCCGCTGTTCATCTACGGCACCGTGTACGGGCTGATCCAGTCCGAGGGTGAGAAGAAGGCCGGGGTCTGGGCGACCGAGCGGTTCCTGTTCGCCGGCGTGGTCCCAGGCCTCGTGCTCATCGCCATGCTCGCAGCCGTCGCGGTCGCCGTCGCGGTCGTGAAGAAGCTGCCGCGCCAGAAGTTCGCGCTCGGCGAGCTTGGCGCGAGCTTCATCCGTGTTCTACCCGAGCTGTTCATCCCGTTCGGCGTGATCCTCGGCCTCGCAACCGGCTTCGGCCTCCCCGAGATCGCCGCGCTCACGGTCGTCTATGTCGTCCTCCTCGAGCTCGTCATCTACCGGATGATCAAGCTCAAGCATCTGTGGAGCATCAGCTCCGAGGCGATGGCGATGATCGGCGCGATCTTCCTCATCATCCTGTGCTCGACGGCGCTGACCGACTTCATCGTCAACGCGGAGGTCCCGAAGAAGCTGGTCGCATGGACGCAGTCACACGTGTCCAGCAAGGTCGCCTTCCTCCTCGCGCTCAACATCCTCCTGCTGATCGTCGGCATGGTCATGGACATCTTCTCGGCGATCGTCGTCGTGGTGCCACTGATCGCTCCGATCTCCCGCGCGTACGGCATCGACCCGTACCACCTCGGCGTGATCTTCCTGGTCAACCTCGAGGTCGGCTATCTCACGCCGCCAGTGGGTCTGAACCTGTTCCTCACGGCGGCGAAGTTCAACAAACCGATCGCCGAGGTCATGTGGGCGACAATCCCGTTCCTGATCACGATGATCGTCGCGTTGTTCGTGATCACGTACGTGCCATCGCTGACGGTCGTGCCGGAGGCAGCGCGCACCGCACCGGTGAAGAACCTCGTCGAGATCGCGGCGAACGGCATCGAGGAGAGCAAGGTCTCGATCGCCCAGATCCAGCTCGTCGATGCCGTCGGAAGACCGCTCAAGGACGTCGAGGGCAAGGTCACGTTCCGGAAGTTCGCCGAGTGTCGGCCCAAGGCCGAAGAGGGCAAATCGAAGGAGGAGATCGAGAAGGAGATGGAGTTCTGCCGGCAGCTCTTCTTCGACGTCTCCAACTGCATGCCGACCCCGAAGACCCCGACCGCCGAGCAGAAGACCTGCGCGAACAAGGCGATCGCGGAGTGGACGGTCAAGCAGCTGAACGGCGACATCCTCCATCCCGAGCGCGCGATCCTGCTCGTCAAGGAGCTGGCGCTCGTCGACGCGTCGGGTGCACCGCTCGACTACCAGTCGCCGGTGTTCGGCAAGGACGGCCGCCCGGTGCTCGGCGAGGGCGAGCCCGAGGTCGATATCGATGGCAAGCCCGTGCTCGGCCCCGACGGCAAACCCGTGCTCGCACCCGGCGATCCGACGTTCGAGACGAAGAAGCTCGTGGACAAGGACGGCAAGCCGGTCATCAAGAAGCTCGCGAACTGCGCGAACTACAGCGTCGAGAGCGAGCGCGAAGGATGTCGCGCGCCGTTCATCGCGGTGTCGAACTGCATGATCAGCTTCGACGAGCCGACCGACTGCATCGAGGAGAAGAGCGCAGCGTGCGGCGCCTCGCCCGCCCCGGGTGATGGTGCCGGTAGTGCGGCGGGATCCGGATCGGCGGCAGCCCCGGCAGGATCCGGTTCAGATGCGGGCTCGGGCTCCGCTGCGGCAGCGGGTACGGGTGGCGCCGGCGCGGGCGCGGCGGCACCCGCCCCCCCCGCGAACGCCGACGCCTGCAAGCAAGAGGCGTTCGCGACGTGCGTGCGCGAGCAGACGACGGAGTGCACGAACGAGGCGATCAAGGAGTTCGTCGACGAGAAGGACAACCTGAAGTTCCTCTACGACCCGCCGGCGCCCGCCGGCGGCGGTGCGGGCGGCAGCGCCGGTGCGACGATGCAGCCCGCCGAGGGCGGTAGCAGCAGCAGCGGTGGTTGTTCGTCGACGGCGACCGGCGCAGGTGTCGGCGGGCTCTTGCTCGTCGGCGTCGGCCTCGGGCTCGCGTTCACGCGTCGACGCCTCCGCGCACCGACGTGAAAGCGACGCTCGGCCTCCTCCGCACGCTTCGCCCCAAGCAGTGGGTGAAGAACGTGTTCGTCGCGGCCCCGCTGGTGTTCGCACAGCACCTGACGGAGACCGCGTACGTGTGGAGGACGGCCGCGGCGGTGCTCGCGTTCTGTCTGCTCTCCGGCGCGGTGTACGCGTTCAACGACGTCCGCGATGTCGAGTCGGACCGCGTCCACCCACGCAAGAAGTTTCGTCCGATCGCCGCCGGTGAGCTGTCGGAGCGGACCGCGCTGATCTCGGCGGGCGTGCTCGCAGTGATCGCGCTCGGCGGCTGCCTCCTGATCCACTGGCAGCTCGCGATGTTCGCGGCGATCTATCTCGCGCAGAACATCGCGTACAGCGTGAAGCTCAAGCAGATCGCGTTCCTCGACGTCTGCATCATCGCGACCGGGTTCCTGCTGCGCGTGCTCGCCGGTGCCGCCGCGATCCAGGTGCCAGCCTCCGGCTGGGTTCTGATCTGCACGGCGCTCCTCGCGACGTTCTTCGGCTTCGGCAAGCGCGCTCACGAGCTGGCGTGGGCGCAAAAGGCCGGCGACTCGAAGTCGACGCGTGCCTCGCTGCTCGGCTACTCGCTCCCGCACCTGAAGATCGCGATGTATGTCCTCGGGCTGCTGACCTGCGCGGCGTATGTCGCGTACACGTTCGACGAGCACACGGTTCGCATGTTCGGCAGTGATCGCCTGGTGATCAGCTCGCCGTTCGTCGCGCTCGGCATCCTGCGGTTCCTGTCGCTCGCCCTGTGGCGGCCCAAGGACGACAGCCCGACCGAGGCGATGCTCCGGGATCCGTGGTTCTTGCTGGCGGTGATCGGCGCCCTGGCCGCGATCCTGTACGCCATCTACGGCTGAGTGTTATGAACGGGCCAGTGCCCGACGAGCCTGCGATCACCAAGCGCAAGGCCGACCACCTCGAGGTCGCGGCGTCGGGCCGCGCCGAGTTCGCGAAGTCGACGCTGCTCGAGCACGTGCACCTCGTTCACCAGGCCCTCCCCGAGCTGTCGCTCGACGAGATCGATCTCGACACCGAGCTCGTGGGCAAGCCGCTCAAGGCGCCGATCCTCATCACCGGCATGACCGGCGGTACGCCCGAGGCCGCCGCCGTCAACCGCGATCTCGCGCGCGCAGCGCAGGCTGCCGGCGTCGCGTTCGGTGTCGGCTCGCAGCGTGCCATGGACGAGCACCCGGACCTCGCCTCGACCTACGAGGTCCGCGATGTCGCGCCGAACGTGGTGCTGCTCGGCAACGTCGGCGCGGTGCAGGCACTCGCGATGGGACCCGCGCGGGTGATCGAGCTCGCGAAGCGGATCGGCGCCGACGCGCTCGCGATCCACCTCAATGCAGGTCAGGAGCTGATCCAGAACCACGGCGACCGCGACTTCCGCGGCGTTCGCGACGGCATCGCGCGGATCGTCGAGGCGTCGCCGATGCCGATCGTCGTGAAGGAGACCGGCTGCGGCCTGTCGGCCGAGGCCGCACGCTCGCTGTTCGCCGCCGGCGTTCACACCGTCGACGTCGCGGGTGCAGGCGGGACCAGCTGGGTCGCCGTCGAGGCCGTGCGCGCCGCCGAGGGCAGTGCAGCCTCCGCGCTCGGCACCGAGCTGTGGGACTGGGGCATCCCGACGGCGGTCTCCGTCGTCGCGTGCGCGCGCGCCGGTCTCGTCACCGTTGCATCCGGCGGCATGCGCAGCGGCTACGACATCGCCCGCGCGCTCGCCCTCGGTGCTCGCGCCGGCGGCATGGCCGCGCCGATGCTCCGCGCTCAGCGCGCAGGCGGCGAAGCGGCTGTCCGCGAGCTCATCGCGCAGATCGTCAGCTCGATCCGCTCGGTGTGCTTGCTCACCGGTTGCGCGGCCGCCTCGGATCTCAAGCGTGCTCCGCGCCATCTCGGCGCGCCGCTGCGCGCGTTCCTCGACGACCTCCTGCCCATCCCCCCGGCTGCGGCACCATGACCTGCATCGGTCTTGGCAAGATCATCCTGCTCGGCGAGCACGCCGTCGTCTACGGCTTCCCTGCCCTCGCCGCCGCGCTCGATCGCGGTGTCACGATGGCCGCGGTCCCCACGCCCGCCGGCGGCTCGCTGCGGCTCGACATCCCGGCGTGGAGCCTCAAGATCCTCGCCAGCGACGATCATCCGGTCTCTCGCGCGCTGCTCGCGATCACCGATTCGCTCGGGGTCGGCCGTCCCACCGTCACGCTCGTCGGTGACGCGCAGATCCCGCACAGCGCCGGCCTCGGTTCTTCCGCCGCGCTCGCGGTCGCCGTCTCGCGCGCGATGCTCTCGCACGCGAAGCGCAAGCTCGACGCGAAGGAGATCGCCGCCGCGGCGTCGGCCTCCGAGGCACTGATGCACGGACGCGCGAGTGGCGTCGATGTCGCGCTCGCGCAGGCGGGCGGTATCGGCGTCTATCGCAAGGCCACTGGCCTTCGCTCGTTCGCCTCCGCGCCCCTGCGCGTGCTCGTCGGTCCGAGCGGCGCTCCCCGCACCACCTCGGCGATGGTCGACAAGGTCGCCGATGCGACGTCCGCCTCTCCCGACGACAAGCGACTGCGCGCGCTCGGCGCGCTGACCGACACCGGCACGAACGCGCTGCTCGCGAAGGACCTCGCTGGCCTCGGTGCGTCGATGAACAAGGCGCACGAGATCCTCGCCGGGCTCGGCGTGTCGACCGACCAGCTCGACTCGCTCTGCGATGCAGCGCGCTCCACCGGAGCCCACGGCGCGAAGCTCACCGGCGCCGGCGGCGGCGGAGCGGTGATCGCGATCGCACCGCGCGAGCGAGAGAACGCGATCCTGACCGAGTGGAAGAACGCGGGGGTGACCGGCTTCGTGGCCACCGTCGGGGGCGGCGCTTGAGCAGCGCGACCGCGCGCGCGTGCGCGAACATCGCGCTCGTCAAGTACTGGGGCAAACGCGACGCGCAGCTCAACCTGCCCGCAGCGGGCTCCCTCTCGCTGACGCTCGGCGCGTTGACGACCGAGACCACCGTTGCCTTTGATCCCGCGCTTGCGGCTGACGTGTTGATCCTCGACGGTGCCGCGGCGCGACCGCAGGAGACCGCGCGGATCTCGTCGTTCCTCGATCTGATCCGCGCCGAGGCAAAGCTCTCGACTCGCGCGCGCGTGACGAGCACGAACCACTTCCCGACGGCGTCGGGCCTCGCGTCATCGGCGTCGGGGTTCGCGGCGCTCGCGGTCGCC